>CAZTXD010000036.1:0-27901 GCA_964617995.1 uncultured Acidimicrobiaceae bacterium
ACCCTGCCAGGGCATGAACGCCACCAGCAGGTTGCGCCCGAGGGCGAGCTCCCCGTCCTCGGTGGAGGGGCCGTCGGCGAGGACGTCTCCCACCTTCACGTTGTCGCCTTCACGCACCAGGGGCTTCTGGTTCATGCAGGTCCCCTGGTTGGAGCGTTCGAACTTGTCGAGGACGAAGGTGTGCTTGCGGTTGGCGCCCTTCTCCTTGACCACGATTTCCCGTCCACTCACCTCGACCACCTCACCATCGATGGGCGAGACGACCATGTCGCCGGAGTCCTGGGCGGCGCGTCGCTCCACACCGGTGCCAACGAGCGGCGCATCGGCGGTCAACAAGGGGACCGCCTGGCGCTGCATGTTCGAGCCCATCAGGGCCCGGTTGGCGTCGTCGTGCTCCAGGAAGGGAATCAGGGCGGTCGACACCGAGACGATCTGCTTGGGCGACACGTCCATGTAGTCGACGCGGTCGGAGGGGATGGTGTCGACCTCGCCTCCGGCGGCCCGCACCAGTACCCGCTCGTTGCGGAACGAGCCGTCGGGGTTGAGCGGGGCATTGGCCTGGGCGATGACGAAACGCTCCTCCTCGGTGGCCGTGAGAAACTCGATCTGGGTGCTGACCTTCCCGTCGATGACCTTGCGGTAGGGCGTCTCTATGAAGCCGAACCGATTGACCCGGGCGAACGTGGCCAGGGAGCCGATCAGGCCGATGTTGGGGCCTTCGGGTGTCTCGATAGGGCACATGCGTCCGTAGTGAGACGGATGGACGTCACGGACCTCGAACCCGGCGCGCTCGCGGCTGAGACCACCCGGACCGAGCGCCGACAGACGCCGGCGGTGGGTGAGCCCGGCCAGGGGGTTGGGTTGGTCCATGAACTGGCTGAGCTGGCTGGTGCCGAAGAACTCCTTGATCGAAGCAGTCACCGGCCGGATGTTGATGAGGCTCTGTGGGGTGATCGCATCGGGATCCTGAGTCGTCATTCTCTCCTTCACGACCCGCTCCAGCCGGCTCAGGCCAACCCGAACCTGGTTCTGGATGAGCTCGCCGACGGTGCGAATGCGCCGGTTCCCGAAGTGATCGATGTCGTCGGTACGCACGTCGATCTCGTTCCCCTGATGCGTCACGAATGTCCGCTCCCCCGCGTGCAGCGCTACCAGGTATTTGATGGTGTCGACGATGTCCTCGTCGCGCAGGAGCTGGAGGCCGTCGGTCCGGTAGTCGTCGGGCGACTCCTCACGGAACTTCTGGCTCACCTTGTAGCGTCCGACCCGGGTGAGGTCGTAGCGTTTGGGGTTGCGGAACAGAGTCTGGATGAGGCCGCGGGCGGACTCCACGGTGGTGGGCTCACCGGGACGCAGCTTGCGGTAGAGGTCGATCAACGCCTCGTCGCGATCGGCGGCCGGGTCACGATCGATCGTGTTGCGGATCGACTCGGCGCCGCCGAACAGCTCGAGGATCTCCTCATCGGTCTCCGCGATGCCCAGCGCGCGCAGGAATGCCGACACGTACTGACGGCGCTTGCGGTCGACACGGACACCGATCGTGTCGCGCTTGTCGGTGTCGAACTCGAGCCATGCTCCTCGACCCGGGATGATCTTGCCCGAGTAGATGATTCGGTCGGAGGTCTTGTCCTTGGCCGAGTCGAAATAGACCCCCGGCGAGCGAACGAGCTGGGAGACGATGACCCGTTCGGTGCCGTTGATGATGAACACCCCCTTGTCGGTCATCATCGGGAAGTCCCCCAGGAACACCTGCTGCTCCTTGATCTCACCGGTGGACTTGTTCATGAAGCGGGCGGTGACAAAGAGGGGCTTGGCGTAGTTGGCGTCGCGCTCCTTGCACTCCTCGATGCTCATCGTCTCGTCGCCGAAGCGATGATCGGCCAGCTCGAGGGCCAGCGAACCGGTGAAGTCCTCGATCGGGCTGATCTCGTCGAAGATCTCCTTCAGTCCCTCGTCGAGGAACCACTGGAAGGAGTCGTGCTGGACGGCGAGCAGGTCCGGCAACGGCAGGACCTCGGGAATCTTGCCAAACGAGAGACGTTCAGCGACGCGCGAAGCCAAAGGAGCCTCCTTGAGAGCCGACGAAATGGGCGAGCCTGATGGCAGACGGGGTACGCAGAGAGCGCATGCTAACACACGCGCAAGCAGTGACGCAAGCGGCGCCACTCAACTCGACCGGCTCCCGCCGGTGAGCCTACCGCCGCTCCGTTACCCGGGCGTCGAAGCCTCCGGGCCGGATGGCTGACGGGCATCCTATCGCGCGATCGCGAAATCCGTCAAGAGTCCGGCGGACCTGTCCGCAGTTCTCGGTCTGCGGTCGTCCATTCTCGGTTGTCGTTGAACCGAGAACCGTGGGCGTCCCCTCTCACGCCCGACCGTCAGCCTCGGGCGTGCTCGAGCTGGGCGCGGCGCTGCTCGTGCGCGCCCGAGTCGGCCCGTCCGATGAGAGTCATGCTGAAGCAGGCTCCGCCCAGCCTCTCCGAGCGGCGATAGCTCACCGTCCCCTGATGCGCCCGGGCCAGCATCGCCACGATCGCCAGACCGATTCCGGAGCCAGGAACACCGGCGTTGTAGCGGTGCGAACCCCGCTCGAACCGATCCCAGATGATCACCTCGTAGCGCTTGGGGACGCCGGGGCCGTCGTCGTGGACCTCGAAGATCACGTCGTTGCCGCTCCGCCTGCCCACCACCAGTCGGTTGGGGCCGCCGTAGCGAGCCGCGTTCGTGAGCAGATTCACCAGGATCTGCTGGATCCGGTTGGGATCGAAGAATCCGGTGAGGCCCGGCTCGACCTCGACGGTCACCCCCGGCCCCGAGTCGATATCCAGCGAGGCCACGGCGGAGCCGACGACCGACTCCACGTCCACCAGCCTCTGCTTGAGCTGGAGATCGGGCTCGGACCGGTTGAGCATCACCAGGTCGGAGACGATTCCGGCCATGTAGCTCGCCTGCTGGTTGACGACTCCCATCATCTCTTCCCGCACTTCCCGTTCGATGTGCTGGTCCGGGTCGGTGAGGATGTCGAGGAAGCCCACCATGGCGGTCAGGGGTGTCCGCAGCTCATGGGAGATGGAAGAGACCAGAGCCGACCGCTGCTGCTCGACGAGCTCCCGGGTCTCGCGGATCGCCAGGCCCTGACGGATGATGATCAGCAGCACGACCAACAGCGCTCCCACGAACACCTCGATCGTCTCCTGGTCGCCGGTTTCGGCGACGATTCTCTGCACCAGCATCCCGATGAGGGCGATGGCGGCCCCGTAGGGCGCAACCATCGACCACCAGGGGGTGCGCCGTTCGGCGTACTCGCGGGCGGGAGGGGGATTCTGGAGGCTGAGCCCGGCGGCGAGAAAGGCGATGATCGCCAGCAGGAAGAGGGGATAGACCGGATCGGCGTCGCTGAACGACTGCCCGAGGCCCCGATCCAGGTAGAGGAGGTCGGCCACCGCCTGGGCGACGAAACCCGCCCCAATCAGCAGTACCCGGGGATCGAAGCGCAGGGTGCTGCGGCGGAGGGTCACAACCGTTACGACCACGAGGGTGGCGACGTCTATGAGCGGATAGGCGGTGCCGATGATCACCTCGAATGGTGAGAGGTCCTGGACCCGGTCGAGGATGCCGCGCAGGAACCATTCCCAGGTGACGATGGCCAGCGACACCGATCCCACCAGGCCATCGAGAACGATGCGCATCCGCCGGATCGAGCCTCCCTGGAGATGCGGCAGGATCCAGAGGCCGGTCAGGGTGGCGATGTAGGCGACGATGAAGAAGATGTCCAGCGGGCCGAAGGCGGGGATGTCGTATCCGGCGGCGAATGCCAGGGCGAAGGAAAGGAGACCGGCCGCGACTACCAGGAAGGCGATGCCCATCAGCCTCCAGGCCAGTCGTTCCCGCCCCTCGTAGGCACTCGAGCCTCGGGTGAAGAGCCACGCACTCACGAGGTATCCCACCAGCATGAAGGGGATCCCCAGGTTGTCGCCCGTGTCCGGCCAGATCGCCGTGACGGCGGCCGCACCGGCCACGAGGGTGATGGCCACCAACACGAACGCTCTCAGACCACGCGTCGGTCCTCTTGCAATCACCCGTTCTTGATCGGCTCGGGTGCCGATCAAATGAAGAGCTAATCGATGGGGTGGGGATCGAGGATCACATCGGGAGCCTGCTCGATCTCGGTCAGGTCGACCACCGACTCGGGTGGGCCGATCACCTCGGTGAAGTGGTGGGTGAGACTCTCGAGCATGGCCGTGATCTGCTCGGTGGTGTTGCGGAGCGTGTGCGTGAATCGGAGCCCGGCCATCCCCACCGGGACCGCCGGGAAGGCCGAAACGTTGACATAGTGGCCGTCGTCGAGGACCCGCGCCGCTATCTCGAGCACCTTGTCGAAATCTCCCACCCGAATCAGCCAGATGGGCGTTCGCGCCCAGGACACCACCGGGAGCCGGTGAGCAGCGAGGAGGGTGGTCACGAGGTCGATCTGGGTTGCCATCCGCTCGCTCAACTCGGTGTGCTCCTCGGAGAGGTGGATGTCCGCCGCCGCCACCGCCGCCCCCAGGGTGGGCGGGTGGATGGGCCCGGAGAAGGTCATCGGCCCCCCGAGCTGCCGTACGGTGGTCGCCGCATCGGCGTCACCGAAGAAGAGCGCCGCCCCGCCGCTACCGAACGACTTGGCCAAACCCACCGCCACCACCATCCGCTCGTTCCACGGCATGCCAGACAGCACATATCCCCGGCCGTGGAGACCGACCCAGGAGAACCCGTGGGCGTCGTCGAAGTAGACGTGGAGGTTCTCGAACGACTCCATCAAGTCGGAGATGTGGCCCAGCGGGGCCAAGTCACCGAACATGGAGTACACACCGTCGGCCAGGTACCAGATCCGTCGATGTCGCCCAGACATCTCCGCGACGGCCGTGTGGAGGGCGTCGGTGTCGTTGTGGGCAACAGAGCGCACCGGGATCCCCCGACCCGCCAGCACTTGCACCGTCAGCTGAAGGGAAGCATGTGAATGCGAGTCCAGCACAACGGCGTCGCCGTCGCCGACGAGGGTCGGGAGGCACGAGAGATGACCCAGCGTCGTGGTGGCGGGGAGGACGACGCCGGGCGCATCCGTCATGGCGGCGAAACGTTCCTCGAGCTGCTCGTAGAGGTCGATGGAGGCGTAGACCTGCGATGACGAGTAGAGGGGCCCGAAGACCGCCACCGCCCGGGTCGCGGCCGACTTCAAGCGGTCGTCCACTGCCAGCCCCAGATAGGAGCAGTTGCCGAAGTTGGCTACCGGCCGATCGCCGATGCGGATCACCGACCCATCACCCACCCCCGTGAAGTGGATGCCGGTCAGCCCGGCGTCGGTGGACCTGTCGGCGTGGCGGCGGAAGAGGCGCATCAACCTCTCGTGCTGGGAAGCCGTTCCGGCTCGCATGTGGCTCGTCTCCTCGGATACGGGACACACCGGGCCCGACGGCCCTCCCGAGAGGGCGGACCCATGGCCCTTCCCAGCCCCGCCGGGCGGTGCCGTCCGACTGTCATGTCGTCGCCCTGTCCAGCGCAACCCACCGCGTGACTGTCCCTGTCTCTTGTTGCCCATCACGCGGCGGTGGTCGGCCCCCGAGGGTAGCCAGTGAGACGGGCCGGGCGGGGAATTGCCACTTTGACGCGGAGCCCTCAATAGCATCCCGGGATGCCTGCAGACTCGCGCTGGCGTGTGATGAGACGTGTTCTCATAGGGATCCTCGTGCTCGCGGCCACCCTCGTGGCCGGCGTGGCGGGTGCCTATGCGCTCGACACGCGTGGCGAGCCCACCACGATCCGCGGGTTGGTCATCGATGGCGAGCGCGCCGGCGCCATGAGCACCACCCAGCTGGGAGAAGTGATCGCCCGCATAGTGGGCGAGGTGGAGGCGCGGTCTGTGCGGATAGATCTACCCGACGGACCCCGTGTCCTGGAGGCGAGGGAACTGGGGATCTCCCTCGACGAACAGGACCTGGAACGTCGCGCCCTCGTTGCAGGCAAGGAGGGCACGACCTTCGATCGCATACGCAGGTGGCTGGCCTCGTTCACCAACGAGAGCACGGTGGGCTACGCCCTCACCTTCGACCGGCAGAAGGCGGCCGACCTCGTGGCATCCTTCGAGGGCCTGGTGGTCGAGGAGCCGATGGAGCCCCGCCTCGTCCTCGGCTCCGATCAGGAACTCGTAGTGCGACCCGGAACCGATGGACTCCGCGTCGACGAGGAAGCCATCGTCGCCCGCCTCGCCGACCAGGTCGACATGGGGAGTCCCCTGGAGGTGGAGGCGACGACAGCGCCCCTTCCTCCCGTCGTCGACGACAGCGAGCTCCAGGAAGTGGCGGACCATCTCAACGCCCTCACCGAGGGTGGTGCCACCCTTCGGGTGGCGGACGAGGAGCGGTCTCTCACGGCCTCCGCCCTGAGGGTGAGGCTCGATGTGGACAACAGGGATGGTGTGCCCGACCCCGCCTTCGACCTCGACTCACTCCAGCGCCTGATCGAGCACCTGTTCGGAGACTTGGTGGACGGCGGAACCGACCCGGTCTTCGATGTGGTCGACGACGAGCCGGTGTTGGTGGAGGCCGGCCGGCTTCCGGTGGAATGCTGTCGGGAGGACGCGGCCGAGACGGTGGCAGCGGCGATACTGGCCGACCGGCCCGGCCCCATCAGAGTCGAGCCCAGAGAGACCGACGACCCGCGTCGAATCGAGTGGGCGGCAGGAGAGGGTGTCGTGGAGAAGGTGGCCGAGTTCACCACCGAGCACAACTGCTGCGAGGCACGCGTATCCAACATCCAGCGCTTCGCCGATCTGGTGCGGGGGATCTATCTCACCCCGGGTGAATCCGTTTCCCTCAACGAGCACGTCGGAGAGCGAACCCGGGACAAGGGCTTCGTCCCGGCCGGGACGATCCTCTCGGGGCATCTGGTGCCCACGGTGGGAGGCGG
This sequence comes from uncultured Acidimicrobiaceae bacterium, assembly GCA_964617995.1. Lineage (GTDB taxonomy): Bacteria > Actinomycetota > Acidimicrobiia > Spongiisociales > ZC4RG35 > CAZTXD01. The sequence goes on from CAZTXD010000036.1 coordinate 6,946, forward strand.
GGTGTCGCAGTTCGCCACCACCATGTTCAACGCTGCCTTCTTCGCCGGTTTCGACTTCGTCGACTACCAGAGCCACTCGATCTACTTCAGTCGATACCCCTACGGGAGGGAGGCCACCATCTCGTGGCCGCTACCCGACCTCGAGTTCGAGAACACGACCGATCACCCGGCATTGATCTGGACGTCCTACACCGACACGTCCATAACGGTGTCGATCTACTCGACCAAGTCCGTGGAGGTGGAGCAGGTCGGACAGGAGGTGAGCAGCGCCCGTCTGTGCACCCGCGTGGACACCTTTCGTCTCCGCACCTACGACGACGGCCGCGAGGTGGAGGATTCGGTCTTCGCCACCTATCGGCCCGCCGAGGGACTCGACTGCAATGGGAACCCGACCGAGCGGCCGAACCTGTGAGGAACTGGGGTCGTCGGTTGTCGGCCATGCTGATGACCGACAACCGAGAACCGAGCCGGACGATCAGATGTCGCGCCGCCGGCGAGACGAGATGACGCCGGTGTCGAAGCCGGCCAGATGGAGGCCTCCGGCGAAGCGAGCGTGCTCGATCTTGAGGCAGCGGTCCTGAACCACCTCCAGGCCCGCCTCGACGGCTCGGGCCGCTGCCTCCTCGTTGCGGAGGCCGAGCTGGAACCACACCACCCTGGCGCCCACCGCGATCGCCTCCTCGACGACGCCGGGCAGATCCTCGGGGCGTCGGAAGCAGTCGACGATATCGGGAATCTCGGGGAGATCGGCGAGCGTGGGGTAGCTCTTCAACCCCAGGACTTCCTCGTAGTTGGGGTTGACCGGGTAGATGCGCAGGTCGGTGCGCGTCAGATAGGTCGCCACGAAGTTGGAGGAACGGAGGGGATTGGCCGAGACGCCTACCAGTGCGGCGGAGCGCGCCTGGGAGATCATGCGGAGCCGATCTCGAGGGGAGGCTTCGGTGACGACCGTCATCGGGACCCTCCCAGCCCTCTGTCCAGGTCGTCGACGATGTCGTCGATGTCCTCCAGGCCCACCGAGATGCGGATCATGTCCTCGCCCACCCCTGCAGCCGCCCTCTCCTCCTCCGGGACCTGCTGATGGGTGGTCGACGCCGGGTGGATCACCAGGGTCTTGGCATCGCCCACGTTGGCCAGATGGCTGGCCAGCTCGACCCCCTCGATGAACTTCACTCCCGCCTCGTAGCCTCCGGCGACGCCGAAGGTGAAGACGGCGCCCGGTCCGGCGGGGGTAAAGCGCTCCGCCAGATGACGGGTGGGACTGTCGTCGAATATGGGATAGCTCACCCAGGCTACGGCGGGATGGTCCGAGAGGTACCGGGCCACGGCGGCGGCGTTCTCGACGTGGCGCTGCATGCGTAGCGGAAGTGTCTCCAGACCCAGCAGCATGATGAAGCTGTTGAACGGCGACAGGGCCGGCCCCAGATCACGCAGCAGCTCGGTCCGGGCCTTGGTCAGGTAGGCGAACTCCCGGAAGTTCTCCCAGAACCGCAGCCCGTGGTAGGCCGGAGATGGCTCGACGATGGCCGGGAACCTCCCGTTGTCGAAGGGGAAGCGGCCGCTCTCGACGATGACGCCGCCGATCACCACACCATGCCCGCCGATGAACTTGGTGGCCGAGTGCACGACGATGTCGGCGCCGTGGTCGATCGGCCGGCACAAGTAAGGCGTGGCGAAGGTGTTGTCGATGACGAGGGGAATGTCGCGGGAGTGGGCAAGGTCGGCGAAGGCGGCGATGTCGAGAACGTCCGCCCGCGGGTTGCCGATCGTCTCGCCGTACAGGAGCTTGGTGTCGTCACCGATGGCGGCGGCAACCGCATCGAGGTCGGAGGGATCGACGAACGTGACGTCGATACCCATCTTGCGCAATGTCACGTCGAACTGGGTATAGGTGCCCCCGTAGAGGTTGTTGGCGGCCACGATCTCGTCGCCCTGGCTGCACAGCGTGAGGATGGAGACGAGCTGGGCGGCTTGACCGGAGGCCGTGGCCAGGGCACCCAACCCACCCTCCAGGGAAGCCATTCGCTCCTCGAAGGCGGCGGTGGTGGGGTTGCCGATCCGGGTGTAGATGTTGCCGTAGGTCTGGAGAGCGAACAGATCGGCCGCCTCGGTGGCATCCTCGAACACGTAGCTGGTGGTGGCGTAGATGGGCATCGCCCGGGCTCCCGTCTCGGGATCCGGTCTCTGACCCGCATGAATCGCCCGGGTGGAGAAGCCGTACTCTGTACCCACGGGACAGAGGGTAATTCGCTTCGCCCCTGTTCTTGACAGAGAGTGGTCATCGGTCGTCGGCACCGAGAACCGAAAACGACGAAGGCCCCACCGCCGGCCGCGGCGGTGGGGCCTTCGTCACCGACCTTCAGCCGGTGAGAGCGCGATCGGCGTTGCCCACGGTGATCTTGCGGGGCTTGGCCGTCTCCCGGACCGGGATGCGAATGGTCAGCACGCCCTGGTCGTAACCGGCCTCGATCGCCTCGGTATCGAGGGCCTCACCCAGGAAGAAGCGTCGGGTGAAGGTCCCCACCGGACGCTCCTGCATCACCACCTGAACGTCCTCGGACGGCTCCCAGCGGCGTTCGGCCGACACGGTCAGGGAGTCCTTCTCCACCGTCATGTCAATGGCCTCCGAATCGAAGCCGGGCAGGTCGAGGTGGATGACGAAGGCGTCGTCGTGTCGATAGGCGTCTGCCGCCCCCAGCCCGGTGGGCTGCTCCAGGCGGCGACTGACTCGATCGAGCTCGGCGAAGGGATCAAACCGCAGCAACATCGGTGCTACCTCCTTGGTCGCTTACTTCTCGCATGGCGGTCCATATGCCACAGATACTAGACCAGGAAACTTCATACGTCAAGACTCAGGTTAAGTATAGGCTCCAGACGGAGACTTTCCTCAGGAACGCAGTGATTCCAGTGCTTCCAGCAGCCGATCGACCTCGTCGTGGGTAGTGGTATGCACGAAGCCGATCCGCACCGCACCCTCTCCCAACCCCAATTGGGCCATCGGCTCGACGGCGTAGTAGTGACCGCTCCACACCAATAGCCCGACATCGGCGAGACGACCGGCCGCCTGCGCCGGGGTGACCCCCGACACTGTCAAGGCGAAGGTGGGGGTGCGTCCCTCGATCGACGGGATACCGTGGAGGGTGACATGGTCGCCGAGACCCGCCAGGAAGGTCTCCATCAGCGATCGCATGTGCCCCGCCACCCGGCGATGACCCTGGATGAGCCGCTCGCGTCGATCGTCACCTTCTCCCAGCGAGGCGAGATAGTCGATGGAGGCCGTGACCCCGGCCAGCGACTCGAAGCTCTGTGTCCCCGTCTCCCACTTCCCCGCCCCCCGGTCGGGGGCGGGGCGTACCTTGTAGGCCGTGAGCTCCTCCAGCAACTCCCGCCGACCATAGAGGGCCCCGACGTGGGGTCCATGGAACTTGTAGGCGGAGGCCACCAGGAAGTCGACGCCCAAGGCGACCACGTCCACCACCCCATGGGGGGCGTAATGGACCGCATCGACGTAGGTAATCGCCCCCACCTGCCGGGCGGCGGCGGCGATGGCGGCCACGTCGGGGATCGTCCCCACGGCATTGGAGGCGTGGGTCACCGCCACCAGCCGCGTCCGGTCCGTGAGGAGCTCGGCGACGGCGGTTGGCGGGAGGCGGAAACTGGCGGAATCGAATCGGGCCACGTCGACCGCCACCCCCCTGTCGGCAGCCGCCAGTCTCCAGGGAGTGACGTTGGCATCGTGGTCGAGGCTCGTAACGACGATACGATCCCCCGGCTTCCAGGTGCGAGCTAAAGCCCGAGACACGGCGAAGGTGAGCGACGTCATGTTCTGGCCGAAGACGATCTCCTCGGTGTCCCCGGCACCGAAGAGGTCGGCTACGGCGTGTCGGGCGTTCTCGGTGACGCTCCCGGCCAGCGCCGACGAGTCGAACGGGCCACCCAGATTGGAGACGCCGCGCTCGAACACATCGGCCATGGCGGCGATGACCGCATCGGGCACCTGGGTTCCGCCGGGACCATCGAAGTAGGCGACCGGGCCTCCCCGATGGGTCCGGGAGAGGGCAGGGAACCGGGCGCGGGCTGCGAGGACATCGAACATCGCCAGACCGTACCGCATGACGAAGCGGGCGAATCACCCGGGGCGCCCTAGCCTGCGGGCGAAATGGCAACAGGACACTCCGACCTCGATCGGCTCTTGGGGAGCGACCGTCGGCTCAGCGCCAACTGGTTGACGTCGACCATCCTCGCCCTCGCGGTCGTGACCGCGGTTGCGCTGGCGTGGTTGTGGCCGCGGGCCGAACCCATCTTCGACGGCTCGGAGCTGGGGCTCACCTCCCAGGTCGTGGAGGCCGAGGTGACGGCCTCCGCCGACGGCGCCTGCTCGTTCGCCGCCGATCTCTCCTGCCATCGCGTGAACTTCCTGGTCCTCACCGGCGACGAGGCCGGGTCGGTGGCCAGCCAGGAGTTCGAGATCTCCTCGGCGGCGCCTCGATTCGCTCCCGGCGACCGGGTGGTGCTGAACGTCGTACCCGAGGCCGAAGCCCGCTTCCGCTTCCAGTACGCCGACCGTGAGCGGCGACCGGTCCTGTGGGCGCTGGCCGCGCTCTTCGCCCTGGCCGTCGTCGGGCTGGGCCGTCTTCGCGGCCTGGCGGCGTTGGCGGGCCTGGCCGCCTCCGTCGTCGTCCTGGTGGTGTTCATCGCCCCCGCCATCCTCGCCGGCCATCCCCCGGTGCTGGTGGCGGCGGTGGGAGGGTCCGCCATCGCCCTCCTCGCTCTCTACCTGGCCCACGGCTGGAATCCCCTCACCCATGTGGCTGCCATCGGCACATTCGGGGCGCTGGCGGTGACGCTGGCGCTGTCGGCGGTTGTGACCTCCCTCGCCCGGTTCTCCGGCTTCGGATCGGAGGAGGCCTTCTTCCTCACATTCGTCGACGGCCTCGAGATCCGCGGTCTGATACTGGCCGGGGCGGTCTTGGGTGCCATCGGAGCGTTGGACGATGTCACGGTCACACAGGCCTCGACGGTCTTCGAGTTGAAGCGCCTCAGTCCCCGATCCCCGACGGGCGACCTGTTCAGAAGCGGCCTGAAGGTGGGCCGGGACCATATCGCTTCGACCGTCAACACGCTTCTGCTCGCCTATGCAGGGGCGGCCATGCCCCTGCTGCTCCTCTTCACCCTCTCGGAGCTCCCGCTCGGTATCGTAGCGAACTCGGAGGTGGTGGCAGTGGAGATATTCCGGACCCTGGTGGGGTCGATCGGCCTCGTGGCCGCCGTCCCCCTCACAACCTGGCTCGCCGCCCGGGTGGCTTCCGGAGCCGGTACGTGACCGAACGGACCATGGGATGGCGAGAGTGGATCGCCCTCCCCGACCTGGGCGTCAGTGAGATCAAGGCGAAGGTGGACACGGGCGCCGCCTCATCGTCGCTGCATGCATTCGGACTGAAGCGGTACTCGGCCGACGGTAAGACCATGGTCAGATTCGACATCCACCCCCGGCAACGCTCTCGGGACAACAGCGTTTCGGTGGTGGCCGAGGTGATAGACGAGCGACACGTGCGCAACCCCGGAGGTCGAACCGAGATGCGGCCGGTGATCCTGGCCCGGCTCAACTGGGCCGACGTTTCCTGGGAAGCGGAGATCAACCTCACCCGACGCGACGAGATGGGATTCCGGATGCTCCTGGGTCGCAAGGCGCTCGGGAAACGCTTCCTGATCGATCCGGGCCGATCCTATCTGGGTGGACGTCCCGAGGGAGCGGCCTGATGCACATCGGCATCCTCTCCCGCAAGTCCTCCCTGTACTCGACCAGCCGGCTGGTGGAGGCGGCCCGAGACGCCGGCCACGAGGTGCGCGTGATCGACTATCTGCGTTGCTACATGGACATAACATCAGCCAGACCCAAGGTTCGCTATCGGGGCGAGGAGCTCCGTTTCGATGCCGTCATTCCGCGCATCGGGGCCACCTACACGTTCTACGGAACCGCCGTCGTCCGCCAGTTCGAGATGATGGATGTCTACTCGCTCGTCACCAGCCAGGCGATCAGCCGGTCCCGTGACAAGCTCCGTTCGATCCAGCTGCTCGCCCGGGCGGGTGTGGGCCTCCCGGTCACCGGGTTCGCCCACAGCACCCAGGACATCGAGGGCCTCCTAGAGGTGGTGGGAGGAGCCCCTGTGGTGGTGAAGCTGCTCGAGGGAACCCAGGGGCTGGGTGTGGTGCTGGCCGAGACGAAGAAGGCCGCGGAATCGGTCATCGGAGCCTTCCGGCAGCTCGATGCCAACTTCCTCGTCCAGGAGTTCATCACGGAGGCGAGGGGGGCCGACATCCGGGCCTTCGTGATCGGAGGCAAGGTGGTGGCGGCGATGCGTCGCCAGGGGGCTCCCGGGGATTTCCGATCCAACCTGCATCGGGGCGGCTCGGCGGAGAGGATCCGGCTTACGACGATCGAACGGGCCACCGCCGTGAAGGCCGCCAAGACCATGGGCCTCAACGTGTGCGGTGTCGACATGGTGCAGTCGAACCATGGCCCCCTGGTGCTGGAGGTGAACTCCTCACCCGGGCTGGAGGGAATCGAGGAGGCCAGCGGGCTGGACATCGCCGGCCGGGTCATCCATTTCGTCGAGCAGAACGCACGTCCCGGACGGACCCGTGACCGCATCCAGGGCTGAGTCGCATCGCAACGTCCCGATCACCGTGGGAGACGTCACGGTGCAGCCGGGCCGAACCTCCCGCTTCGAGTTGCCGTTCGCGCGGCTTCCCACCGGCACCGAGGCCTCTCTGCCGGTGGCAGTGGTCAACGGCCGTTATGCCGGACCGCACGTGTGGCTCTCCGCCGCCATACACGGCGACGAGCTGAACGGGATCGAGATCATCCGTCGGGTGCTGCAGCGAGTCGAGGCCCGGCGCCTGTACGGTGCCATCCTGGCGGTACCGATCGTCAACGTCTTCGGGTTCCTCAACGAATCCCGCTATCTCCCCGACCGCCGCGACCTCAACCGCTCCTTCCCGGGGTCACGGCGCGGTTCACTCGCCACCCGGCTGGCCGGGCTCTTCATGAGCGAGGTCGTGGCCCAGTGCTCGGTGGGAATCGACTTGCACACCGCCACCAACCACCGGATCAACCTCCCTCAGGTCAGGGCAGATCTGGACGAGGAGGACACACTTGCCCTGGCCAGGGCGTTCGGCGCTCCCTTCGCCATCCACGCCCGCCTGCGCGACGGCTCCCTCCGGCAGGCTGCCAACGAACGCGGGATCCGCGTGCTCCTGTATGAAGCGGGGCAGGCTCATCGTTTCGACGAGGTCGCCATCGCCGCCGGGGTCGACGGTGTCCTCCGGGTCCTCGGTTCCCTGGGAATGGGTGATTGGGAGGTGCCTCCACCCGCGTCGATTCAAACCGTCCGCCGGACTACCTGGGTGCGTTCGCGCCGGGGCGGGATCCTCAACATGGAGATAGACCTCGGCCAGGAGGTCACAGCCGGCGACGTGATCGGCTCCATCGCCGACTCGTTCGGTGTCCGACCCACCCGTATCCGGGCAGGGGTGGGGGGTTGGGTGATCGCCCGCAGCCTCAACCCGCTCGTCGCCCCCGGGGATGCCCTCGCCCATCTGGCCACCGACGCCGGACCGGACCGGGACGAGCCCGCCAACAGGCGGTGAGCCCCCAAGCGGATCCAAGAGCCCGCAGGGAGGAAGGGAAGCCGTCTGTCAGCGCGGTACGCGAGTCCGCTTGAACTCGTTGAGGTCGTGCCAGCCGAGGATGGCGAGTACTCGCTCGAGATCCTCGGTGTCTCCCCGGCTCATGAAACGCACGAAGGTGCCCACGTCATCCATGACGAACGTCGGCACACCGAACACGCCCCAACGGTCGACTGCCTCCGAGTGCTCATCGGCCAGAGTCCTCGCCGGGCCACCGGAGGCGACCACCTCGGACATGGCCTCGACATCCACCCCCGCCGAGGCGACGGCGGCACGCACGACCTCCTCGTCGCCGACGTCCAGCCCGTCGTCGTGGCGGGCGGCGAACAGCGCCGAATGAGCGGCGAGGAACCGCTTCGGATCAGAGTCACGAACCGCCAGCCCCCAATGCAGGGCCCGAACACCGGAGGCGTTAGGATCGTCGAACACATCGGGCTCCCCCGGCTCGACGTGCACCTGGGCGAGAGAGAACGGGCGGAACGTCACCTCCCAGTCACGCCCCAGATCGAGTCCGTTCACGATGGCTTCGTTGGCGTTACGGGCGAAGGGGCATAGATAATCGAAGGTGACCTCGAATCTCATCACCGGTGTGAACGGTCTGTGAACCCGTTGCATTCCCGGGAACGAAACCCCGAGCCCGGGCGTTGGATGGGTTCCTCACCAAGGAGGGTCGACATGACTGCCGAAGAGCACGACCTCGACATCGAGAATTGGCGCGAGGCGGCGGCTTGCGTCGACAGCGCCACGGACTTCTTCCCGGATCCTGCCGACATCGGGGCGATCTCAGCGGCCAAGGCCGTGTGTGCCACCTGCCCGGTGGCCGGTGAGTGCCTCACCTGGGCAGTGGAGACCAACCAGAGTGAGGGGATCTGGGGTGGCCACACGCCCACGGAACGCCGCTCCATCCGCCGCCGCTGGCTGGAGGAGATCCGCAGAGCCTCATAAGTCGGAAGCCTCGTTTTCGCGCATCAAAGGCGCGCTATGGCGCGCATTTGATGCGCGAAAACGGATCTGTCACGGCTCGAAGTGGGCTCCCGGCTCGTGACGGGAGAGCTCGGCGCGGGCGATGGAACGGCGGTGCACTTCGTCGGGGCCGTCGGCGATCTGCAGCCACCGGGCCATGGCATAGAAGGAGGCCAGGGGCCAGTCCTCGGTGAACCCGGCTGCCCCGAAGAGCTGGATGGCTCGATCCGACACGAACTTGAGACACTCGGGCGCCGCCACCTTGATGGCGGCGATCTCGGATCGAGCCGCCTTGGTGCCCACGGCATCGATCATCCAGGCGGCCTTCAGGACCAGCAGCCGGGCCTGCTCGATCCGGATCCGGGACTCGGCTATCCACTCTCGGATCACACCCTGATCGGACAGCGGCTTCCCGAAGGTCACACGGCTCTGAGCGCGCCGACACATCAGCTCGAGGGCCCGCTCGGAGGCCCCGATGGCACGCATGCAGTGATGGATCCGACCGGGACCCAGCCTCGCCTGGGCGATGGCGAACCCATCCCCCTCCTCCCCCAGCAGGTTGGCGATGGGCACCCGTACCCCCTCGAAACTGATCTGAGCATGTCCCCCTCGGTCCTGATACCCGAAGACCGTCGGTGTTCTCTCGATCACCATCCCCGGAGTCCCTATTGGAACGAGCACCATCGACTGCTGACGGTGTCGATCCGCTCCGGGGTTGGTCACACCCATGACGATCGAGATGTGGCAGCGGGGCGAGGCGGCTCCCGAGATGAACCACTTGCGCCCGGTTATCACGTACTCGTCGCCGTCTCGCTCGATGCTGGTGGAGATGTTGGTGGCGTCGGAGCTGGCTACCGCCGGCTCCGTCATGGCGAAGCAGGAGCGGATCTCCCCGTCGAGAAGAGGAGCCAGCCACCGCTCCTTCTGGTCCTCGGTGCCGAACATATGGAGGATCTCCATGTTCCCGGTGTCGGGAGCCGAGCAGTTGAGCGCCTCGGGCGCCAGCTCCGGGCTTCGCCCGGTGATCTCGGCGAGCGGGGCGTACTCGAGGACGCTGAGACCCGACTCGTCGGGGAGGAAGAGGTTCCACAGACCTCGCTTACGGGCCTCGGTCTTCAGCTCCTCGAGCACCGCCGGATGATGGTTGGGGTCACCGGCCTCGACCATCTCATGCCGATAGGTGGCCTCCGCCGGGTACACGTGGGATTCCATGAACCCGGTGAGGCCGCGCCGGTAGTCCTCGACCCTCTCGCTGAACCCGAACTCCATCGAATACCTTTCTGGCGGAACCGGCGCCAATGTTACGGTCCGGTCACTCAGGGGGGTCGGCCCGGTCTTCGGGCGTCGCCGGGGCCGCCTCGCCGTCCTCGTAGTCGAAGCGGTCCGGTAGCTCCACCGAGCCGGGAGCTACGTAGCGACTGATCTCAGCCCAGGCCATGAACCCGGCGAGAGCGGCCGCGAAGAGGAAGCGGAAGTAGAGGGCCGCGCCCAACGCGGCCAGCGTCGTCACCAGGAAGACCACCGAGGCGATCCTGTCGGCACGATTGGGGAAGGCGAGATCCAGGAAGGCGAGCACGAGATGGCCTCCGTCGAGCGGTCGGATGGGAAGCCAGTTGAGCACTCCCCAGCCCACGTTGACCCACACGACCATCAGCACGATCGACACCGCCGTCGGCCCCCACGGTCGAGTCGCCAGGAAGGCGCCGAGGACGAGTAGCCCCAGGACGATGCCCACCGCCGATCCGGCGCCTGCCACCAATGCCCGGCGTCCCGGTGACAACGTCCCCTGTGGCATGACCCAGCGCGTGAACCCGCCCAGGGTTGTCAGCGTGACCGACACCTCGGCGCCGAAACGACGCGCCGACAGGGCATGGCCCATTTCGTGGGCCAGTACCGAGAGGAAGACGATGGCCACCCACGCTGCCAGCAAGGCGCGGTCGGCGAGCCCGAGCCCGAGAAGGAACGCCACCAACCAGAACGAGGGGCGAACCGTCACAGGAATGCCCCGTAGGGAAAAACGAATCACCGCCTCCATGATGGTTGCCGGCCGACGAGTATGCGGTAATCGACGATCCGACTCCCCCAGGGCGTCGATACCATCGAGCCGATGCACGATGATCTCGTTTCATCGACCGAGAGCGACTTTCCCTTCCTGCGCGACGTGCTGGAGGATCTGGTGCGGATGCCTTCGGTGAGCGCGCCGGGCTACGACCCGAGAGGCGTGAGGGGGTCGGCGGAGCACATACGCGGGCTGCTCGAAGACGAGGGGCTGTCAGATGTGCGGCTGCTGGAGCTGGAGGACGCCCACCCGGCTGTGTTCGGCCAGATACCGGGGCCGGAGGGATCTCCCACGGTGCTCCTCTATGCCCATCACGACGTCCAGCCTCCCGGTCCCGTCTCCGCGTGGGAGACGGGACCGTTCGAGCCCCACGAGCGGGACGGCCGGTTGTTCGGGCGAGGAGTGAGCGACGACAAATCGGGGGTCGTCATGCACCTGGGTGCCATCCGCGCTTTCGGGGGCAGGCCCCCCGTCGGTGTCAAGGTCTTCATCGAAGGCGAGGAGGAGATCGGGTCACGGCACCTGTCGAAGTTCCTCGACGCCTACGCCGACCTGCTCGAAGCCGACGTGATCGTCATCGCCGATGCCGGGAACTGGCGGGTGGGGATACCGGCACTGACGACCTCGTTGCGGGGGATAGTCGGAGTCGAGGTCGAGGTGCGGACTCTCCGCTCCGCCCAGCATTCCGGACTATTCGGCGGCCTCTACCCGGATGCCCTCACGACTCTGTGCCGTCTCCTCGCCACCCTCCATCGGGACGACGGATCGGTGGCGGTGCCGGGCCTCGTGTCCGAGGAGGTAGAGGGTCTCGACCTGGGCGATGAGGAGGCCTCGGAGCTGGCCGGGGCGGTCGATGGGCTGCATTCCCTCGGGACGGGTTCGCTGGTCTCACGCATGTGGACACGACCCGCCATCTCCGTTCTCGCCATCGACGCTCCCCCTATCTCCGAGGCAATCAACCAGCTCGTCCCGGCGGCGCGGGCGAAGGTGAGCATGCGGACGGCACCCGGCCAGGACATCCCCACAGCCGTCGAGGCGCTCCGCTCCCATCTCGAGGCGAACGTCCCCTGGGGGGCGGAGCTGACCATCCGGGAGTCCGAGAGCGGCCGGGGGTTCTCTCTGGCTACCGGGGGGCCCGCCTTCGAGGCGTGGAAGGAGGGCATGCGCCTGGCCTGGGGAACCGAGCCCGTCGAGATGGGAGTGGGTGGGTCGATTCCGTTCGTGGCATCGTTTGCCGAGAAGCTGCCCGGAGCTCCGATCCTCCTCACGGGGGCCGGCGACCCTTCCTCATCGGTGCACGCTCCCAACGAGTCCCAGGATCTCGCCGACCTGCGCAGGGCGATACTGGCCGAAGCCATCGCTCTTCGGGTGCTCGCCACCCGGGAGCTGCCGGCTTAGGCCCGCTGCGGCGCCGCCCGTCGCTCGCCACTCTCCTCTAGGGGGCGATGGATGCACTGGCCGCCTCGTCTGATCCGGCGTAGCCGTTCTGGCGCCACGCCTCGTAGACGACGAGGGCGGCGGCGTTGGAGAGGTTGAGCGATCGCACCCCCGCCACCATGGGTATGCGCAGGCGTCGACTCACCCAGGGGTGGCGCCGTATGCGGGGCGGGAGACCATCCGACTCCCGACCGAAGAGGAACACGTCACCGGGTCGGAACCGGACCCGGTCATAGCTGACCTCACCGTCCACCGTGAAGGCGTAGACGCGGCGATCGCCCAGCGCCTGCCGGCACGCCTCCACATCGGCGTGAACGGTCACCACCGCCTTGTCCCTGTAGTCCATCCCGGCGCGCCGGAGCCGGGTGTCGTCGAGTGTGAATCCGAGCGGTTCTATCAGGTGGAGACGACACCCGGTCACGGCGGCGAGCCGCATGGCATTCCCGGTGTTGGGGGGGATCTCGGGCTGGTGGAAGACGATCTCGAACACGGGCTCAGTGGAGGTCGAAGAGTCGGGGACGGGACGACTCGACGCGCCGCAGCTCGTCGTAGTCGACTTCCATGGTCTCGATCCCGCGTGCTTCCGCCAGGGTCCTGGCCTGGGGAGTTATCGACTGGGCGACCAGCATTCCCCGCACGGGGGCGAGGCGCGGATCCAGATCCAGGAGCTCGACGTAGCGAGCCACCTGCTCCACCCCGTCGATCTCGCCTCTCCGTTTGATCTCGATGGCGACGGTCCTGCCGGTGGAGTCTACGCCCAGCAGGTCCACGGGGCCGAGTGGGGTCGGATACTCGCGGCGGATCAGGCCGAGCCCAGCTTCGAGAGCCCAGAGTCGATCGGCCAGAAGCTCCTGGAGGTGGGACTCGACCCCGTCCTTGCGCAGACCGGGATCGTCTCCCAGGGAATGGGAGATGTCGGAGAGGACCTCGTGGAGGGTGATCACCAATCGCTCGCCCTTTGGATTGGTCACCTCCCAGCGGCCATCACCCTCCACCAGGGCGTTCGGCGCGTTCATCCAGTTCAGGGGTTTGTAGGCGCCGCCGTCGGCGTGAACGGCGACACAACCATCTGCCTTCACCATCAGGAGACGCACCGCTTCGGGAAGGTGGGCGGTCAGACGGCCTTCGTAGTCGACGGAGCATCGGGCGATGACGAGACGCATGGTTCGGCTCAGGGTAGAGGCACACTGACGGCAGCTTCTCCGGGGTCGGTCCCGTCGTTCCAGCGGCATCCCGGGAGTCGCCCGCCACCTGGCCCCTCAGGGTCTGTCGGGTCACCGATCATCCCGCCAGGACCGCCTCCTCCCGTACTTTGCGTCCCACCCAGGCTGCCGAGGTGCCGAGCATGACCACCACTGCCCAGCCCGGGCGGTAGGTCCCCAGCAGGTCGACGGAGCCGCCCATGAGTGGGGCACCGACCGCCATTCCTCCCAGGAACCCGGCCATCATCACACCAGAGCCACGTCCGGCACCTCCCTCGGGAGACAGCTCCATGACCGCCAGGTTGGCGACGACGTTCCAAGCCATGGGACCCAGGCCCATGAGGATCGCCGCGGGCCACAGCCAGCCGCCCGAGGGGGCGAGGGCCATGACGGCTGCCGATAGCGCGGTGAGAGCGGCCATGGCCACGAGGGTGCGATGATGGCCGAAGAACCGCTCCGACAGAGTCCCCGCCGCCAGGCGGGTGAGGAAGCCCACACCGGCGAAGACAGACACGAGGGCTCCACCTGCTTCGGTGCTGAGGGAGAACGCTTCGGAGGCGTATGACGGCAGGTAAGTGAACATGCTCCCCGCAGCCAGCCCCAACAGAGCTGCATACACCGCCAGCCGCATCACCACCGGGGGCGAAGGACCCCGCTTGACGGTGCGAGGGACCGCCGGCACCGGACGGCCCCTGACGAGCATCGCCAGGATGCCGAGGCCGATGGCGGGCACACTCGCAGCCAGCGCAACCGTACCTCGCCAACCCAGCGACGACAGCGCTCCCAGGGGCAGCACCAGCCCCCCGAGGAAGTTGCCCGCCTGCACACCTGCTTGTTTGACGCCGGTGAGCAGTCCCCGGCGACCCTGTTCTGCCTGGGTCATTATCAGCCGGTTGGTGGCCGGATTGGCCATGGCCTGGGCGATACCGCCGAAGACGGCGGCCCCGGCGAGCCACACGTAGCCGGGTGATCCGCTCATCGCCAGGAAACCCACCCCGGCAATGGCCAGGGTGGCGGCCGTCGAATGCCGGGGAGCAAGCCGATCACCGATCGTTCCCGAAACGGGTGACAGCAGCGAGCCGACCGCGGTCACCACCGTCACCAGCGCTCCGATCTGCCATCGGGCGACCCCGAACTCGGCCCGCAATGGAGTGGCGAGGACGGAGAACACCGCCGGGGCGAAGGTCGATGAGGCCATGGTCGCCGCCAGGACGAAGCCGAGACCGAGTCGTCGAGCACTCATGTGGGGAGAACGGTAGAGCCGTTGTCGGTGACCGTGGGCACCGCCCACTGCGCTGGAGTTTTCCCGCTAGGTTGGAGCTGATGTTGATCGCCGTCGGCACCGAGAAAGGCGGTTACCTCGTCGATGCGGCCAGCGAGGAGGTGACCGGCCCCGTCTTCCCGGGGTGGAAGGTCACCGCGTTCGGCGGCTCCCCGAACGGCGACACCCTCGCCGCCGTCGGCTCGAACTGGTTCGGGGCGGCCCTCCACAGCAGCCCGGATCTGGACCAGTGGAACCAGCTCGATGGCGCCCCCAGCTATGGGGAGGAACGGGAGCTGTCGCAGATCTGGACGCTGCACACGGTCGGGAGTCGAATGTTCGCCGGAGTGGCCGAGGCGGGCGTCTTCGTGTCCGACGACGGTGGCGCCTCCTGGAAGGGCCTCGCCGGCCTCAACGATCATCGGACCCGCCCGGATTGGATGCCCGGCCTGGGAGGCCTCTGCGCTCATCGCATACTCTCGGCGGGTGACACCGTCTGGGTGGCGATCTCCGCCGTGGGTCTCTTCAGGTCCGACGACGCCGGCCTCACCTGGAGTCTCAAAGACGAGGGTGTCCCCTCCGTCGCCGCGCCCGAGGGCCCGCGTCCCGAGGTGGGCTACTGCGTGCACAACGTCGACCACGACCCTCGCGATCCACGCCGAATGTGGCGCCAGGACCACGCCGGGGTGTTCCGCAGCGAGGACGGGGGCGATCGATGGGAGAGGATCGAGAGCGGCCTTCCCGCCGGCTTCGGTTTCGTGATGCGCCGGGACCATGCCTCGGGGCGTCTGTTCGTGGTGCCTCTCCATTCCGACGCCAACCGTGTGCCGGTGGAAGGACGCTTTTGCGCGTACGTTTCCGACGATGACGGTGACAGCTGGCGCGTCTCCGGAACCGGCTGGCCGTCTACCCCGACGTTCACCAGCGTTCTCCGGGGAGCGGTGGCTGCCGACGGCGCCGGGACCATCGCCCTGGGTACCACCGGGGGTGATGTGTGGATCACCGACGACGCCGGGGACACGTGGCGCCGGATCGACGCCGGTTTCCCCCGGATCGGAGCTGTGGCCCTCCTCTGATGCCGACCGTCGTCCTCCCCCGCCTTCTCGGAGCGGCTACCGGCGGACGGTTGACGCTGGAGGTGAGGGGCAACCGGGTAGACAACGTGATCGCCGGTCTCCTGGAGGAGGCTCCGGGGCTCGAGGTCCACCTCTTCGATCACAGCGGCCGCTTACGTCCCCACGTCCTTTGCTTCATCGATGGGCAGGCGACAAGGCTCGCCGATCGTCGTGCCCCACTCGACGAGGCGGCCGAGATCCGCTTCCTTCAGGCCGTCTCCGGAGGAGGGGCTTCGCGCGTGGGACGGCTGAACACGAACCAGAGGGCGTAGGCTCCCACCAGCACCAGGATCACCCTCAAGATGTTGCTGTCGATCAACACCGTGCCGGAGAACGTGAGGCTGGCCACGATCCCGATGGCGGCGACGACCTTGGTACGCCTGGTCAGCCCTCCACCGCGGTAAGCGGCGATGATGCGACCGAACACCCGGTGGTTCACCAGCCAGTTGTGAAACCGGTCGGAGGAACGAGCGAAGAAGAACGCCGCCAGGATCACGAAGTCGACGGTGGGGATTCCCGGTAGGAAGCTGACGTACGTGAAGCCCAGGCAAATGAGACCCAGCACGAAGTAGATCCCGCGTACCAGGCGGGATCGTGGCTTGACGACCGGAGCAGCGGCCGGCGACTCGCCCATCCGGCGAAGATATGATCCGGCCTTTCGGACAGCCAGTCGGGAAACAGGGCAAACGTCTCGGGGTCGGTGGGCGGAAAGACCGTGCGGATCCTCAGTTCCCGGTTGTCGGTTGTCGGTCCGAACATCCGAGGGACGGAAGGCCGATGTCGTTGTGCAGTGAGAGGGGGCGTCTTCCACCGCGCTCGCGCTCTCGCTAGCGTCGGGTAGAGAGTCGAAGGAGATCGAATGCCCATCGCCACCCCCGATGAGTACCGCCAGATGCTCGATGCCGCCCGACGGGGAGGCTTCGCCTTCCCCGCCATCAACGTAACGTCCTCGACGACCCTCAACGCCGCCCTGGATGGCTTCGCCGAGGCCGAGTCCGACGGCATCATCCAGGTGTCCACAGGAGGTGCCGAGTTCATCTCGGGTCAGGCCGTCAAGCAGATGCCGGCCGGCGCCGCTGCTCTGGCCGAGTTCGCCCACACCGTCGCCGAGGCCTACCCGATGCGTGTCGCCCTCCACACCGACCACTGCCAGCCGGACAAGGTGGACTCCTACGTCCGGCCGCTGCTCGACATGAGCCGGAAGCGAGCCGCGGCGGGAGAGGGCCCTCTCTTCCAGAGCCACATGCTCGACGCGTCGGAGCTGCCCCTCGAGGAGAACCTGTCACTCGCCGCCCAGCTCCTGGCCGAATGCGCCGACGCGGACGTGATCCTCGAACTTGAGATCGGCATCGTCGGCGGGGTGGAGGACACGATGGATCGAGAGGGGATCGACCACGAGAAGCTCTACACCAGCCCCGAGGACATGGTCCGAACGACGGAGGTGCTGGGGACGTTCGACCGGGGCCTCTACCTCCTGGCTGCGGTCTTCGGCAACGTTCACGGCGTTTACAAGCCGGGAGCGGTGCAGCTCCGGCCCGGGATCCTCGAGGCGGGCCAGGCGGCGGTGGCCGAGCGGTTCGGCGAGGAGGCGCGCCACTACCTGGTGTTCCACGGCGGGAGCGGCTCCAGCCTGGAGGAGATCCACGAGACACTGGGCTATGGGGTCGTCAAGATGAACATCGACACCGACACCCAGTACGCCTACACCCGGCCCATCGCCGGACACATGTTCACCAACTACGACGGGGTCCTGAAGGTGGACGGAGACGTCGGCGACAAGAAGACCTACGACCCCCGCTCGTACATGAAGGCCGCCGAGAAGAACATGGCGGCCCGGGTCGTGCAGGCCTGCGAGGAGTTGGGCTCGGCCGGGAAGAGATTGTGATCACCGTCGGACGACCGGCGTGACCGGAGCAACCTGACGGTCGGCGGTTTTCGGTGCCTTCGCGCCGGGCGGCACCGATGACCGACCGAGAACAGCGGTAACCTGCTCGGTTCGCATGGCGCTCGATGACCGTCACCCCACGTGGGCCACCTCCAACCGGTTCGTACCCCGGAACTTCGTGCGTCCCCTCCTTCGCTTCACAGAAGCGGAGGCCGCCTCCGGCGTCTTGCTACTGGTGGCTGCGGCAGCCGCTCTGATTTGGGCCAACTCACCGTGGTCAGTCACCTACGGCCAGGTTTTCGAGTCGACTCGCTTGGAGCTCGCCTTCGGCCCGATCCATCTCGACGAGAGCCTCGGTCAACTCATCAACGATGGTCTGATGGCGATCTTCTTCTTCGTCGTCGGCCTCGAGATCAAGCGAGAGCTGGTGCTCGGCGACCTCCGCCACCGCCGGGCCGCCGCCCTGCCGGTCCTGGCGGCAGTGGGGGGGATGGTGGTCCCCGCCCTCATATACGCCTCCCTGGCCGTGCCGCTGTCACAGGAGGCGATGGCGGGTTGGGGCGTGCCCATGGCGACCGACATCGCCTTCGTCGTCGGCGTGGTCGCCCTGCTGGGAGATCGGGTCCCGCCAGGGGCGAAGCTCTTCATCCTCGCCCTCGCCATCGCCGACGACATCGGCGCCATCGTCGTCATCGCCCTCTTCTACAACTCCGAGGTGAGCCCGGGCTGGATCTCGACAGCTCTGGTGGGGCTCCTGTTCATGTGGGCTGCTCAGCGGGCCCGCATACGCTCACTCGCCTTCTACGTTCCCCTGGCGCTGGCGATCTGGTACGCCACCCTGGAATCTGGGGTCCATGCCACTCTCGCCGGGGTGCTGATCGGCTTCCTGACTCCCGCTCGGGCGCTGTACAGCGCAACCGAGTTCGAGACCAAAGCGCGAATGATCCTCGATTCCTTCCCCGTCGGGCACACCGTGCGCGACGAGGAGAAGGCCGACCACGAAGCGGCGGTGCTCACCGAGATCGCCACCGAGTCGATCGCACCCCTCAACCGTCTCGAGATGCGTCTGCTGCCCTGGACCTCCTTCGTCATCGTGCCGCTCTTCGCCCTCGCCAACGCGGGAGTCCGGTTCTCCTCCGGGAGCCTCTCCAGCCAGGAGTCGGTACGCGTGGCGGTGGCGGTGGCGTTCGCCCTTTTCGTCGGCAAGACGGTGGGCATCAGCCTCTTCTCCTGGCTCGCCGTGAAAACCGGTGTCGGACGGCTTCCGGCGGGTACCGGATGGCCCCATGTCGTGGGGCTGGCGGCCACCGCCGGCATCGGCTTCACCGTGGCGTTGTTCGTCACCGGTCTGGCCTTCCCGGCCGACACCCTCGCCGATGCCGCCAAGGTGGGGATCTTCGCCGGTTCGCTGGTGTCGGGCGTGGTGGGAGCGGCCATCCTGTGGCGTCTGCGTCCGGTTGTCCTAGAGTCGGGACCGACAGACGAGGCGGAGTTGCCGGCATGACTGACACCCCACCAGAGACGATCGTGTGTGTCGACTGTGGCGGCACCTGCCATCTGATCACCAAACCCTCCGATGACGAGATCCTCGAGCCCGGCACCGTGATCTCGTACCGGTGCTCGGACTGCGCGGACAGGTGGGACATCGTGTGGGAGCCGGGAACCGAGGAGTGAGCAAGGAGCTCGACGCGGTAGTAATCGGGTCCGGACCCAATGGCCTGGCGGCGGCCATCACGATCGCCCGACATGGCGGTAGTGTGCTGGTCGTCGAGGCTGCCGACCGTCCCGGCGGGGGGCTGCGCAGCTTCGAGCTGACGGGACCGGGCCTGTTGCATGACCTGTGCTCGACCATCCACACGCTGGGAGCTGGTTCGCCGTTCATGCGCTCCCTCCCCCTGGAGGAGCACGGACTGGAATGGGTCCATCCCGACCTGCTCCTCGCCCACCCGGTGTCGCCCGAGCGAGCCGGACTGCTTCACCGTTCCCTCGATGCCACCGCGGAGGGGCTGGGTGTCGACTCGAGCCGGTACCGGAACCTGGTCGGGTCGGTGACCGACACCTGGGAGCGACTCGAGCACAGTGTGCTCGGTCCTGTCATCTCTCTGCCCCGACATCCCCTATCGCTGCTCGGGTTCGGGCTCCGGGCGCTTCCTCCTGCAGCGCTCACCGCCCGTCGGTTCCAGACCGAGGAGGCGGCGGCTCTGTTCACCGGGTGTGCCGCCCATTCCTTCCTCCCCCTCACCCGACCCCTCACTTCGGCCTTCGGGATCCTGCTCACGGCGGTCGGCCATCGCTACGGGTGGCCTTACGCCCGGGGAGGCTCTCAGTCGTTCGCCGACGCCCTCGTGGGGTACCTCGAGTCGCTGGGTGGAAAGATCGAGACGGGCCGGACGGTGGTATCGCTCGATGAGCTCCCTCCCTCCCGGGTGATCCTGGGCGACATCCCGCCGGGAACGCTGGCCGGCCTTCTGGAGGGACGCGTCCCCGATGAGATGCTCCGCCGATACCGTGGGTTCCGCTACGGTCCCGCCGCCTACAAGGTCGACTACGCCCTCAGCGAACCCGTCCCGTGGATCAATCCCGACCTGGCGCGGGCAGGCACCATCCACCTGGGTGGGTCCGCTTCGGCGGTGGCCGCCGCCGAGGCGGCCACCTGGGCCGGCAAGGCCGCCAAGCGGCCTTTCACCCTCGTGTGCCAGCCGACGCAGTTCGACCCCACCCGCTCCCGGGACTCCCGCCACGCATTGTGGGCCTACGCACACGTTCCCAACGCTTCTCGTGGTGACCACCTGGCCGACGTCGAGGCGCTGATCACCGAGATGGCACCCGGGTTCCCCGATGTGATCCTCGACCGCGTCGTGCACACACCCGCCGACCTGGAGATGCAGAATCCCAACCTGGTGGGAGGAGATATCGCCGGCGGTTCCCACAACCTCTCGCAACTCGTCTTCCGCCCGGTTCCCCGCCTCGATCCCTACACCACCCCCATGGAGCGGGTGTTCATCTGCTCGGCGTCCACCCCTCCCGGTGCCGGGGCCCACGGCATGAGCGGACACCTGGCGGCCAAGTCGGCGATCCGCAGGTGGTTGTCCTAGTGAGTCGGACGTCGGGTCGAGCATCCCCCGGCGGTTTCATGCCTCTCGGGCGAGGGTGACGAGCTCCTCCAGGCGGGGAAAGTGGGAACCGCGCCAGTAGAGGCGATCACAGGACCGGCAGGAGGAGCGATCATCGGCGCCTCGTTCCAGCTCACCGTTGCAGACCAGGCACCGCGTGAAGGGACGCAGAGAGGTGGAGAGGTGAAACCGCCCCACGATCTCCTGGAGCTGCTCGGTGGGGTCGGTGGCG
>CAZTXD010000037.1:0-27617 GCA_964617995.1 uncultured Acidimicrobiaceae bacterium
TCGGCTTCGTGCTCGGCTTCGTGCTCGGCTTCGTGCTCGGCTTCGTGCTCGGCTTCGTGCTCGTGGTGATCATCGTCGGGGTCGGCGTCCCCGCTCAGCGGCAAGGGGTCGAGGCGCCCGGCCAGCTCCACGAGATCCACCCCTTCGGCAGCGGCCGCCTCCAGAACGTCGACCATGCCTTCCTCCAGACCGAGGCCGTTGGCCACCACCAGGTCGGCGGAGCGGAGAAGGGCTGCCTGGGCGGCGCTCGGAGCGAAGTCGTGGGGGTCGGCTCCGGGAGGAATCAGCACCTCTACCCGACCGTCCTCCCCCACGAGCGTGGCGGCCAGGTCGCCGAGTATGCCGGTGGTGGCGACCACGACCATCTCCTCCTCGGGACCCGGCGTCTCCGCGCCGGGGGACGATCCACAGGCGACGACGGCCACGACGAGGAGCGGAAGTAGCAAGGCGAGCCGGGAGTTCCTGTTCATGCTCCGTTTCTCAGGTCGGCGGTTGGCTGAGAGCCAGTACTTGACGATATTGAGAATCAGAATTATCCTCTTGAGAAACATAACCAATATCACTCGGGAGGACAAGCCAGTGAAGGGAGAGAAGACAGCCGAGCTGCACGAGACGGTGCGCCGGCACCTGGCGGAGCGCGAGGTCCGCTACACCACCGGTCGAAGGGCGGTGGTGACCACCCTGGTGCGCGTCGACGGTCCCGAGTCGGCGGCCGACCTGCACCGTCGCATGAGTGTGCCCCTGTCGTCGTTGTACCGGTCGTTGACGGTGCTGGACGAGGCCGGCGTCCTGGAGCGGCATCACGACGCCGACGGCCTGGCACGCTTCGAGCTGGCGGAGTGGCTGACGGGTCATCACCACCACCTCGTCTGTGTGAGCTGTGGAGTCGTGGAGGACTTCGAGCTGGACGAGTCGGCCGAAGGGAGGCTCGACTCCCTGGCCGAGCGGACGGCCTCGGCCGCCGGGTACGAGGTGACCGGCCACAACCTCGAGGTCGAGGGAGTGTGCGGCTCGTGTCAGACCTGACCCGATCCGTCCACGCCGTGGGAGTGGAGCTGCGGTTCGGGGAGGCGCTGGCTCTGACCGTCTCGGACTTCACGCTGCCGGCGGTGGGGGTGTCGGCGCTCATCGGACCCAACGGCTCGGGCAAATCGACGGTCCTCTCCGCCATCGCCGGCCTGCACCGGCCGTCCCGGGGGACGATCGAGGTGCTGGGGGCTTCGCCCGCCGCTGCCCGCGCCCGGGTCGCCTTCGTCCCTCAGAGCACCAAGGTCAACGATGTCCTCCCGGTGACGGTGCGGGAGGTGGTGGCGATGGGGCGCTACGCCTCACTGGGCATGTCCCACCGGTTCCGCCCGCCGGATCGCCGCGCTGTCGACGAGGCAATCGACCGTCTCGACCTGGGCGACATAGAGGACCGTCATCTTCGCGAGCTCTCGGGAGGCCAGCGGCAACGGGTCTTCGTCGCCCAGGGTCTGGTGCAGGCGCGGGACCTGCTGCTCCTGGACGAGCCGACGGTGGCGCTGGACCTGGTATCGGAACGGGTGATCCACGACGCCATCGCCTGGGAGCGGGAGGAGGGGAGGCCGGTGGTGGTGACCACCCATGACCTGGGTGAGGCCCGGGCGGCCGACCATGTTCTCCTGCTGGCGAACCAAGTGGTGGCAGAGGGACCCCCGGAACGGGTCCTGACCCCCGAGAACCTGGCGGTGGCCTACCGGTCGGAAGTGGGGGACTTCGGCGACGGGGTCCACGTCGACGACGCCGCTCACCGTCCCACCGCCAGCCGGCACACCCACGTCGAGACTCCCGGTCATGGAGCAGTCCATCCCGGTCGTGATCACTGAGCTCCGACGGCCTCAGTGCCGGCGACGCCGAGGATGGGCTCCACAGGGTGCAACCTGCCCACCACCGACCCATAGCGCTCGATGCGGGTCGTCTCGGCGCCGAGGAAGGGCGGCCTCACACCCACCACCGCCAGCACGGCGGAGGCGGCGGTGGGGCCGGGCACCTCGACGGCGAGGCCGTGGACTGCGTCGACCGGCTCCAGCAGCTCGACCGGTCCGGTGCGACCCTCCAGGATCGACGTCTCCACCTCGGCTATCAGGTGCGGGTGGCCCTTCCACCGGATCCACCCGGGATCGAACGCCCGGGCCAGCTCGTCGACGCGGTGACCGAGCGGCTCGCCGCCCGGGATCCGGGAGACCATCAAGGCGTGGCTGGTGTTGGCCAGTCGACGAGCGGCATCGAGGATGATGTCGAGCTCCGCCGTGCGGTCGGCGGCGGCGTCGAGGGCGTCGAGGGCGTCGAAGACTTCGCTGGCCCAGTCGCGCAGCCACCAGTGGTCCGGGAGCGTCGCCACCTCGTAGCCCCTTCCGCGTAGCTCCCTCAGCGCCCCGCTGATCGGCTCGGGGTGGGGAGCCTCGAGAGTCAGGTCGTCGTAGACCCGCTCCTCTCCCTCCGGCCACACCTCCAGGCGTACGATGTCGATCTCCCGCTCCGCCAGCGCGGCAGTGACCTCGGCCAGGGTGCCGGGGCGATCGGGGATCAACAGACGAACCGAGCGGCGGCAGGGCTTGTCGTTGGTCATGGGTTTCTGACGCTACGGGCCGTCCATGTAGCGATGGTTGCCGACGTGTGTCGTCCCGGTTACGGGCCGGGACCTGCCAGGGCGCGGGCACTGGCCGCCAGGGCAGCCGTGCAGCCGAGCAGGAGGGAGCCTCCCGACAGGTTCGGGGAAGGCCCCAGCCCGCCGATCCATACCACTGCGCCGATGATCATCCCGGCGAGGTAGGTGACCACGGCCGGGCGCAGGTCGGGAAGGGTGCGTCCCACACCCCATCCCATCGACAGACCGAAGACCACGGTGACCACCATGGCGGCTGGCTCCATGGTTTCTCACCCTACTTGCGGCTTCCGACCCTTCCCGCTCCGGTCACGGTACGCTCCGGTCCGAATCGGTTCTCCGAGCGACTGCAAGCATCGTGACCCTGCGTGAACCCCCCAAGGTGCCACAGACCGCCAACATGATCGGCCGCCTCCTGGGCGTGCTGATCCTCCTGGCTGGATTCGCCCTGGTCATCTGGACGGCGGCCACGAACCAGCAGGCGGCAGCCATAGAGCGCTCCGACCCCCTGGTGCACGCCCCCGGTGAACACATCGCCGCCGGAGGAGGCTTGTTCCATGTCCGGACGTTCGGTGGGGGAGCGATCACCACTGTCGTGATCCATGACGACACGATCGCCGGAGGGGCGCCGGTGGCGGCTCTGGCGACGGAGCTGGGGGAAACGGGGAGGAGGGTGATAGTCCCCGACCTGCTCGGGTTCGGGTTCAGCGCCCGCCCCGATGAGCCGGGGCGCTTCCTCTCCACCACCGGCCTCACCGAGAGCCTGGCCCGTCTGCTGGACGAGCTGGAAGTGGCCGGGGTCGAGGTGATCGGGTTCGGCTGGGGCGGTGAGGTGGCCGCCGAGCTGGCCGTGACCCGTCCCGATCTCGTGGAGGGGCTGGTCCTCGTCGACACCCCGGGATTGCCGGTGCCCTCCGACGGCTGGCACTCATTGGCGGCCCTCCCCCTGGGAGTCGGCGAAGCGGTGGCCTACACCCAGGAGGGGGCGGGCGGGCGGGCAGCGGAGCGCTTCGCCGCAGAGTGCCCATCGTGGGCCGACTGCGACGATCCCCAGGTCCGGGAGGAGTACCGGCGGACCTCGGAGGTCCCGGGCACGGCGAGGGCGATCTGGGCTCGGCGATCCAGTCAGCGTGCCACGGTGGCCGCGGGTCGCCTCGACGAGGTGTCCGTCCCGGTGATGGTCGTGTCCGTCGACGGTGCCCGGAGCGACGCCGAGGAGCTGGCGCAGCGGTTCACCGACGCCGAGGTGGTCGTGACCACGGCGGGGGGCTTGGTCGAGGTCATCTCCGGCTGAGCGTCAGGGGATGAGGAGGACCTTGCCGGTCGTCTCCCGACCTTCGAGGGCGCGATGGGCCTTGGCAGCATCGACGAGGGGGAACTTGGCGCCCACCAGCACGTCGACTGAGCCTTCGTGTATCCACGCGAAGAGGTCCCGGGCCCGGTCCTGTAGGTCGACTCGCTCCCCGATGTAGTCACCGAGGGTGGGTCGTGTGAGGAACAGAGAGCCGTGGCGCGCCAGGGTCAAGGGCGCCACCGGTGGCACCGCCCCGGAGGCGTTCCCGAAGGTGACCATCGTTCCCCGTTTCTTGAGGAGGCCGAGGCCGTCTTCGAAGGTCGCTACCCCGACTCCGTCGTAGACGACATCGAGCGGCCGCTCACCCGCGATCGCCTCCACCGCCTCCCCGAAGGGGGTCTCCCGGTAGTTGATCACGTGATCGGCGCCGGCGCTGCGAGCAATGTCGGCCTTCTCCTCCGACCCGACCGTCGTGAATACCTCCGCCCCCACCAGCTTGGCCGCCTGCACGAGGAGACGGCCGACCCCTCCTGCTCCGGCATGTATCAAACACCGGTGCCCCGGCTGGAGATGGAAGGTGGATGTGACGAGGTATTGGGCGGTGAGGCCCTGCAGCATCGCCGCCGCCGCCTTCTCCGGGCTGATACCGGCGGGCACCGGCACGACCCGTTCGGCCGGCAGCGAGACGAGCTCGGCGTAGCTGCCCAGCACGTCCGCCCACGCCACCACCTCGCCGACGGCGACGTCCTCGACGCCGTCACCGGCAGCCACCACCGTCCCGGCACCCTCCAGACCGGGCACCAGCGGCATCTCGGTCGGATACAAGCCGGAACGGTGGTAGGTGTCGATGAAGTTGAGCCCGGCGGCGGCCACCTCCACCAGCACCCGTCCTCCCGATGGCTGCGGGTCGGGAACCTCGGTCGGCTCCAGCACCTCGGGCCCGCCTGCCTCTCTCACCTGGATAGCGAACATGGAGGAAAAGTTACCCGAGCAGGCCGCGTCGACGCGCCTCCGCCAGCAGTTCGTCGTCGGGTACGAGGGCGAGGTCGACGACCTCGTACCAGGCGGGAGTGAGGTCGGTGCTCAGCAGGTCCGCCACCTCGTCGCGCAGGGTACGGGCCCACGCCCTTCCATTGGCGTCGGCATGATGGGTGAGGGTGGCGTCGGCGTTGACCGTGTACAGCGACGCCATGGGTCGCGGGTTGGACCGGGAGCCTTTCTCACCGTATACGAGCACCACCGATCCCGCCGCCACGTCCTGGATCCCGCCGGTGGCGATGAACTCTCCCACGAAGGCCCAGCCGGAGCTCTTCGACTCGTCGACCGAGACCACCACCTTGGCCCAGGACTTGAGGCGGGGGTCCCCCACCAGGGGGATCTCGGCGGCGACGATGGGAGGAGTCGACATGTGTGGGACCAGGCTAGAGAGGGCGCGCGACAGGTCCCACCGTGTTGGAGTCGCCACGAAACCGTCGCACAGACCCGGTACCCTCCAGAGGCGATGGCCACGGTAAGACTGTTCGCTCGACTCCGGGAGCTGGCGGGGAGCACCCGTCTCGAGATCGACGGTGGCACCGTAGGCGAGGTGATCGAGGCTGCCGGCGCCCGCTTCGGTCCCGAATTCGAAGCCGCCCTCGCCACGGCCCGGGTGTGGCGAAACGGCGAAGAGGCCGACCTCGACGACCCCGTCACCGACCGGGACGAGATAGCCCTCCTGCCGCCGGTCTCCGGCGGCACGGCCACCGCCGTCTCCGCTCGCGACCTGGCGGTGGGAGTGCCCGTGGTGGCGGCTCTCGTGTTGGTCCTGATCAACCTCCGCGCCGACGAGGCCTGGTGGGCTGCCGCCCTGGTGGGGGTGGCCGGCATATGGGTCATCGACATCGCCGGGCTGATGGAGAGCCGGGGGCGGAGCTTCCCCACCATCGGCGTGCTGGTGGGAGCCGTGGCGGGGGCGGTGTTGCCGGCGTCGATGGGCGTGGTGGGGCTGGCGGTGGCTCTGGCCGCGTCGGTGATGATCGTTCTCGCCTGGGGGGTGGCCATCGCCGGCTATCGGTCGGTCGACGCCGTGGCGCCGTCGGTGCTGGTGGCGATGCTCGTGACCGCGGGCATCGGATCTCTCGTTCTCGCTCGTTCGGTGGCATCCCCCGACCCGGAGGCGGTGGACGTCTTCTTGCTGGTGGTGTTCATCGCCACCGTCTTCGGAGCGTTGGTCGACAGGATGGCCGACCTTCCCTATCTCGATCCCTACACCGTCACCGCTCTCTCGGCGATCCTGGCTGCGGTGGCGCTGGCCTTCTTCCGCGAGCTCGACGTGGCCGGTTACCTGCTGGTGGGTCTTGGAGTCGCGGTGACCCTGGTCGCCGGCCGGGGCCTGGGTGCTCTCCTCCGCACCGGTACGGTGGCGCTGGCCGACAAGGTCCCCGGGTTGCTGCGAGGCTTCGACGGCTCGGTCCTCGCCGCCGCCCTCTACTTCCCACTGATCCGGTTGGTGCTTTGACCTGTCCCGATGAATCGAGGCCGATGAGCGACCGCCACGCTCTGTCTGGGGTGGCGCCCCTCCGTGGGGTCTGGCTACCCTGACGCCGCTCATGCGACGTCCCACCGCCGTTCGCCGCGTTCCGCTCGTTCTCCTGGCAGTGCTGCTGGCCGTTCCGCTGACGGCGGATTCGGTCACCAAACAGGAGGTCGATGCCGCCTGCAACGACTCGAAGGCGGCCTACGCCGACTACCAGGCCGCCCAGGAGAGATTCGTGGAAGCATCCCTCGCCTTCGAAGAGGCCGCCAACGACGTCGCCCGCGTCGAGCACCAGCAGCGCAACATCGCCGGGGCGATCGAGACGCGGCGAGCCAGCATCGACGAGCTGGCGGTGGCGGCCGAAGAGAAGGCGGTGGAGCTCTACATGCGGGGCGCGGCCGGCTCCCCCAGCCTCCTCCTATCAGTGGCCAACGTCGGCCAGGTGATGTCCACCGCCGAGCTGCTCACGGCGGCCTCCGCAGACGATCAGGCCTCCCTGGCCTCGCTGGCGGCGATGGAGGCCGATCTCGCTCGGTACCAGGAGGAGCTGACGGCCGTGGAGGCAGAGTTGCGGGCGGTGGAGGCCGAGCGTCTCGACGCCCTCACGGCCCAGGAACAGGCTCGTAATGACTCCGAAGCCGCCTACACGCGCCTGTCGGATCGCTGCAAGGAGCTGAACGCCACCTACGAGCAGGAGAAGGCGGCGGCGGCGGCCCGGGCGGCTGCCGAGGCCCAGGGCAAGGGAGGTGCAGCCGCCGGCGCACCGCCGGAAGCCACCTCGGGCTTCATCTGCCCGATGACCCCGGGAAGGTCGTCGTTCATCGACTCCTGGGGATTTCCTCGATCGGGCGGCCGTCGCCACAAGGGAACCGACATGATGGCGGCGTGGGACGAGCCCATCTTCGCGGTGGCCGGCGGCACGGTGTACACCCGCAGCGGAGGGCTGGGGGGGAAGACGCTGTGGCTCGTCGCCGGGAACGGCACTGCCTACTACTACGCCCACCTCAACAACTGGGCCGTCTCCAACGGCGCCAGCGTCTCCCGCGGTGACACGGTCGGGTTCAACGGAAACAGCGGCAACGCCCGGGGCGGAGCTCCCCATCTCCATTTCGAGATCCATCCCGGCGGTCGGGGTGCGGCGGCGGTCAACCCCTATCCGACGCTGGCCTCGGCGTGCTTCTGACGACCCAGCCCAGGGGGTCCTGATGCGTCGCCGACGACGGTTACCCTTGGGCCCGTGAGCGATCGCAAGCGCCGCCGGATCGACCAGGCACTGGACGAAGAGTTCTGTGCGGGCCTCGAGAACCTGCCCCTCGACGAGGTGCGTCGCCGCCGCGACATGGCCGAGGAGGTTGAGCGGGAGCTGTCCTACTACCGCAGGTTGTTCCACGGGCGGATGGACCTGCTGGCTTTCGAGCTGCGCCGCAGGAAAGGCGAGGAGACTCGCAGCCTCATCGAGGCCCTGCCCGAGATACTCTCATCGGGGCTCACGAGCGAGGGCCACGCCGGCGCCTACCGCCACCTGTCGGTCGAGCTCGATCTGCCCCAGGTGACCGGGCGCCGCGACCTCGACCACATCCTCGAGGACGACGCCCTGGTGAGAGTCACGTCGATGGACGAGTCGGAGCTGGGAGAGTTCCAGCTCGCCCTGGCGGAGGCGGAGAAGGTGGTATCGGGCCAGCGGCGACGCTTGCACGTTGTCATAGATCGCCTGCAGGCGGAGATCATCGACCGATACAAGCGAGGGCTGGCCGGTTCCGACGTCCCCTCCTGAGGGTCGGCGGTTGCACACCATCCTTGCCGAGGTCGAACGGTCGGGGCTGGTCGAGGAGTACCACCCGGGCGCCGTGGCCGTCGCCGACGGGGAGGGCCGCATAGTCGCCTCCCGCGGGGAGATCGACCTGCCTTATTTCATCCGCTCCGCCGCCAAGCCCTTCCAGGCATACGCATGTCGAGGTGCGGGTCTCGACCTGGACGGGCCGGCGCTGGCGGTGGCGTGCGCCAGTCACTCGGGGGACCCCGTGCATGTCGCTCTGGTAGATGCCATCCTGGCGAAGGCCGGGCTCGGCGAAGGCGACCTCCATTGTCCGCCCGCGCGGCCGTTCCCTGCGGCCGACCGTCGGCTCGCCGCCTCCGGTGACGTGGGGCCTTCCCGGCGCTATCACAACTGCTCGGGCAAACACGCAGCCATGCTCGCCACCTGCGTAGCCTCCGGATGGGACACCGCCACCTACACGGATCCACAGCACCCGCTCCAGCAACGGATCCAACGGGTGATGGGGGACGTCACCGGGGAGGATCCCGGCCCGCCCGGGGTCGACGGATGCGGAGCGCCGGTGTGGAGGGTGACCACGCGGGGACTCGCCCGGGCCTTCTCCCGGCTCGCCACCGATTCACGCTTCGTAACCATCCGGGAGGTGATGGGCAGGTACCCGATGCTCGTCTCGGGGGAGGGTCGTGCCGACGGGCTCATCGGACGATGGCTGGGGACCCCGGCCAAGGGAGGGGCAGCCGGCTGCATCGGCGTGTCGGTGGCCGGGCATGGTTTGGGGGCCAAGGCGTGGACGGGATCCGGAGCTGTGGCCGGCATGGGTGCGGTGCTGGCCCTCCAATGGCTCGGCATGGTCAGCCGCACGATCGGTGAGGGCCTGGATGACGTCGCCCGTCCCCCCGTGGAGGGAGGCGAAAAAGAGGTGGGACGATATCGGCCCGCCGGAGCGTTGGATTCCCTGTGACCACCTGGAGCCCCGCCGGTTTCGACCTGCCCGTGCTAGCCGAGGCGACCGGGCCGTT
Organism: uncultured Acidimicrobiaceae bacterium; assembly: GCA_964617995.1. Lineage (GTDB taxonomy): Bacteria > Actinomycetota > Acidimicrobiia > Spongiisociales > ZC4RG35 > CAZTXD01. Next base: position 9,229 of record CAZTXD010000037.1, read on the forward strand.
CTGTACCCGGGGATTCCTCGAGGTGGCGGCCGCCTTCGACGAGGGATCCCAATTCGAGGCGATCTCAGAGGAGGGCTTCCTCGCTCTCAGAGACGTCGCAGGGGAGATCCGCTTCGCCGGGGACCCCGACACGACCGACTATCACAGCCCGCGGGGACACGGAGCCGAAGCGCTGATCGTCGAGGTCGCCGAGAACCGGTTGCCCGGGCGTTTTCTGCTCGACTCGCTTCCCGAGGAGGCAGCCAAACCGCTCATGACCGGTCTCGCCTCGGCCGGATGGGAGGTGCGGACCCGGGTCCACGAGGTGACGGCGGTCGTCGACCTGCCGGACTCCTTCGACACCTACCTCGTGGACGTCGGGAAGAAGGAGCGCCACGAGATTCGCCGGAAGCGGCGCCGCTACCAACGCCTGATAGGGGAGGTCGATCACGAAGTGCACCGGGGTGGAGGCTGGGCACTGGACGAGTTCGTCAGGCTGCATCGCCTGGCCGGTGGCGACAAGGGGGAGTTCATGACCGACGAACGGAGGAGGCTCTTCGGCGAGCTCATGGAGCTGGAAGGCTGGCGTATCGATCTATTGCGGGACGGCGACCGCGCTACCGCTGCCGTTGTCGGCTTCTCCGACGACAGCGGCTACTACCTCTACAACTCGGCTTACGATCCCGATCTCGGCCAGGCCTCCCCGGGGGTGGTCCTGTTGGGGCGGATGCTCGAGCAGGCGATAGTGGAAGGATGTCCCCGTTTCGACTTCCTGAAGGGGGACGAGCCCTACAAGTTCAGGATGGGAGCGCGAAAGCGGCTTCTGACCGAGATCGAGGCGGTCCCCCGGGGTGGCCGATGATCGACCGGGTTGCCTACCTGTCGATGCACACCTCGCCCTTGGTGCAGCCGGGGGTGGGCGATGCCGGCGGGATGAACGTCTATGTCGACCAACTCTCCCGGGCGATGGCGGCAGCCGGTGTGAGGGTGGAGGTGTTCACCCGCCGGGATGCCCCTCACCTTCCCGACCGGGTGACGGTGGTTCCGGGTTACACCGTTCACCATGTCGACGCCGGGCCCCGACGCCCCCTCGGCGCCGACCGTTTGGCCCCGTACGTGCGGCGGTTCGCCGACGGGGTGCTGCGGGTGCTCGACGGGCTGCCGCCGGTAGAAGTCGTCCACACCCATTACTGGCTGTCGGGCTGGGCCGGTCTGGTGGTGAAGCAGCACCTGGGGGTCCCCATGGCCAACTCCTTCCACACCCTGGGGCGAGTCAAGGACCTGACCAGGCGCCTCGACGACCCCGCCGAGTCCCTCCAGCGCATCGCCGCCGAAGAGGAGGTGATCGCCCTGTCCGACTGCGTCGTCGCCTCGACCCCCATCGAGGCCGACGACCTCCTCGCTCACTACGGCGCCAACCCGGGCGCACTGTGCGTGTCGCCTCCCGGGGTCGACCACTCCCGCTTCTTTCCCGGGTCGAGAGAGGGGGCACGACGACGCCTCGGTCTCGGCGAGGGCCCCCTGGTGGCCTTCGTCGGTCGGGTGCAAGCTCTCAAGGGTGTCGACGTGACGCTGGATGCCTTCGAGATCGTCAGCCGGCGGTTCCCGGAGGCGTCGTTGGTCATCGTGGGGGGCCCGTCGGGACCGAGGGGGAACCGGGAGATGCGGGCGACCCGGTCCCGGGCTACTCGCATCGGCAGCGAGGTCGTGTTCCTGGACCCGTTGCCTCACCGCACGCTCGCCGATGTCTACCGGGCGGCCGAGGTGGTCCACGTGCCCAGCCGCAGTGAGTCCTTCGGCCTGGTGGCCGTCGAGTCTCAGGCCTGCGGCACCCCGGTGGTGGCGAGCCGGGTGGGGGGCCTGTCGTTCTCGGTCGACGAGGACTCCAGCGGGTTCCTGGTGGACGGCTGGGATTCGGTCGACCATGCTGCCGCCCTCTTGGAAGTGCTCACCGACGGCGAGCGAGCCGACCTCATGTCCAAGCAGGCGGTGGAGTGGGCCGAACGGTTCTCGTGGGAGAACACCGTCTCCAGGTTCCTGGAGCTCTACTCGGGGGTGGTCGCCGCCAATGCCTGAACCGGCGGCGCTGGAGGCTGCCATCGAACGGTGGCTGGCCGATCCCGACGGTGATGTCGTCTACGCGGAGGAGGTGGAGGGACGATGGGCTGTGAGGATGCGGCAAACCGTCCGCGACGCCACCACCATCTGGTGGGACGTCGGCGACTACACCGTCGCCGCCGAAGCCTACGTCCTCCCGGCCCCTCCCGATGATCGACCCTCGCCTTACCGGTTGGCGCTCCAGCGCAACCACCGATCCTGGCTGGCCCATTTCGCCCTCGATGGGGAAGGAGCGTTCGTCGTCCGGGGACGCCTGGCTCGTTCCACCGCCACCTTCGAGCAGTTCGATCAGCTCATCGGGGAGATATACCTGCTCGTCGAGAGCACATTCCGGCCGCTGGTCGGCCTCGCCTTCGGAAGCCGCGAAAAGACCCTCTAGAAACTTCTCGACATGCGCCTGTGGACAAACCCTGTGGAAACCTGTGGAGAGTGGGGATAACCCTCCCCGCCGCGTTCGACGAGAATGGTCGACGATCTATTGCGATCATGATGATGAGCCGTCAGCCTGGTTGACGTCCCCGTCACCGGTTCGTAAGTTCCCCATTACAGCGCCCGTGGAGCAGGCCAGGGACAGGTAACCCGTTCGGGGAAGTGCGGGGCCGACCCCGGCAGGTTCGCCGGGCGCTGTACCGTTTGCCGACCCACCGGAAAGGCGCGGGAGGCGACGGCATGGTGAGAGAGAAGCGGGATCTCCGGGACACGGGCCGGAGCGGGATCGTCGTGGTCACCGTGGTCGCCGGGTCGGTGGCCGGCTTGATCGTGGTGGCGGTCATGGTGTCGTTTGCCTCGCTCGTCTTCTCGGGCCCGCTGGCCGCCTATCTCCCTCTCGGGTCGGCGCTGTTCCTTGCTGCCGCGGCCGCCATGAATCTCATCGCCGCCCGCCTTTCCTCGGTCCCGGGATCGCTGCTGTTGCCTCAGGACGCCACCTCCGCCATCCTCGCCACCACGCTGGCGGCGGCTCTCGTCGGGGTGAGCTCCTCCGGCTTGCTGAGCACCGCCCTCGTGGTCATGGCCATCGCGACATTGGTGACAGGCTTTGTCATGCTGGCTCTGGGAGGGATGCGGACGGGTAATCTTGTGCGGTTCATTCCCCTCCCTGTGATCGGAGGCTTCCTGGCCGGCACGGGCTGGCTGCTGGTCTCGGGGGCCGCCGATCTGCTGACCGGCGGGTTCGTATGGTCGGGGCGCACGATCGGGGTCCTGGCCGGCGGAGCGGGCCTGGGTCTGGTCCTGGCTGTGATCCTTCGTCTACGTCCAGGCCCCTGGGCGTTCCCTGCCCTGATCATCGGTAGTGGAGTGTTGTTCTACCTGCTGTTGCTCGTCACCGGCACGACGCTCGAGGAGGCCCGAGAGCTGGGTTTGCTGACATCGGTCACGGGGATGACCCTTCCGCTGGGAATCTCGATCGGTGCGGTCGACTGGTCTGCCGTGGCCGCGGCGGGACCTGGCGTCGCCACCGTGCCCCTCGTGGCCACCGTCGCCCTGCTTCTCAACGTGGGCGGTCTGGAGCTGGTGGCGGGTAAGGAGGCCGACCTCGATCGTGAGCTGCGCACGGCCGGGTGGGGAAATCTGGCGGTGGGGACGGCGGCGAGCCCGGCCGGATACCACGTCCTCAGCGTGTCTGCGCTTCCCTATCGGCTCGGCATCCACAGCCGTGTCATCCCCTTGATCGTGGCGGGGGTGTCCATTGCGGGGATCCTGGCCGGGCCGACCCTGGTGTCGCTGATCCCGGTGCCTGTGGTCGGCGGGGTGCTCACCATGCTGGGGCTCTCCTTCCTGGCCGACTGGGTTCTCGACGGCCGCTCGCGCATGCCTCGCGGCGAGTATCTGCTGATGCTCGCCATCGTGGTGGCGGTGGCCCTGGTGGGATTCCTGGCAGGGGTGCTCCTGGGCATGGTGGCGGCAGTGGTCTTGTTCACGGTGCGCTACAGCCGTCTCGATCCGATCCGCCACACCTTCACCGCCGACCAGCGCTCGAGCTCCCTCGAGCGCGCTCCCAGCGTGCGGCGCTCGCTGGAGCAGGTGTCAGGCTCGGTCAAGGTGGTGGAGGTGCAGGGTTTCCTCTTCTTCGGCACCGCGCACCGGGCCGTGCAATCACTCAAGGACGACATCGACACCGGAGAGGTGCGGTGCCTGATAGTGGATCTGCGCCGGGTCGAGGGAATCGACTCGACGGCCATGCTGGCGTTCGTCAACCTCCAGCGCCGTGCGGGCGAGGCCGGAGTACACCTCGTGTTCAGCCACGCGTCCGCCGACGTGCAGGAGGCCATGACATCGGCCGGGAGGACGTCGTTCCCTGATGGGATCTTCGCCCCGGACCTGGATCACGCCCTGGAGGTGTGTGAGTCGATCGTCTTGCCCGCGACGGCCGATCCGTGTGTCGAGCACTTCGTCCCCGACCGGGTGTGGGAGCGTATCGAGCCGCATCTGGAACGGATCGAGTTGGGCGCGGGTGAGGTGCTGGCGGAGATGGGAGAAGCGTCCGACTGTGTCTTCATCGTCGAGAGTGGTCGGGTCGCCGTCGAACTCCCCGTCGACGCCGCCCGCTGGCAGAGGGTTCGTTCCGTCGGTCCCGGCAACGTGATCGGCGAGTTCTCCCTCTACACCGGGGCGGTTCGCTCCGCTCGCCTCCGGGCCGAGAACCCGTCGACGGTATTTCGCTTGACCCCGGCGGCCATCGTCGAAATCGAGCGGGCCGATCCCGAGGCTGCCATCGTCTTCCATCGGGCTGTGGGTCGGGTGCTGGTGGAGAGACTCACCGCCAGCAACGACTTCGTGCAGGCCCTGATCCGCTGAGGAATCTCCGTCGCCCTGCCGCCATACCCAAGCTCATCGGGTCCATCTCGACGGAGGCCAAGTCGAGGAGCGATCAGTTTCCGTCGTGGACGACGATCGATCCTCTTATGGGGACGGCTCCCTTCTTGACGTCGTCGGGAAGGTCCTCCTCGCAGTCGCCTTCGGCGTCGCAACTGGTGTCGTACACCGTCTCGCCGGTCGCCTCATCCCAGATCTTGATCCGGAAGAGGTCGTCGTGGAAGCTGTCGTTGCTGTTGATGTCGGCGTCGAAGGCGCTGAGGATGAAACCGAACTCTCCCTCCCCGTTGATGGTCCCCAGCCCCTTGTAGCGGGCGGTCGCTCCCGAGATCACCAGCCACTCGTAAGAGGTGCTCTTGAACCTGAGGTCCCCGGCGGAAAACTCGAAGGCGGTGTTGCCCGAGGGAACGGAGCGCCCCTTCTGGTAGCGCGAGACGAAACCGAACCTGGCCACCCCTTCAGCGGTCGGGTCGGGTCGGTAGGCGCCGGGATGGGAGTCGTAATTGCCTCCCCCGGTGACGAACCCGGCACTGGGGTCGTAGACGACGACGAACTCGAAGACGTCGGTGAGGGTCAAACCCTGATACTCGACTGTCAAGGTGACGGTGTGCACCCCGGCGGCGGTGTAGACGTGGGTGGCGGAGAACTCATCACCGGTCACCGCGCAGTCGGAATCTTGGCCGATCGTACAAGTGGTCCCATCCCCCCAGTCGATCACAGCCGATTCGAACTCGCCATCCAGCGGTGAACTGGCGGTGACAGCTTCGTCGATGGTCACCAGGGCGGGCTCAACCGCCAGATCCAGGTCACGTACCACCTGGTACGCAGAAGAGTCGGAGGCGGTGTGGCCGGCGAAGTCGGTGGCGGTCACGGTGAACGTCTTCGGGCCGACCGGGGTGGTGTCGATCGGGTCGCCGTCGGCCTCATCTCCGACGCACGAGACGATGCCCGAACCGGCGTCGGAACAACGGAAGTCGGCCGGGACATCCTGGTCGAGCAGGTAGGTGTTGCCGTCCCCCGGGGAGCGGATGGTGACCTGGGGCGGGGTCCGGTCGACCTTGACGGCGAAGGTGACCGGGTCGGGATCGCCTCCGGAGATCTGGACGATGTGGAGACCGTCCGCTCCGATGGTGAAGGGGAGGGGCACGGGCACTCCGTCGAGCGTGGCGCTGTAGGGGCCGTCACCGGTCGCCGACACGGTCACGTCGGAGGTGAACCAGCCGTCGTCCCCCAATTGCCCCGCGAGGTCGACGTCGGGATCGGCGTCGGGTAGATCGGTGGGAACCACCGCGCCTTGGTGGAAGGCTCCCTTGAAGCTGGTCATGCCGACGTTGCCGGCCGCGTCGACCGCCTGCACGAAGTACTCGACGACGGTGGTCCCCGCCGCCACCGGTCCGCCTCCCGTCCAGGGACTGCCCGGCTGGAGCTCGGCGCTCTGCCACTGGCCGGAACCGTCCCGGTACAGCACCAGCACCCTGACCGCATCGTCGTTGTCGGCCAGGTCGACCACGAAGCCGGCACTCCCCCCGACGACCGCCGCCTGCACCGACCGGAAGGCGGGAGGCGTGAAGTCGCTCGCTTCTGCTGTCCCATCATCCACGTACAGCACCTCCAACCCGACCTCGTCGAACAGACGTTGGGTCCGGGTGGCCCCCACGTACTGACCGGCCACCAGGTTGAGGTTCTGGCGGGTCTCGCTTCGCTCCCCCGGATCGGTCGACGGCTGCTGGAAGGTGCCGATGGTGGCGAATGTGGTGGGGAAGATGACGTCGAAATTCTCGATCTCGGCCTCGTTGGCCGACAGGTCGATGGTGGGCCGGAAGAAAGCCGGGTCTTCGACCGTGACCTCGTCGGTGACCAGGTCGGTGATGAGCGCCCCCTTGGCGGTCTTTCCCTCAACCGTGACGTCGGTGGAGAGCTTGGGCTGGATGGGCCGATAGTGGATCCCCTGGGTATCGCCGTCGATGGTGAAAAACGTGCCCCTTTCCGAGTCCTCCTGGTCGAAGATCGGGTCGAGGTCGACCGAGGTCACACCCAGGCCGGTTCCCGGGTCGGTGACGACCCCCGGTGGCGGGGGCGTCGTGGGGGCGGATCCCTGAGCTCCGACCCGGTACATCGGTAGCCCGTAGAAGACGATCTCCTGCATGGCCTTCTCGTCGTAGACCCCGTACAGACCGAGGTTCCCGAAGTAGTGCTGTTTCGCTCCCACCATCGCCTGACCGGCCGACAGGGAGCCGTCGAGCCGGGAAGCGAACTCGGCCATCAGCCTCTCCGACAGTGCCACCGTGACGGTGTCGCCGTAGCCGTATCCGGTGTTGGCGACGAAGGTGGCGGCCTCCTGTCCATACACCTGGGCCCAGTCGGTGGGGTTGGTGGATGCGGTCGAAGAGACGGACACGTCGGCCACGCTCGTGCCGGCGTGACAGCCCATGGTGAAGATGACCGTCCGGGACAGTTCCTCCGGGTTGGCGGCTACGAAGTCCTCGACATCGCCCACGTCGAAGAGGACGTCGGCGGTCAGGGCCCCTTCGGGGATTCCCTGCTGGTCGGCCGGGAGGGAACGGTGGTGGTCGTAGTGGGCGTTGGGGGAGGCCAGATCCGGGACAGCACCCGGAACGAGCAATCCGTCGATGAGATCATCGGAGGTCCACACCTCCGAGATCAAGCTGGTGGTAGTCGCTCCTCCCGCGGCCAGGTTCTGCGCCACCTGGGTGGCGCCGTCGCTGAGGAAGTCGTAGCCGGAAACGAAACCGGTGGAGCGGTCGAGGGCGCCGTCGAAGGCGACGAAGGTGTCGAGCTGACCGACGATATCGGCCGGCTCTTCCACCAGGCGACCCACTCCCAGCTCGGGCAAGAAGAGGGCGTGATCGAGCCAGGGGATCGGGTCGAGGTCCCCGTAGCCGTCGTCGGTGAGGATGTGACGTGTGAGCAGCGAGCCATGCAGGGCGTTGTCGGTGAACTCACCGGCATATGTGTCCTCGTTGGCGTAGGCGGTGTCGTCGGGCTGGCGGAAGAAGGGGATCACCTCGTCGGAGCCGACGATGGTCACGTACTTGAGGCTGGGATTGTCCTTGGCGTAGGCGACAATGGGTCCCCGGATGGCCTCGGCGATGGCATTGGCGGCGTTGGGATCGCATGGGTTGTCATCCCACGCCGAGTAGTTCACGCCGTCGATCCGTACGATCGCGGCCCGGCCGAAGCCGTTGGCGGGGTCGTTCAGGTAGGCGAGCATCTCGTCGAGGGCGTCCAGCACCGCGGCGGAGGATCCCGGGTCGTGGAGGGCGTCGAGGCGGGTGCCGTTCACCACGAAGATCGACTCGAGCCCCGGCGCATCCAGCGCGGAGAGATCGGTGGATCCTGTTCCGTTCGTGACACGGCTACTGCATTCAGGAACCGGAACCTCGGAGCGGATCCTGGAGCGGAGTACGTAGGGGTCGTCGCTGGTGGCGCCGTTGTAGCCGCTCACCTGGACGGTGTAGTTGCCGCTGCCGGTCCCGTCCTCGACCACCGAGGTCGATTCGGGGATGTTGGAGCGGTTGGTGGAAACGGAAGCGACGCTGTCGCGGTCGGTGATGGGGACGTCGGCCAGCGTCTCGGGCGTCCCGGAGCCGGTCGTCTCGCCGAATCCCCGGTCCTCGAACGGGACCGCTCCCAGGGGAGTTCCGCTCACCTCGGTGGGGGCGTCGGTGGGGCGGTACATGACCAGGTCGACGTCCTCGGACAGGTGTCCCAGGAACACCGACGTGCGGAAGCCCTCCCCGGGCGGAGTGATCTCGTAGACGTCGATATCGTCCGAGGCCGTGATATAGCCGAGATAGATGATGTTGGGCTCGAGCGTTCCGAACTCGTTCGGTTCGATGACGGTGTGGGCGGCGGCTTCCAGGGCCGACACCTCACCGGCCGTGACATCGACGGTCGACGTCCCCAGGCGCAACCCCGAAGCGACGTCGAACGACAGGTCGTTCAGGCCCTCCTCCAGGGTCACGAAGAAGCGCAGGGTCTGTATGTGCTCGTTCTGGTCGACGACCGGATCGAGAATCGGCGAACCCACGAGCCCCGCCGTGCCTGCTCGATACCGGTAGAAGGGCGGGAGGGCGACGCTCACCTCCACCACACCCGGCCCGCCGCTGGCTCCGATCCGGACGGTGTAGGTGGTGGTGTCTCCGGTGGCGGCGAAGTCCTGCACTCCCAGCCGGTCGAAGGGCAGCTCCTCCCACGGGAAATCGGCCACGATGAGCATGGCGATGATGATCTGGCCCAGGGTGATGCTCCCCCAGTCCTCCACGTCGGCCAGGAACTGCAGGCAGTTGCCGTCGTCATCGAAGGCTTCGCAAAAGATGTCGGCCAGCGTGGCGTCCAGTCCCAGGACCGCCAGCGGATCGATGGCGCCGAGGGGCAACTGGTCGAGGGTGACGGCGCCCAAGGGTGAGGCGGCCAGCGAGGCGCCGGCCGCCTCCAGCAGGAGCGCCAGCTCATACAGCGTCGTGTCGTCACCGGCCCCCAGAGTCGAACAAGAGTGAGCGAAGCCGGTCAGCAGGTCACACCCTCCTACTGCTCCCAGGGGGACCGCTCCCAGCGGCGTTCCCGTCAGGTCGACGGCTCCGAGGGGCACCGCCCCGAGCGGTATCGCCCCGAGGGGAACCGCACCCAATGGGATCGCCCCGAGGGGAACGGCGCCCAGCGGCGACGCGGCCAGGGTGGTGCTGTTGGCCGCTTCCCACGCCTCGGCCGCCTCGTGGAGGCTGGAGTCGCCGCTCAACCCCAGGTCGTCACAGGCGAGGAAGTCGCAACCATCGATCAGGCTGAGGGGTACCGCCCCCAGCGGAGTTCCTTCCAGGGTTACCGCCCCCAGCGGCACCGCCCCGAGGGGGACGGCTCCGAGGGGCACGGCGCCCAGGGGCACCGACTGTGCCGGTACGGCCCCCAGCGGCACCGCTCCGAGGGGGACGGCGCCCAGCGGCACCGCTCCGAGGGGGACGGCGCCCAGCGGCACTGCTCCGAGGGGCACCGCGCCGAGCGGCACTGCTCCGAGGGGCACCGCGCCGAGGGGCACCGCTCCCAGCGGGGAGGCGGCCACGTCGAAGCCGGCCAGCTCCAGTTCGATCAGCGTGGTGGTCCCGGGGTCGCAGTCGAACCCTTGGTCGAGGGCGGCGTCGCAGCCGGTCTCACCCACGGCTCCGAGGGGCACCGCACCCAGTGGTAGGGCTCCCAGGGCGAGGGAGAGAAGCGACACCGCGCCCAATGGGGTTGCATCGAGCGAGACCTGGGCGATGGTCAGCGACGCCAGAGGATCAACAGCCAAACCGTCGTCGATATGGGTGATCACCTCCGAGAGGAGGATCGTCTGGAGCGGTCTCCCCTCGAAGGGCGTCCCCTGCAGGAGGGCCGACCAGCCACCCGGGAAGTCGACCGCCACCGCCCCCAGCGGCACGGCACCCAACGGGACGGCTCCCAACGGGACGGCTCCCAACGGCACCGCGCCGAGCGGCACCGCTCCGAGAGGCGACTCTGCCAGATCCACTGCTCCGAGGGGGACGGCGCCGAGGGGGGAGGCCGCGGTGGAGGCGGCGGTCGCCTCGAACACTGCTTCGATGGGGATGTCCACCAGGTTGACCGACGTTGCCCCCGGACCGGTCTCGGGATCGTCGACGCTCACTTCGAGCGTGTCGACGACGATCGGTGCTGTATCGTCGGCTGGGACGCACACCGAGAAACCCATCCCCTGTGGGGCAGTACCGCCGGTGATCTCCCGGACATTGGCGACCGTGAGGGTACCGGTGTCCGGGTCCGGGGCCACGTCGAGGGGAATGTCGAACAGGATGTGTCCGGTGGTGCCGAACCCGCTGCCTATCAGGTTCCCGCGGTCGTCGAAGACGATGGAACCGACACGATCCAGTCCTGAGAGCATGGCGATCTCATTCACCTCTCCGGTCGCCGGGTCGATGGTCACCAGCCGGTGCGGACTGAGGAGCTCGACCCCATACAGGACGCCGTCGGCGGAGAAGTCCGCCCCGGCGATGGTGATGCCGAAGCCGTCCCCTATCGGTGCGGTGGCACCCGTGGCGAGATCGATGGAGAAGAGCGCACCGCTCAAGCCGTAGAGAGACCCATCCGGGGCGAAAGCCAGGGCCCCGAGCACCCGGCCGGTGGGCTCCCCGACCTGTTCGCCCAATCCAGTGCAGGCATCGACGGTCAACAGCACCCCCGAGGGACCGCTGTTGTTCCACACCCACAGCGTGCCGTCGGCGGGATGGACCCCCATCGCTACCGGGGTGACAAAAGTGTCCGCATCCGGGTGGAGCGGTCCGATGAACCGGGATTCACCGGTAGCCGGGGCGAGGAGGGACAGACCGTCGTCGGACGCGTTCACCCCGTACAGCATCTGGCGAAACCAGACGAGGTCGAAAGCATCGGTCAGTGTGTCGGTCGTTGGGTCGTATACGAACTGGAAGGGAGACTCTGTGAGCGGTTCCGTGCCGTCGTCGCACTGGACGATGTCGTATACCCCGCTGATGGTGTTGCCATCGATGTGACCGGTGCCCGTGCCGGTGGCGGGACCGCCGCTGTCACATGCCCCGGTGGCGTTGTCGTCGAACAGGACCACCTCCCGGGTGTCCCCCTCGCCGCTGAACGACAGGGTCTGGTTGCTGTTGTCGAAGTCGAGGGAGTGCCACGACCCCTGGAAAGGGTCGGGGGTTTCTGCGGTCACGACGATGACCGCGAGCGTCGTCTCGGCGAACAGGTCGGTGGAGCAGATCCAGGCAGCGCCGCCGTTGACGAACCCGCCCGACTCTCCATCGGGGCAGGATGCCTCGTCGAAGGCTTCGGCGTCCAGGAACCGGTAGGGCTCGGCGATCGCGTTCTCCACCCCGGCCTCGTGCAGGCGGTACTCCCCCGCCGGTATGTCACCGGGGACCTGCAGCACCCCCGACACTCCTCCTTCAGTGGAGCTGGTCAACAGGACCGGCAGCTCCACCACCGACCCTGTCCCCAGGTGACGGACCCACACCGCCTCGACCAGGTCGACATCGGTGACCTCCAGGTGGAGAGTCAGCTCCCCGCCCGGGGCCACGGCGGTTGGGTCCAACAGCACCTCCGACAGCAGCGGCTCTGCCAACGCCGAATTGTCCCCACCCACTTCGACGGAACCGCTCTCTGCCACCACGTCGGATGCGCAGCCCAGGACCCCACCACCCAGATCGTCGAACCCGTCCCCGCAGGTCGTGACGCCTTGGAAGATGGCAGCGTTCAGGAAGCGGTATTCCTGCTCACCGGCTTCGACCGCGATCTCGGCCACCGTCCATGTGCCGGAGGCGGTGTTGGACGGCAGGGTCACCGAGGTGGCGAACGTGTTTCCGTCCGGCTCGCCGAAGCCCGTGTCGGGCAGCGTGTCGTTGATTCCCGACGGCCGCTGCCAGGTCAGCTCCAGCACCTCGTCCCCTCCGGTCATGTCGACCAGGACCCCGAACGAGTCGCCGGGCATCACCAGCTCGGGCGGAAGTTTGAGACCGACGACGGCCGGAGTCTCCTCCTGGGCGGAGGCCGGCGCCTCGGGGGGCAGGAGTGCGAACACCAACGCCAGCGCGAGCACCAGAGCGCTCGTCTTCGTAAACACCCCGCCTCCGGCTCGTATACCCACACTGCCTCCCTGGCGAACACCATAGCTCGTGTTTTCTCCGCCGGAAGGGGAAGCCCCGGGTCTCGTTCTCGCTGATGCGGCTGGGGGCAGGGACTAGTTTCCTCGTTACGTGCCGGCTGCAAATACCCAGCTCATCCTCTATCTACCCATGTCGGTCCTGGCATGGCAGGCGCAACATCCCGACCAGCGCCTTCTCGAGACCGAGGCCACCCTCGTGTTCGGTGACATCAGCGGCTTCACCCCGCTCGTGGAGCAGCGGAGCGCCATGGGACGAAGAGGCGGCGAAGAGGTCACCGACCTCCTCAACCTCGTATTCACCGATCTCCTGTCGATTGCACGGGAGGAGGGGGGCGACGTCCTCAAGTTCGGCGGGGATGCCTTCCTGCTCATGTTCGGCGGTGAGGGCGGTGAGGCGAGGGCTGCTGTTGCCGCCATCGACATGCAAGACGCGCTTTCCCAGTTGGCGGTGCCCGGCCTTTCGATGTCGATGGGTCTCGCCACCGGACCCGTGGAGTTGCACCTGGCAGGCGACCGTCATCGTGAGCTGGTCGTGACGGGAAAGGCGTTGGCAGGAGCGTTGACGGCGGAAACCGAGGCCCGATCAGGTGAGGTGGTAGTGGGGCACGAATCCCGAGGTGACCTCCCGGTCGGTGTGCTCGATCCCGAAACCCACCCTCTCTTGGATCTCGCCGACGACCTCGAAGTGCCCCGGACGGAGGCATCCCTCGACGAGGTGAACCTCGACCTTGCGGACTATGTGCCTGAGGCGTTGCGTCCCCACCTCACCTTGGGGGGAGCCATGGGTGAGCACCGGCAGGCCACCGTCGGCTTCCTCCATATCGCCGTCGAGCCGGACGAGGCGGAACGGACGAGTTCCGCGGTCGGTGAGACCATGTCACTGGTACAGGAGTCGGCGGCGCGTCATGAAGTCACCTTCCTCGGCAGCGACGTAGACCTCGCCGGGTGCAAGGTCATCCTCGTTGCCGGTGCACCGGTCGCCACGAGCCGGGAGGAAGAGCGTGTTCTGCGCACCCTCCACCGCGTGATGGAGGAGGCTGGCCCGTTGCCGCTGCGGGCCGGTGTCGCCCGAGGCGTCGTCTTCGCCGCCGATGTGGGAGCACCCTTCCGGCACGGCTACACCGTCATCGGGGACACGGTGAACCTCGCCGCTCGTCTCATGGGAGCTGCGGGCGAGCGACAACTCCTCACCACAAAACGGGTGATCGATCTTTCGCCCACCCGTTTCCGTATCACCCAGCTCCAGCCCATACGGCTCAAAGGGAAGCTGAAACCGGTATCGGCGCTGGCAGTGGGTCCGATCACCGGGGTCGACCGTGAAAGTCGAGCCGCGAAGCTGCCGTTGGTGGGACGGGATGATGAGCTGCGGATGATACGCCGCGCCATCACCGATGTTCGGCTGGGTCTGGGAAGCGCATTGGAGGTGGTGGGCGAAGCCGGGATCGGAAAGACGAGGATCCTCTCGGAGGCCCGCGATCTGGCGGGGACTCTCGACAGCTACACCCTGGTGTGTGAGGAATACGAGGTGAACACCCCCTACTACATGGCCGGCCATCTGGTCCGGGGAATGCTGGGACTCCAGCCCGACACCCCGTCGTCGGTGGTGGAGTCCCGCGTCGAGGAGGTCGTGGCCGAGCATGCACCCGAACTCGAGCCGTGGATGCCCCTCATCGGCGTTCCCCTGGGTATAGAGATCCCTGACACCCCTACGACCGCGGAGATAGACGCTTCGTTTCGGACATCACGGATGCACGAGAAGGTGGAGCAGTTCCTTGCCGCCGTTCATCCGGGACCGGCCGTCGTCATCGTCGAGGATGCCCATTGGATCGACCCTGCCTCGGCGGGGGTGCTGGCGCGTCTGGTGGAAGCAGCCGAGTCGAGGCCCTGGCTGGTCCTCGTGGGGCGACGGGGGGACGGAACCTGGGTGAGTTCGCCACGGGCCACTGTCTTGCAAATCGAACCGCTCGGGTCGGCGGAGATCGGGGAGCTACTACGGCTCGCCGCCCGCGAGCACCCGGTCTCCGATCATGACCTCAACAGAGTGGCGGAGCGTTGTGCCGGTCATCCGCTATTCGCCCTCGAACTGCTCGAAGGATATGAAGAGGGTGAGCTGCCGGATTCGATCGAAGCGAAGATCGCCGAGAGGATCGACCGCCTCGACCCCCGCGACCGCCAAATCCTGCGCTACGCCGCCGTGCTCGGGGGCACTTTCACTCTCGACCTGCTCGCCGAGGCACTGCCGTCGATGGCCCAGGCCGTGGAGGACTCCGAGACGTGGCGACGCTTGGGCGACTTCCTGGAAGTCTCGATCATCGGAACGGTCACGTTCCGCCACGACCTCATCCGTGCCGCGGCCTACCGGGGGCTGCCGTATCGCTTCCGGCGCGAGGTGCACGGCGTCGTGGTCGACGCCCTCGAGCGACGCTTGCGTCGTCGTCCAGAGCGTCACGCCTCGCTGCTGGCGCTCCACCACTCTCAGGCCGAGAACTGGGAAGCGACATGGCGATTCGCTCTCATGGCAGCCGAGCGGGCCCGGGACCGCTTCGCCACCGCCGAGGCAGCGGAGCTGTATCTGCTGGCGCTGCGGGCGGCCGACCATTTGACCGAACTGGACTCCCGGGAGGTCATGGAGGCAGCCGAGTCGCTCGGGGAGATGGCGGGATTGGCGGGAAGGCCCGAAGTGGCCGTGGAAGGATACGAGCGGGCCGAGCAGCTCGCCCCGGAGGGCACGGTCGATGCCGCCCGGCTGTTGCGTCGCAAGGGAGCACTGCAGATCAATCAGGGTGACTATCCGACTGCCGTCGCCTTGCTGGAGGAGGGGATGGCGGCGGTGGAGGCGAACGAATCGCACGAGGCAGTCGTGGAGCGGATCGAGTTGATGCTGGCCATGGCGGGTGCCTACTACCGCATGGGCGAATTCCAGACCTGCGCCGACATGTGTCGCAGGGCCGTCGCTGAGGCCGATCGGATCGATCACCGCTCCGGCCTGGCCCACGGGGGGTTCTTGATGATCCTCACCAATCTCGCCCTCGGTCACGACGACCCCCGCGACTACGGCGGGGAAGCCCTGCAGATATACGAGGAGCTGGGCGACCTGGTCGGCCAGGGCAACGTGTGGAACAACATGGGTATGGCCGCCTACTACCGGGGCGACTGGGACTCGGCCCTGGAGGCGTGGGAGCGGAGTCGGGAAGCGCGCACCCGGGCGGGCGATGCCGCCGGGGCGGCCACGTCGATCAACAACCTGGGTGAGGTGTTCTCCGACCGGGGTGACCTGGACCGAGCGGAGGACATGTTTCGGGACTCATTGCGGGCCTATCAGGCGGCCGGGTTCCCCACCGGTGTGGCGCTCGCCACCTCCAATCTCGGCCGTGTCGAGTCCCGACGTGGGCAACGGCAGAAGGCGGTGGGGCTGCTGGAGGAGGCGAGAAGCCTGTTCGCTGAGCTGGGAGCGCAGGCGTTCGTGGCCGAGACCCAGTATCGCATTGCCGAGGCTCATGCCTTCGGCGGGTGGTTCGAGGAAGCGATATCGGCGCTGACCGGCATCCCCGACGGGATCGAGGTCCTGGGGTTGGTGGCCGGTATCGAGCGGCTGAGGGGTGTGGCGGCCTGGCATGCCGGGGACCGGGTCACCGCTGAGACTCACCTCATGGCGTCGGTGGCGGCAGCCGAGGAAGCCAACGTTCCCTACGAGGGAGCTCTCAGCCAGGACTTGTTGGCCAAGCTGTCAGGTGAGTCGGCCATGCAGCATGCGGCGGACGAGATCCTGAGCGACCTGGGGGCCGGGTCTGCCGCCCGGCTTCCTGTCCCACGATCAGAGAGGTGACCGCCTCTAGAACCCGAACATGACCTCGCGCAACGAGACCGGCCTGGTCTCGAAACTGGCCAGGTCGATGCGGACCGAGCCGAGCCTCAAACCCTTCATGCCCTCGCCCACGTTGGTGAGGACCCGCACGGCGCCCTCCTCGTACTCCAGCCGCCCCAGGCCCAGGCAGTGGCCGGAACCGTCGTGTACCCCGACCAGCAGGTGATCGAGCCGCTCGAGGTCGAGGCCGGCGGGGAGAGTGGGAGCGAAGACGGTCGGTCGGACCCGCCACCGCTCCAGGGGTCCGGCGAAGGCGTTGGCGAGGCCCTCGGAGCGCCGGGCGGCGCGTTCGTCGGGGGAGCGAACGGAAGTCTCGGGGTCGGCGGGGAGGATGTCGATGTCGATCGAGAAGAAGCGGGTGAGCATGCCGACGATGGGCTCCATCTCGCTGCCTCGTTGCAGAGCCACGACCCGGTCCGGCCTGCACAGCTCCATCTTGTGGTACTTGAGCGTCTCGCCGGCGACCCCCGACACGGCGGCGGTGGTGTCGACGATCACCAGCTCGGCACCGGCCTCGCGGGCTCGCTCCACCATCGCGGCGGTGGCGATGACCTGCTGGAGCACCAAGCGACTGGGACTCACGGTGCCGACGAAATGCAACGAGTCGGCGACCCCTTCCTCTCCGAGGTCGTCGGGCCGACGGATGAGCCTCAGACCCACACAGGTGGGAGGCCCGATCGAGCTGTTGTCGACGTCGGCATCGACCAGAGCGACCAGGCGTCCCCGAGCGGACGCACTGCCCGCTACGCGGCGTGCCATCGTCGTCTTGCCGGTGTCCATGCCACCCAGCAGCATCAGGGTGGAGGCACCGGCCAGTTCCTCGGCCAGGTCTTCGTGGGAGGCCTCGCTCATGGCGGCTCAGCTTAGGTAGCGTCCGCCTGGGCCCTCGTCGGGGACGGTTAGCGTGACCATCCCATGACCCTTCCCATCACGTTCCTCTCGGACTTCGGCCACCAGGACGAATTCGTCGGCGTCGTCCACGGTGTCCTGGCGACACTCGCTCCCGAGTCCCGGGTCATCGACCTCACCCATTCGGTCCCACCCGGCGATGTCCGGGGAGCCGCTCTCGCCCTGACCCGCTCGATCCAGTACCTCCCGCCGGGAGTGGTGCTGGCGGTGGTCGATCCTGGTGTGGGTACCGAGCGCAGAGCCATCGCCGTCGAGACCGGCTGGGGCTATTTGGTGGGTCCCGACAACGGCATCCTGTCGCCTGGGGTGGCGATGGTGGGAGGAGCATCCCGTATAGTCGCCATCGAGAGCGAGGAGGCTCGCATACCCTCCAGCGGCGAGACCTTCCACGGACGCGACGTGTTCGGTCCGGCCGCGGCTCTCCTCGCCTCGGGGGAGGCGTCGCTCGACGACCTGGGGCCGCTTCTCGATCCGGACACGGTCACCCCGCTCCTCCTTCCGCTACCGGAGACCAAAGAAGGCACCGTCACCGGTGAGGCATGGTGGATAGATCGTTTCGGCAACGCCCAGACCAACGTGGGACCCGACGAGCTGATGGCGGTGGGGCTGCGTCCCGGCGCCGTGGTCACGGTCAAGGTCGGTCCGCGGCTCCATCAGGTGCGTTGGGTCACCGCCTACGGCGACGTGGCCGAACGCGAGATGTTGCTCCACGTCGATTCGAGCGGCCTCATGGCGCTGGCGGTGCGGGGAGGCCGTGCCGACGAGGCCCTCGGGCTGGTGGAGGGTACATCGGTGGCGATGGTGGGATCGGTCACAGACGAATGAACCAGATCACCCCGGCCACGGCGATCAGGACGAGGAGCACGACGATCACGAAGGCGGTGGCGGGGCGCATCGGATCGGCAGGCTAGCCGGGCGGCTTCTCTGGTTCTGGAGGAAACGGCCGCAGGCTTCTTTGGTCGTGGGCAAACGCATACCGACACAAACGCATAGGGCTTGTCGATTTTTCGTGTGGGGTGGTTCGGTGGTGGCAGGGCGTGCTGGGTT
>CAZTXD010000038.1:0-6323 GCA_964617995.1 uncultured Acidimicrobiaceae bacterium
CCCGTTTTCGCGCATCGAAGGCGCGCTATAGCGCGCATTCGATGCGCGAAAACGGAGGAGCTATGTCTTGCGGCGGCGGTTGCGACGGGGACCGGCCGTAGCCGCAGGTGCGCTGGCGTCCAGACGGGAGACTATCTCGCCATGGTCGGGACGGACTCCTGACGGCAGCGAGTCGACCGCCCGGCGGATAGCCGCCACATGCTCGGGGGTCGAACCGCAGCAGGCTCCGATGATCCTGGCCCCCGCCCGGATGGCCAGCTCCACGTAGTCGCCCATGCCGTCGGGTCCTACCGGGTAGACGAGCCGGTCGGTCTCATACAGGGGCATCCCGCAGTTGGCTTTGGTCACCGTCACCGCCTCCGGGGACACGGCGGTGATGTCCAGCGCCGCGGCCACGGCGTCGCCGGGGCCGATCCCGCAGTTGGCGCCCACACCCGCCGGGGCACCCTTCCGGGCCGCCCACCACTCGCCCAGCTCCTTCCCGGTGATGCCCATCATCGTCCGCCCGTTGGTGTCGAAGCTGAGCGTGGCGACCACGGGGAGACCCAGTCCGGAGGTGGCATCCACGGCCGCTTCCAGCTCCTCCCACGACGACAGCGTCTCGATCCACAGAACATCGACGCCCGACTCCGCCAGGGCCGCCGCCTGCTCCGCGAAGACTTCCACGCCGGCATCGTGCGACAGCGGTCCCAGCGGCTCGAACAGGTCGCCGGTGGGACCGATGCTCCCGGCGATGGCCACCGGTCGACCGGCATCGGCGGCAGCGACCGACGCCCGCTCCACCGCCGCCCGATTCAACTCCGCCACCCTGTCCTGGAGCCCGTGTAGGGCCAGTCGCCGGCGGTTGCCCCCGAAGGTGTTGGTGAGGACGATGTCTGATCCGGCTTCGATGAAGCTGCGGTGGACCTTCTCCACCAGGTCGGGCTCGGTCAGGTTGAGCAGCTCGGGGCAGCCCCCTCCCTCCAGCCCGAGGGAGAACAGGGTGGTGCCCATCGCCCCGTCGGCCACCAGGATCCGGTGATCTGCCAGGAGACCATCGAAGTTCGTACATCGCTCTGTCACGCGCCACCTCCATTGCTCGACGGCGATCGTCGGTGCGGTGAGACGGTCCCCGAGAAACGAAAGACCGCCCGGCTGGGGCGGTCAGGAGACTCTCGCGACCGCCGCTTTAGCTGTATTTCTCATCGCGCCCGCAAGCTGACGATCAAATCGGCGCGCCCTCACCCTATCAGAGAAGAGAGCCCGTGAGAACCCAATTCCCTATCCTGTCTCGCGGATCCGGCACGGAATGATTCCTCCCTCACCTACCCGTCAGGCGCTGGCCGTGTGGCCGCTCTTCGTCGCCATCGCGTTGCTCATGCTGGGCAACGGCCTCCAGTCGTCCCTCATCGGCCTGCGTGCCGACCTGGAGGGTTTCGCCACTGCCACGGTGGGTCTGGTGATGGCCGGCTACTACGCCGGTTTCCTCGTCGGCTCCCTGGCCACCCCCCAGATCGTGGCCCGGGTGGGTCATGTGCGTGTCTACGCCGGGCTGGCCTCCCTCGCCTCGACCGCCACCCTCGCCCACATCCTGTTGGTCGACCCGGCGGCCTGGTTCCTCTTCCGGCTCATGACCGGCACCTGTCTCGCCGGGCTGTACATCGTGGCGGAGAGCTGGCTCAACGGCACGGCCACGGATGCCATCCGGGGCCGCCTCCTCGCCATCTACATGGTGGTCGCCACGACCGGACTGGCGGCGGGACAGCTGCTGCTCACGGCCAGCGAACCGGGAGGCTTCGTCCTCTTCGTGGTGGCCTCGTTGCTCGTGTCGCTGGCGGTGGTTCCTGTGGCGCTGGTGTCGTATCGGGAGCCGAAGATACCCGGGCTGGGGAGGATCCCTTATCGCCTCATCATGCGCACGGCTCCCATCGGGCTGGTGGGCGCCTTCATAACCGGGGCCGCCAACGGGGCGCTGCTGGCGATGGGAGCCGTTTGGGGAGCACGAAGCGGTCTCCCGGTCTCCCGTATCGCTCTCTTGCTGACCCTCACGTTGCTCGGCGGCGTGTTCATCCAGCTTCCGCTCGGGGCCCTCTCCGACCGGTTCAGTCGCCGGCGCATCATCTTCATCACCACGACCGTCGCCGCCGTTCTCGCTCTCCTGATGGGCATGCTGGAGCCCTCCGGACTCGCCGCGGCCATGGTGATCTTCCTGCTGGGGGGGTCTACGTTCCCGATGTACTCGCTGAGCGGATCCCACGTCAACGACCTTCTCGGACCGGAGATGACCGTGGGCGCCAGCTCGGCGATCGTGCTCGCCAACGGCGCCGGCTCCATCCTCGGTCCCCTGGGCGCCGGTATCGCCATGACGGCACTCGGTCCCGGGGGACTGTGGACGACCATCGGCGTCATCCACGGTGCGTTGGCCATATACGCCGCCTGGCGGCTGCTGCGCCGCTGGGACATCCCCGCCCCCTTCAAGCGGCGCTACACCCCCTATCCGGCCCGTTCCGGAGGCCTGCGGTTTCTCGCCGCTCCCAGGAACGGCCGAGAGCGGGGGTTCGACTCAGATTCCCTTGGGACGTAGATAACGCTCGGCCAGGGCTGCGAGAAAGTCGATCAGGAGGGCAAGGGCGGCCACCATGGCACCGGCAATGAAGACGGCCGCATCCCGACGCAATTGCAGCCCCGATATGATGGAGGCTCCGAGTCCGCCCGCGCCTATCAGAACCGCCAGCGTGGCGGTACCGACGTTGATCACCAGAGCCGTGCGAATCCCGGCGAGGATGATGGGCACAGCGAGGGGCAGCTCGATCCCGAAGAGGGCCTGCCGCTTGGACAGACCCATGCCGCGACCCGCCTCTATCACCGCCTGGTCGACCTGCTGGAGGCCCACCATCGTGTTACGCAGAACCGGCAGCAGGGCGATGACGAGCAAGGCAACGATGGCCGTCCTGGTCCCGGTTCCGAAGAACCCAGCGAAGAGAACGAGGAGGCCGAAGGCGGGGGCCGCCTGGCCCGCATTGGCGAATCCCAGGATCGGCGGGGCGAACCTCTTGAAAGCGGGCCGAGTGATGAAGATCCCGACCGGGATCGCGATCAACACCACCAGCAGAGTGGACCAGAACGTCAGGTTGATGTGCTGGAAGATCTGGCCCCTCAGCCGAGTCCAATCCAGGATCCGGGCCATGGTCGTGTCGACCTCCGAGTAGAACCACACCGCGGCCACCGATGTTGTCAGGATGATGAGGAACGCTGGGGTGACGAACAGATCCATCCTTTCCCGAATCAGAGACGCCATGGCGGAACGAGGCCTATCGGAGCTGTCGGTCAGCCGGAGGAACTGAAACGAGCTCATCCTCTCGCGACCGCCTGCCGATCACGCTCGGTCTGCTGCATGGTGGCGATCAGCTCCATCAGGGTCTCCACACGGATCACTCCCCGGTAGCTACCGTCCGGCGAGACACAGCAGGCCGTGCCCACGGCGGACTGCAGCATCTTCTCCAGAGCGTCCCTGAGCGTGTCCTCCGGCTCGACGGTCACCCGTACCGCCTTGCCCGCCTGGGCCAGTCCGACAGCCTCGTTGACGGAGGCCCGGTCGAGCCACCTCGAGGGCGCTCCCTTCTCGTCCAGGTAGAGGATCCAGTCGCTCCCAGAGGTCTCCAGTGCCCGAAGCACCTCATCGCGGGAGGAGGGCGCCGTCACCGTCGTCACGTCGCCGACCTCGATCTCTGCGGCTCTCAACAGGTTGAGGCCCTTCAGCGTGGCCCCCGCACCGAGGAAGTCCTCGACGAACCTGGATGCCGGACCGGCCAGGATGGCCTCGGGGGTGTCGTGTTGGGCGATCACCGACTGCTGCTGGAGGATGGCGATGCGGTCACCCATCTTGATGGCCTCGTCGATGTCGTGAGTCACGAACACGATCGTCTTCTGCAACTCGGCCTGGAGACGCAGGAACTCGTTCTGGAGGCGGTCGCGGGCGATGGGGTCGACGGCTCCGAAAGGCTCGTCCATCAACAGGACCTGAGGATCGCCGGCCAGGGCTCGGGCCACGCCGACACGCTGTGCCTGACCACCCGACAGCTCTTTGGGATAGCGGCCACGATAGATGGAAGGCTCCATGCCAACGAGGTCGAGCAACTCGTCGACTCTCGACTGGATGCGAGGCTCGTCCCAATCGAGGAGCCGCGGGACAGTTGAGATGTTGTCGGCGATGGTCCGGTGGGGGAAGAGGCCGATCTGCTGAATGACGTAGCCCATCTTGCGTCGTAGGTGATCGGCATTGACGTCGGTCACGTCCTCGCCCTCGAAGAAGATGCGGCCCCCGGTCGGCTCGATCATGCGGTTGATCAAACGCAGCGTCGTGCTCTTGCCGCATCCCGACGGCCCGACCAGAACGAGGATCTCTCCCTTGAGGATCTCCAGATCGAGTTGGCGGACGGCAGGCGCCTCGGTGCCCGGATAGGTCTTCTCGACCCCCTCCAGCTTGATCAGCACTTCGCCTTCGGTCATGGGATGGGCCTCCGTTCAGCGTATTCCGGGTGAGGTCGTGGCACGGCGGAAGATCAGGAAAGTCGAGTCGAGGGCGAGCGCCAGGAGGATCGTTAGGAGCGTCCCGGTCCAGATGGCCTCCATCGAGTTGGATAGCCCCAGCCTGCCCAGGCCGTTGTTGATGAAGTCGCCGAGACCGCCTCCTCCGACGAGCGTCGCAATGGCGGCGATACCGGTGATGAGCAGCGTCGAGACCCGCACTCCGGTGATGATCACGGGCCAGGCGAGGGGCAGCTCGATCCGCCACAGCCTCTGACGGGAGCTGAGGCCCATACCGCGGGCCGACTCGAGCACTGCCTGATCGACGCCGTTGAGCCCGGCAACCGTATTCCGCAGGATCGGTAGCAGGGCATACATGGTGAGGGCCACGAACGGCGCCCAGAACCCCAGCCCGAAGATTGGGATGAAGATCACGAAGAGGGCGAGTGAGGGGAGGGTGAGGAAGACGCTGGCGATCCCCAAGCTCAGCTCACGCGCGAAGGGCCGGTGTCGGACCCAGATCCCCAAGGTCACCGAGATGAGCGTTCCCGTGACGAATACCGCCACAACGTAACCCAGGTGCTCGAGTGTAGCCACCACGATCGCGCCCGATCTGTTACTCATGAACTCAATCAGGCTCTGTAGGCCTTCCATGTTCCTCCTGAGTCAGGGAGTGGGGGACCGGTTGGTCCCCCACTCGTCGCCGAGTGTCAGCCGTCGATGACCCCTTCATCGATGAGGTACTGGCGGGCAACGTCCTCGGGAGGCTGGCCCTCCTCCGATACCTGCGTGTTGAGCTCAGTCATCCGCTCCTGGGTGAGGGGGCTGAGGATGGCGTCGGCGATGGCGTCGAAGGCCTCGGGCGCCTCCTGGTACTTGTCGTCCCGCAGGTTCATCGAGATGTTGTACAGGATCATCACTCCGGGATCCTCGACCAGGGTCAGTCCGAGGGGAACGATGCGACCGTCGGTCGTGAACACCTCGCCGAAATCGCAATCGTCGCTCGCGGTCTGGGTGTAGATGAGACCGGTGTCGAGGATCTGGATCTGCGACTGGGGGATGGTGTACCCGGTGGCCTCCTCGAACAGGATCAGACCGTCATCGCGCACCGGGAACTCCGACTCCATGCACACCACGGCGTCCGGGTTGGCTTCCAGATAGTCGGCCATTCCCTGCATGTCGAATGCCCCCTCGGCCTCGGTCAGACCAGGCGACGAGACGAACCCGTAGGTGTTGTTGAACGGTGCCCTACCGAGCCAGCGGATGCCATTCTCGGCCAGATCGTTCTCCCGTACGTAGGTGGTCAGCTCTTCGGGGTCGCTTGGCACCTCGCCAGGCACGCCCAGGTGGACGGAGTATCCCGTCCCGTTGTACTCCATGTAGGTGTCGATGTCGCCGCGCAGCAGCGCCTCGCGGGCGGGCGCGGTACCGCCCAGGTCGATGTTGTCCTCGACCGTGGCGCCGGCTTCCTCGAAGGCGAGCTTGAGCACGTGGCCCAAGAAGAGCTGCTCGTCAAAGTCCTTGGAGCCAACGGAGATGTTGATCCCCGCCAGCGACCCGTCTCCAGCGACACCGTCGCCGTCGCCGCAGGCGGCAAGGACTAGGGCGACCAACGCGAACAGTGAGATCGCGGTCAGTCGTCGGCTTAGTCGGTGCATGTTTCTTCCTCTTTCGTCGACAGGAACAGAGCGGATGAACCACCACGTGTGTGGATATCCGCCTATTTCCACCATACGGGCCGTAACCGTATGGCGGAAATCCGCGGATATCAACTGAATCTGGGGGGCATCATGTCGGATCCATGAAACCCAGGGTTC
>CAZTXD010000038.1:6423-27401 GCA_964617995.1 uncultured Acidimicrobiaceae bacterium
CACGCCCCCGCAGGCGGGGCCTGGAGCCCACTGTTCCCCGGCGTGGGCGATGGGGGGGAAACCCAGGGTTCCACGCCCCCGCAGGCGGGGCCTGGAGCCCACTGTTCCCCGGCGTGGGCGATGGGGCGGAAACCCAGGTTTCCATGCCCCGGCAGGCGGGGCTTGGAGCCCACTGTTCAGTTCACCGACAAGGGTCTAGGCAGGCGCCTCCCGATCTGGCACGGTGACCGTATGGCCCTGGACCGGTTCGAACTCGACCTGGCAGCCGCCCAAGGAGGTGTGGTGACCAGGTCACAGCTCCTCGAGGCGGGTAGATCCTCCAACTGGATCGACCGCCAGATCGACGTGGGACGACTGGTGAAGGTGAAGGACGGGGTGTATCGGGCCATCGAGATGAGGAACCACATGGATCTCCTGCGGGCTGCCTTGGTCACGTTGCCCGACGCGACCGTAAGCCACGAGTCGGCCGCACACCTCCTCCACTTTCCCGTCCTGCCCACGCTGCGCCCCACGGTCACGGTCCATACCCGGACCACGCACTCCTTTCCAGGTGTCATCGTGCGGCGAAACTCCGATCTGCTGGCGCAGCACACGATCCGTGTGCAGGATCTCAAGACGACCAACCTCCTGCGAACCACATTCGACCTGGCGGGCGTCCTGGACGAGACGGTCTTCGATGGGATCGTCGAAGGTCTGGTTCTGGCCGGCCGTCTGGACCTAGACACCCTGGGAGCCTTCGGCGACAGCCTGAGGCGCCGGGGAAAGCCCGGTTCTCGGGCCGTCACCGCGGTGATCGAGAGGCGCCGGGCCCTGACCGGTAGCAAGCTGGAGCGGCTCGGTTT
Source organism: uncultured Acidimicrobiaceae bacterium (assembly GCA_964617995.1). Taxonomy (GTDB): domain Bacteria; phylum Actinomycetota; class Acidimicrobiia; order Spongiisociales; family ZC4RG35; genus CAZTXD01. The sequence goes on from CAZTXD010000038.1 coordinate 7,266, forward strand.
GACGGTACTCCGCAAAGGAGGGGTGCCCGATCCCGTCCTCGAGTATCCCGCACCGTGGAATGACCGCGAGCGCATCGACGCCGCCTGGCCTGCCGCCCGGACCGGTATCGAATGGGATTCGAAGGCATGGCACGAGTCGCGGAAGCACATGAGGAACGACAGGCGGAGAGATCGGCAAGCCGTGCTCAACGGCTGGGTCATCCTTCGTTACACGTGGACGGACCTGAGCGACCGGCCCGACTCCGTGGTGGCTGAGGTGCGCCGAGTCCTGCTGCTGCGCTCGTGAACGGTGGGCCACAACCCACGCATTCCGGGGTCTGGAACCCTGGGTTCCCGCAGCGATGCAACCCGAGATGAAGTGTGGGCTCATACCCCTGCCCGACGGGGGTTGGAACCCTGGGTTCCAACCATCGAGTGCCTCAGCCCCGACGGCGACGCACCTCCGCCACGATGGCGGGGACCACCTCGGCTACGTCGCCGATGACCGCATAGTCGGCCTTGGTGACCATGGGTGCTTCGGCGTCGGTGTTGATGGCGACGACGTTCTTGGAGGCCATCATCCCCACCCAGTGCTGGATGGCTCCCGAGATCCCGCAGGCCACGTAGACGTCGGGGGCGACCCGGGTCCCGGTCTGACCGACCTGGTCGGAGTGGGGCCGCCAACCGTTGTTGGTCACGACCCGGGAGCACCCCACCGCACCACCCAGGAGCGCCGCCAGCTCCTCGAGGGGAGCGAACCCCTCGGGGCCACCGACACCTCTGCCACCGCTGACGACCACCGGGGCGGTGGCGAGGGTGATCCCTTCGTCCCGGGTGACCCTCTCCACGACCCGGGTGACCGCGTGGCCATCGTCGAGATCGGGACGGAACTCCTCCACCGGTGCCGGCTCGCCGTCGGTGGCGACAGGAGGGAAGGCATGAGGCGCAGCCGAGAGAAGACGAACCGCCGCCGTCAACTCGGTCTCCTCCAGCAGGCTCCCTCCCCAGCGAACCCGCACCATCCGCCAGGTCTCATCCCCGCCATCGACACGGGTGACGTTGGCCACCATCGGCAGGTCGGCCAGAGCGGCCACATGCGCCAGGACCTCGTTCCCTCGATCAGATCCTGGTGCCACCACCGCCGTGGGCATCTCCCGAGCGACGAGCTGGACCAGGCACTCACCCCAGGCACCGGGGGCATAGTCGGACAGGACAGGGTGACTCACCGCCCATACCGAATCGACCGCCGAGCCGAGGCCGACGCCATCGGCGCCTTCCCCGATGACGACGGCGGCGAGGGGAACGCCGGCCTGATCACAGAGCGCACGGCCGAGAGTCACCGCCTGGAGGGACGACTCCGGTACCACCCCCTGTTCGTGGTCGATTAGGACGAGAACGCTCACAGGACCCCCAGCTTCTCGAACACGTCGACGACCCCGGTCGCATCGGAGAGGACCTCGGTCTTCACCTCCTGCTCGGGCGGCGACTGCAGTCCGACCATCCGCTGCCCGCCGGGGACCAGCTCGAGCTCATGGCGGCGGAGCTCGAGCTTCTTCGACTTGAGGCGACCCGACAGCGTTGGATATCGGGGGAGGTTGATGCCTTCCCTCACCGCCAGCACGGCCGGCAGCGGGAGCCGGTAGACCTCGAACCCGTTGTCGATCTCCCGGCGGGCACGCACGGTGCCGTCTTCGACGTCGATGCCCTTTATCCCCGACACGACGGGGCGTTGGAGGCCGTGTGCCACCCGTATCGCCACCTGGAACCCTCCCGAGTCGGCCGACTCGTTGCCGAAGAGGATCAGGTCGAACCTGCCCTGGTCGCTCTCGAGTCCCGAGATCGCCGCCAGCAGACCCGCCGCGGTCGCCTGGGGATCGATGTCGGAGCCGTCGGTGGGCACCAGCACGGCCTCATCGGCTCCCACCGAGGCGGCGTAGCGAAGTTGCTCCTCTGCCTCGGGTGGACCCAACGTCAGCACCGTGACCGCACCCCCGTGAGCCTCCTTGATCTGGATGGCCTCCTCCACGGCACACTCCTCGTGAGGGCTGGTGGTGAAGGACAGGTGTGACGACTCGATCGCCTTGCGGTCCGGCGTGAGCACGATCCGGGCACCGGGAGCCGGAACCCGCTTGATGCAGACGAGCACCCTCACGGCCACAACATTCTTTGGTTGACGGCGAACGGGCCCAGGCGTTCGTAGCGGTCCAAAGAAGGCATCCCGATCAGCCCTTCATCCGGTTGTCGTCGGGATCGAAGAGGGGGGTGGAACCGGCCCGGGCCACGGTTATCGGGTAGTCCTCGTTCATATAGCGGACACGGAAGGAGGCTCCCTCCTCCGCCAGCTCGAAGGGCAGGTAGCCCATCAACAGGTAGGCACCCACCGAGGGTCCGGCGCCGGCGCTGGTCACGTAGGAGGGGCGCCCGTGAGAGTCGATGATCCGCTCGCCACCCGACGTCAGGATCGGCTCGCCGCCCGTCATGTAGCGCTCGATCCCGTCCCGGGGGGAGGTGTGGTCGTCGACGGTGAAGGTGCACATGACCGCGACCGGCTCGTCCTCGCGAGCCTTCAGATACGCCTCCTTGCCGATGAAGTCGGCCGACTTGACCTTGGGTCGGGCGAGGCCCGCCTCCACGGGCGAGTACTCCGACTCGAGCTCGGCGCCCATGAGTCGGTAGCCCTTCTCCATCCTCCCCGAGGTCCCGTACACGCCGGCTCCCACGGGGACGACGCCGTGATCCTGACCGGCGTCCCAGAGCATGTCCCACATCTGGACGCCGCGCTCGATCGGGACGTAGATCTCCCACCCGGATTCCCCCACGTAGGAGATGCGGAACAGGCGGGTGATCAGTGACCCGAAGGTGACCTCCCGGGTGCTCCCGAAGGGGAAGGAGCCGTCGGAGAGGTCCTCGTCGGTGAGCGACGACACCAACGCCCGGGCGTTGGGTCCCCACACGCCGATGGTCGTGTAGGCGGATGTGTGGTTCTCGAAGTGGACGGACCCGTCGGTGGGCAGGTTCTTGCGGAACCAGTACTCATCGCGGGGACCGTCGAACGCGCCCGTCACGACCAGGTAATGCTCCTCACCGAGTCGCATGATCGTCAGATCCGACCGGAAGCCGCCGCCGTGGGTGAGGAGCGGCGTGTATATCGCCGAGCCCACCGGTCGGTCGCACTGGTTGACGGCCATGCGCTGGATGTAGTCGACCACCCCCGGCCCGGTGATGTCGAAGACGACGAACGCCGACAGGTCGACCAGGCCCACCCGCTCCCGCATCGCCAGGTGCTCGGCGGTACTGATGGGGGACCACCAGCGCCTGTCCCACTCGTGGGGTCTGTCGGAGACCCCGTATTCGGAGACCAGGGAGGCGTTGACCTCGTACCAATGCGGGCGCTCCCATCCCCCGGCCTGGAAATAGACCGCCCCCAGTGCCTCGGTGCGGGAGTGAAAGGGAGCCACGCGGATGTTGCGCTCGGACTCCCACTGCTCCCGGGGATGGACGATCCCGTAGGTCTTGTTGAAGTGCTCGTTGCAACGGGCACGGATGTGGTGGGTGGTGCGGGCGTAGTCGTAGAGACGGGCGATGTCGGAGGAATGGGGATCGATCTCGGGATAGCCGTCGGTCATCCACTCGGCGATGAGCCTTCCCACCCCCGGCCCCTCCTTGATCCACACCGCTGCCGCCGACCACAGACCCGCCACCTCCACCGTCTCTCCCAGCAGCGGCATCCCGTCGGGGGTGAGCGACAGCAGGCCGTTGATGGCGTACTTGATCTCGGCCCCCTCCAGGATCTCGGGCATCAGCTCCAGGGCGTCCTCGAGCTGGGCGTCGAAGTCGTCGGCTGTGAAAGGCAGCTCCGTGGGCGACATCCGGGCTTCCTCGATAGAGGGGATCTCCTCGGGGTAATGGAAAATCGGCCGGTGCGCATAGGATCCCACCTCCATCGATCCGGCGGTCTGGCGCTCGTACATGAAGGTGTCCATGTCCCGCACGATCGGATAACCGATCTCGTTGCCCGTCTCGGCGAGGATCGGGATCGGGCCGACGTCGATCATCTGATGGACGGCAGGAGTCAGGGGGATGGTTGCCCCCGCCATCGCCGCCACCCGCGGCGACCACACGCCACAAGCCACCACCACGTGCTCTGTCTCGACACGGCCCTTGTCGGTCACCACCGCCCGGACCCGGTCCCCCTCCACCTCGATGTCGAGTGTCTCGGTGTTGGGGAACACCGAGAGAGCTCCCAATTCCTGGGCCCGCTCGCGGAATATGGTCCCGGCCCGGAGGGAGTCCACCACCGACACCGAGGGGGTGTAGAAGCCTCCCAGGATCACAGACTCGTCGATGAACGGGACCATCTCCTTCACCTGGGTGGGGGTGAGGAGCTCCGAAGGAATCCCCCAGGCGGTCGCTGAGCTCATCCGGTGGCGCAGCTCCTCCATCCGCTCCTCGGTGCGGGCGACCTCGATGCCGCCGCAGGTGGTGTTGACCCCCATCTTCTCGTACTGACGCTGCGAATCGAGGGTGAGTGCCGCCAACTCCTTGCCGTGATCGACTGGGAAGATGAAATTGGAGGCATGACCGGTGGAGCCTCCCGGGTTGGGCAGAGGGCCCTTGTCGATCTGGACGATCTCACGCCATCCCCGCTCGGCCAGATGCCCGACCACGCTGTTGCCTACGATCCCGGCTCCGATGACCACCACCCGTGCTTTCGAGGGCAATTCAGTCACTTGTCATCCTCCACAAATCCGGTGCCACCATACGGAACAATGCTGTAAAGCGGAACAGAGCCTACCCACCCGGGAACGGGACTGTCCATCCCGCCGGATGGCCTTGGATGGCTGGACAAACCCCCGATTCTCAGATAGTGTTCCGTTATCCGACATCGTTCCGTATCGTGGAACCTGGCTCTGTCAAGCCGCGTGAATCTGGAATCCTGATCGTGGACCGCGACCGTTCGTAGAACCGCACCGGAGGGCGATGGTATGAGCGAAGAAGAACTGGACCTCTCCACCCTCAGCGACGACGAGCTCGTCGAGCAGATGCACGACGACCTCTACGACGGCCTCGCCGACGAGATCGTGGAAGGCACCAACATCCTACTGACACGGGGATGGTCGGCGACACGGGTCCTCAACGATGCCCTGGTGGAAGGAATGCGGATAGTCGGCATCGACTTTCGCGACGGGATCCTCTTCGTCCCCGAGGTCTTGCTGGCCGCCAATGCCATGAAGGCCGGCATGAAGGTGCTCCGCCCCCTGCTGGCCGAGACGGGAGCCGACACGGTGGGGAAGGTCGTCATCGGGACCGTCAAGGGAGACATCCACGACATCGGCAAGAACCTGGTGGGCATGATGCTGGAGGGAGCCGGCTTCGAGGTGATCGACCTGGGCATCAACACCGACGTCGAGGAGTACATCATGGCCCTGGACGAGCACCGACCCGACATCCTGGGCATGTCGGCGCTGCTCACCACCACCATGCCCTACATGAAGGTCGTGATCGACACCATGGTCGAGAAGGGCATCCGCGACGACTACATCATCCTCGTGGGAGGAGCGCCCCTCAACGAGGAGTTCGGAAAGGCCGTGGGCGCCGACGCCTACTGCCGTGACGCCGCCATCGCCGCCGAGACGGCCAAGACGCTGGTGGGAGCCCGCCGTGGTGCTGCCTGACGCACCCCGGGTGCTGGTCATCGGCTGTGGGGCCATGGCCCGCGAGCTACTCGACATCGTGTCCCGCAACCGGCTGGAAGCCGTCCACGTCGCCTGTCTCCCGGCCCGCTACCACAACACGCCTGCGTTGATTCCCGCCGCCGTCGACGAGAGGATCAGCGCGGCCCGCGACCGGTATGACCATGTCTTCGTCGCCTACGGCGACTGCGGTACCGGGGGGATGCTCGACCGGGTGCTGGAGAAGCACGGGGTCGAGAGGTTGGCGGGTGCTCACTGCTATGAGTTTCTCGCCGGCTCGGCCCGGTTCTTCGACCTCCACGAGGCGCAACCGACGACTTTCTACCTCACCGACTTCCTGGTCCGCCACTTCGATCGCCTCGTGTGGCGCGGGCTGGGCCTCGACCGGTGGCCGCATCTCCGCGACGACTACTTCGGCAACTACACCCGCGTGGTGTTCCTGGCGCAGACAACCGACCCCGATCTCGACGACCGTGCCAGGTCGGCCGCCGCTCGGCTGGGACTCGACTACGAGCGAGTGGAGGTGGGTTACGGCGATCTCGAGCCCGCTCTGATCGAAACGGCCCGGCGAGCATGAGCGACACGGAGGTGACCGTGGTGTATTGGCGCGACATCCCCGCACAGGTGGTGTCCGGCAAGGGCCGCGATGCACAGCGCATACCCCTGGCCGATCGCTTCCAGGAGGCGATCGACCGCGCCGCCACCCGGGCAGGGCTGGTCGGCTCCGACGAGTACATGAAGGAATGGCGCCGTGCCGGCGCCGGTAACGGGGATCCATCCGTGGTGGCAGATCAACTGGACGCCGATCACCCCGCAACCGTGCTGGAGGAGATGGTCCGCAACCACGGGAGGAGAAGCCCGTGACTCAGGCTCCGACTTCCGACTCCGGACCCGGCCATGACTGACACGGTCGTGTCCTCGTCCACCCGTGAGGTCGTCATCGGCTTCGAGCGTCCCTTCGTCGTCATCGGAGAGCGCATCAACCCGACCGGTCGCAAGACGCTGGCCGTAGAGATGAGAGAGGGAGACTTCTCCCGGGTCGAGACCGACGCCGTCACCCAGGTGGAGGCGGGCGCCAACATGCTCGATGTCAACGCCGGCATCCCCCTAGCGGACGAGCCCGCCATCCTCGCCGCCACCGTCAAGCTGGTGCAGTCCCTGGTGGAAGTACCCCTCTCGATCGACTCTTCGATCATCGCGGCTCTGGAGGCGGGGCTCGGTGCGTATCAGGGCAAGGCCCTCGTCAACTCGGTCACGGGCGAGGAGGAGACGATGGAACGGGTTCTCCCGCTGGTCGCCAGCCATGGAGCCGCGGTGGTGGCCATCTCCAACGACGAGACGGGAATCTCCGAGGACCCCGACGTGAGGTTCGAAGTCGCCCGACGGATCGTCAACCGAGCGGCGGACCACGGGATCCCCGCCGCCGACGTCGTCGTCGACCCGCTGGTGATGCCGATCGGTGCCATGGCGACCGCCGGTCGGCAGGTCTTCCATCTGGTGCGTCGCCTCCGTGACGAGCTGGGCGTCAACACGACCTGCGGCGCCTCCAACGTCAGCTTCGGACTCCCCAACCGACCCGGGATCAACGCCACCTTCCTGGCCATGGCCATCGGGGCCGGCATGACCTCGGCCATCACGAATCCGCTTGAACCGGAGATCATGCAGGCGGTCAAGGCCGCCGATGTCCTCACCGGCCGCGATCCCGATTGTGCGGGATGGATCCGGCGCTACCGTCAGCCGGCGGCGGAGGGCGGCGGCGAGGGCAGGAGGGGCCGCCCGGGTCGTCGTCGACCGGCCGCTTCGCCGTGACGACACCGAGCGACCTCCCGGGCGCAGCCAACATACGAGTCGTCTTCACACCGTCCGGCCGGAGAGGTGTGGTCCCGGCAGGGACGACCGTGCTCGAGGCTGCTCGCCGCATGGGCGTAGATCTCGACTCCGTTTGTGGAGGCCGGGGCATATGCGGACGATGTCAGATCGAACTGGGGTCGGCTCCGGGCATGCCCGAAACCGCAGAGGCGCTGTCGCCCCCCGGCCCCACCGAGATCGACTACAGGGGGAGGCGTCCGCTTCGTGAAGGACGCCGCCTGGGTTGCGCGGTCTCCATCGATGGGGACGTCGTCATCGATGTGCCCGCCGAGAGCCAGGTCCACCGCCAGGTGGTTCGCAAACGGCCCGAGGTGTCCAACTTCCCCATCGATCCCGTCATCCGCCTCCACTACGTCGTGGTCAACCCCCCCACTCTCGTCGACGCCCGCTCTGACGTGGAGCGAGTGGCGTGGGCCCTGGAGGCGGACTGGGGGCTCACCGATCTGAGCTTCGACACCCATGTCATACAGGGGATCCACAAAGCCCTCACCGCCGGCGAATGGTCGTGCACGGCGGCCGTGCACGACGAGGCGAACGTGATCGCGGTCTGGCCCGGGTTCCACGACCGCGCGCTGGGACTGGCCTTCGACGTCGGCTCGACCACCATCGCCGGCCATCTGCTCAACCTGTCCACCGGCGAGGTGCTGACCTCATCGGGCACCATGAACCCCCAGATCCGCTACGGGGAGGACCTGATGAGTCGGGTGTCGCACGTGATGATGGACCCCGAAGGTGCCCACAAGATGACCCGGATCGTGCGGGAGGCGATGGACGGGCTCGCCCACGACCTCGTCGCCGAGGTCGGCAGAGACGCCACCGAGATCCTCGACGTCACGATCGTCGGAAACCCGATAATGCATCACCTGATGCTGGGCTTCGACCCCACCCCCCTGGGTGGGGCGCCGTTCGCCCCGGTGGTCAGCGACTCCCTCGACCTCACCGCCTCTCGTTTCGGTCTCTCGTTGCACCCGGGAGCCCGTATATACGTGCTCCCGCTCGTCGCCGGCCACGTCGGAGCCGACACGATGGGAGCGATCCTCTCGGAGGGGCCGCATCGCCGTGACGACATCCAGCTCCTGGTGGACGTGGGGACCAACGCCGAGATCGTGCTCGGCAACCGCAACCGCATCCTGGCCGCCTCCAGCCCCACCGGCCCCGCCTTCGAAGGTGCCCAGATCTCCTCCGGCCAGCGGGCCAGCCCCGGGGCCATCGAGCGGGTGCGCATCGACCGGGACACTCTCCAGCCCCGCATCCGCGTCATAGGATCGGAGGCATGGTCCGACGAGGACGGTTTCGCCGATGAGGTGTCCGGAACAGGAGTGACGGGTATATGCGGGTCGGGGATCATCGAGGCCGTGGCGGAGCTTTTCCTGGCAGGAATCATCGCACCCGACGGCACCATCGTTCCCTCCGGGGAGCGTGTGGTCGCCGATGGTCGGACTCACTCCTATCGACTGTGGGACGACCCCGAGATACTGGTGACCCAGAGCGACGTGCGTGCCATCCAGCTCGCCAAGGCCGCCCTCTACGCCGGCACGCGACTCCTGATGGATCACGCCGGGGTGGGCTCCGTCGACGAGGTTCGACTGGCCGGGGCGTTCGGGAGCCACATAGATCCCGTCTACGCCATGGTCCTGGGGCTGGTGCCGGACTGCGACCTGGACCGGGTGTGGTCGGCGGGGAATGCCGCCGGAAGCGGTGCCATCATGGCCCTGCTGTCCAAGGCGGCCCGGTCCGAGATCGAAGACGTCGCCATACGAGTCGAGAAGATCGAGACGGCGACCGAGCCACGATTCCAAGAGCACTTCGTGGCGGCCATGGGCATACCGCACACCGAGCACCGGTTCCCTCACCTGGCCGCCCGGATCGAACTCCCCCCGACCGTGGAAGGGCGGGCAGACCGGCGCCGGGGACGCAGGAGGGTAGAAGGTGAGTGACCGCCGGAGAACGGGAGGGCGGGCAGCCCGCCAGGCAGCCCGGGCCGCCTCCTATGCCATATCGCGCCCGTACCTCAGCCGGAGCCTGCAGCCGGTCGAGATCCTGAGCGAGGAAGGTCTGGCCACCATCGAAGCTCACGCCGACGAGCTACTCACGAAGGTGGGGGTGGAGATCGTCGACTACCCGGAGGGTCTCTCGATCTTCGCCGACGCCGGCGCCGACGTGGAGGGCACGCGGGTCCGATTCCCCGAAGGAATGTGTCGACGCCTCATCCAGGCGTCGGCTCCCGGTGTGTTCACCCAGATCGCCCGCAACGAAGATCGATCGGTGGTGATAGGAGATCCGCACATGGTGCTGGCGCCCGCGTACGGATCACCCTTCGTGCGGGATCTGCAAGGAGGAAGGCGCTACGCCACCATGGAGGACTTCCGCAACTTCGTCCGGCTCGCCTACCTGTCGCCCGGGCTGCACCATGGAGGAGGGACGTTGTGCGAGCCTGTCGACCTCCCCGTCGAGCAGCGCCACCTGGACATGATCCAGGCACATCTCACCCTGAGCGACAAGCCCTTCATGGGTTCGGTGACGGCGCCGGAACGGGCTCAGGACACAGTCGACATGGCCAGGCTGGTCTTCGGGCCGGACTCCGTCGACCAGACCACCGTCATCGTCTCCCTGTGCAACGCCAACTCACCGTTGACGTGGGACCGGGCGATGCTCGGCTCGGTGAAGGTCTACGCCGAGAGCAACCAGGCCACGATCCTCACGCCCTTCATCCTCGCCGGGGCCATGGCGCCCGTGACGGTCGCAGCGGTCGCCACCCAGACCCTGGCCGAGGCGATGGTGGGAATGGCCTTCGCCCAGCTGGTACGCCCGGGAGCACCGGTGATCTTCGGGTCGTTCGCGTCTTCGATGTCGATGCAGACGGGAGCTCCCACCTTCGGAACCCCCGAACCGGCGCTGATGCTCTTCGTGACGGCGGCTCTGGCGCGTCGCCTCGGGGTGCCCTTCCGTTCGGGCGGCAACCTGACGGCATCCAAGATCCCCGATGCCCAGGCCGCCTACGAGAGCGCTGCCACGTTCATGCCGACCCTGCTGGCCGGAGTCAACTTCGTCCTCCATACGGCCGGCTGGCTGGAGGGTGGCCTGGTGATGGGTTACGAGAAATTCATCCTCGATGCCGACCAGGCGTCGATGGCGGGGGCGCTGGTATCGGGCGTGGACATGTCCGACAACGGTCTTGCTCACCGAACACTCCTCGAGCACCGGCCGGGGGAGCACTTCCTGGGCTCGGAGCACACCCTCGCCAATTTCGAGACCGCCTTCTGGACGTCGGCCATGGCCGACAACACGAGCTACGAGCAGTGGGAGGAGACCGGCTCCAAGGACTCGATCACGAGGGCGAACGAGCACTGGAAGTCACTTCTCGCCGCCTATGAGGCTCCTCCCCTGGACGACGGCATCCGCGAAGCGCTCGACGATTTCGTCGTCCGGCGCAAGGCGGAGCTGACAAGCGCAGGCGGGTGAGACAATGGACGTCGACTCCCTCTCCCCAGTGGCCCGCAAGGCGATCGCCCACCTCCTGGAAGATCCCATCTTCGAGATGATCCCGATCTCGAATGCCGTCGAGCAGGCTCGACATCTACCCCCCGGTGCGCGGGTGTCGATCACCGCCTCCCCCAACAAGACCCTGGAAGACAGCCTCGAGCTCGCCGAGAAGCTCACCGAACGGGGCTATCGGGTGACACCGCACCTCTCGGCCAGGATGACCATCGATCTGGCCCATCTCGAGACGCTGATGGACCGGATCGGAGCACTGGGAATCGACACCGCCTTCGTGGTCGGCGGCGATGGTGAGTTCGCGGGAGCGTTCTACGACGGACTGGCGCTGCTGGAGGGCATGGAGCGGATCGGCCACGGCTTGAAGCTGGGAATACCCTGCTATCCGGAGGGCCACCCCAAGATCTCCGACGATGCTCTCATCGCCGCCCTCTCCGCCAAGCAACGTCATGCCGCCTGGATGACGAGCCAGATGTGCTTCGATGCAGGTGCCCTCCTCACCTGGGCGACCGAGGCACGGGCCCGAGCGATCGACCTCCCCCTCGTGTTGGGCCTGCCCGGGGTGGCCGACCGCAGGAAGCTGCTGAGCATCTCCACCCGAATCGGGGTCGGGCGGTCGCTGTCGTTCCTGCGCAAGAACACCGGCCTCGTGTCGGCGTTCGTCAAGCCAGGAGGATACGACCCGGCCGAGCTCCTGATCGACCTGGGAGAGGGGTTGGCCGACGAACGCCTCGACATCATCTCCTGTCACATCTACACCTTCAATCAATGCGACACCACCGAGGCGTGGCGTCAGTCGATCCTCGACGCCCTCTGAGCCGGAGAGCCATTCTTTCCTCGGTCGGGGAACGGCCGGTGAGCCGATATGGCACCATGAGCCTCATCGACAAGGGAGACGACGATGGCTGCGATCAGCACCCACGTCCTAGACACGGTCGAAGGACGACCCGCCGCCGGGGTGGCGGTGACACTCTCACGTCTGGACGACAACCGGTCCACGACCCTGGCCTCGTCGTCGACCGACGATGACGGTAGGGTGCCGGACCTGCTGGGGGGGACCCGCCTCCGAACCGGCATCTACCGCCTGACCTTCAATACGGCCGCCTACGGCAACTCCTTCTACCCCGAGGTCACCATCGCCTTCCGGGTGTCGGACCCCGAGCAGCACCATCACATCCCGCTCCTGCTCAGCGCCTTCGGATACGCCACCTACCGGGGAAGCTGACGAGGGGGCGCCGGTAGACGAGTCCGCTCGGGGTCCCGCCCGCTGTCGAGCTCCTGGAGGATGAAGAGGCGACCCAACTCACTGCACCCCTCCGGGGCATCCGGCCCGGCGCGGTACTGACGATAGGCCCTGGCTGTGCGCCGGCGGTTGGACCATGGTGGTATTGCCCGCGACCAGGCAGGAGAACATGGAGAACGTGAGCGACCATTCCCGGATGGAGGTCCTGTCGTCGGAAGAGTGCTACCGGCTCCTGGCCGAGGTACCCGTGGGCCGCATCGCCTACGTCGCCGATGGAGGCCCCCGCATTTTCCCGGTCACGTTCGCCTTACACGGCTCGCACATCGTGTTCCGCTCGGCGCGGGGATCCAAGCTCGACGCGGCCGAGATGCGACGCCGGGTGGCGTTCGAAGCCGACCACTGGGACCCGGGCTCCCGAAGCGGCTGGAGCGTGGTCGTGCAGGGCCGGACACGAGACGCGGCCGAACCGACAGTTCTGGACGAACTCGATTTCGAGCCGTGGCTGGCCGGAGACGAGATGAGCTGGATCGAGATCATCCCCGAGGAGATCTCCGGCCGCCGACTCCCCGGTTAGAGGTTCCTCAGGAGTCGTTGCGACCCTTCATGTTCTCCAGCGCTCGCAGCAGCTCCATCGGCAGCGGGAAGATCAACGTCGAATTCTGCTCGGCGGCCACCTCTGTCATCGTCTGGAGGATGCGAAGCTGCATCGCTCCCGAGTGGGTCTCCATGATGTCCGCTGCCTCCGACAGCTTCTCGGCTGCTTCCTGCTCTCCGAGAGCGTGGATGACCTTCGCCCGTCGATCGCGTTCTGCCTCTGCCTGACGGGCCATGGCGCGGCGCATGGCGTCGGGCAACTCCACGTCCTTCACCTCGACGATGCTGACCTTGACGCCCCAAGGGTCGGTGATCCCGTCGATTATCTGCTGGAGCTGACGGTTGATCTCCTCGCGGTTGACCAGCAGCTCGTCGAGATCGGCCTGACCGATGATGCTCCGGAGCGTGGTCTGCGCGACCTGGGAGGTCCCGAACCTGTAGTCCTCGATCTCGAGGATGGCCTTGTTCGGATCCAGGACCCGGAAGTAGGTAACGGCATTGACCCTGACGGTGACGTTGTCACGGGTGATGATGTCCTGGGGAGGGATATCGAGAGTGAGAGTCCGGAGACTCACACGCACGAGCTTGTCGACGATGGGAATGATCAGGATCAGCCCGGGTCCCCGGGGATCGCCCACCACGCGACCCAACCGGAACAGAACGGCCCGCTCGTACTCTTTGAGGATATGGATCGAGGCTCGCAGGATGGTCACGAGCACGAGCAACGCCACCACTAGGCCGGTCAGCGTTTCAATGGTCATCATTGTCTCCGATCGTTTCGACGACGAGTACGAGGCCATCCACCGACACCACCCGGGCGGGACCCGCCCGCAGCTCGCCGTCGGCGGGCTTCACCGACCACCAGGAGCCGTCCACGAAAGCCTCGCCCCTGGAGTCCTCCGCAGGCTCCACCGTAACCTCACGCCCGACGAGCGTCGACACGCCGGTGGTGGGGGCGGCCACCCGTGCCCTCAGCGCCATCCTTCCCGCCACGGTGGTCGTGCCCCCGACCACCAGGGCGGTCGGCCACAGCACGGGGGTCGTCACCGACGGTGACCCCTCGAAGAGGAACAGGCCGCTCAGGAGGAGGGCGATGGTGCCACCCGCCGCCATGACACCCACCCCGGGGGCGAACACCTCTCCTATGAACAGGGCGGCCGCCAGCACCAGCAAGGCCACCCCTGCCGCCGTGACCGGCAAGACACTCAACGAGAAGAACCCGAGGAGGAGGGATATCACTCCGGCGATCCCGGCGAATCCCAGACCGGGGTTGGCGGCCTCGTAAACGATGGCGAGGGTCCCGAACGACAGGAAGATGAAAGCGATGTTGGGATCGGCGATCCGCGCCAGGATAGAACGAAAGAACCCCAGCTCGAATGCTTCGACAGAGGCGCCGGCGGTGACGAGGGTGACCGTCTCACCCGCCACCTCCACCTGCGTCTGGTCGATCTGGGACAGGAGGTCGTCGACGTCACGGGCGACCAGGTCCACAACTCCCCGCTCGGCGGCTTCCCGGCCCGTGATGGAGGTGCCCTCTCGCACCGCTGCCTCTGCGAACTCGACATCGCGATCTCTTCGCTCGGCCACCGAGACAGCGAAGGCGACGGCATCGTTGATGATCTTGTCGGATATGTCGCCGCCCTGGAGATCGACGGGAGTGGCGGCTCCGATCGAGGTGGCCGGTGCCATGGCGGCCACGTGGGCGGCCATGGTGATGTAGGTGCCGGCCGACGCCGCCCGAGCGCCCTCGGGAGTCACGTACGTCACCACCGGCACCGGTGAGTTGAGGAAGGCCTGCACGATCTGGCGCATCGACAGGTCGAGGCCCCCCGGAGTGTCGATTCGAACCACCACCACCGAACCCGTGGTGGCAGCGTGCCCGATGGCATCGTCGATGTGCTCCGCCACCACCGGAGTGATGGGGCCCTCGATGTCCACGAGGAGCACGGACTCGCCCTGAGCAGTCGTGGCCGAGGCGCCCATCATGAGGACAGATACTGCCACGGCCGCCAACGAGCCAGCGAGGATTCGGCGCCTGCTCATAACTCCGAGTATGACGGAAGCGGGAGCCTACCGCCATGCCGTCCGTGGCCGGGTGCCTGTCGGCTCCCGCCCGGTGGAGTCCGGGCGGGAGCCGACCTCACTCCTCGTCGCCGTCGTCGCCGTCGGACTCGGCTGTTTGCACCGGCGCCCTCTGAGCACCGAGGCTGGCGAGCCACTGGGCGGGATCGTCGGGGAGCTCGTCCTCCATCGTGGGAAGCGCCCCCTCGCCACCGAGCAGCTCCAGTGCCGCCACGGTGGTGGCTCCCGGAAGGGTCGGATGGAGAGGCTGGTAGGCGTCGGCGCCGGTCCCGGCGGGGATCAGCTTGCCGATGATCACGTTCTCCTTGAGACCACGCATGAAATCCGACCGGCCCTGGATGGCGGCATCGGTGAGAACCCGGGTCGTCTCCTGGAAGGAGGCCGCCGACAGCCACGAGTCCGTTGCCAGGGACGCCTTGGTGATGCCCATGAGCTCCGAACGGCCCTCCGCCGGGACCTTCCCGTCCTCGACCAGAGAACGGTTGACATCCCGGAACGTCTGGTCATCGACCAGCTCGGCAGGCAGGAACTCGGAGGCGTTGGGTCGAACGACCCGCACACGGCGCAGCATCTGACGGACGATGAGCTCGATGTGCTTGTCGTGGATCTCCACGCCCTGGGAGCGGTAGACCTCCTGCACCTGGTCGACGAGGTACTGCTGGGTGGACCGCACCCCGCGTACCTCCAGCACCTCCTTGGGATCGAGGGGACCTTCGGTGAGCTGCATGCCGGGTTCGACGACATCACCGTTGGCGACCCGGAGGCGAGCGAAGCGCGATATGGGATACTCGACCTCGCCGTCCTCCTTGGAGTCGATGACCAGTCGCCGTCCGTCCTCTTCCTCGACCAGCCGAACCGGTCCGCCGACCTCGGTGAGCACGGCCTTTCCCTTGGGCGAGCGTGCCTCGAAGAGCTCCTGCACCCTGGGCAGACCATGGGTGATGTCGTCTCCGGCCACACCGCCGGTATGGAAGGTACGCATCGTCAACTGGGTACCCGGCTCACCGATCGACTGGGCGGCCATGATGCCCACGGCCTCGCCGATCTCGACGTCACGGCCGGTGGCCAGCGACAGCCCGTAGCACACCTGGCAGACGCCGTTGCGGGTGTCGCAGGTCAGGACCGAACGAACCCGGACCGACTCGACTGCTCCCTCGGCATCCACCAGCGACTGGATCTCCTTGGACCGCAGCACCGTGCCCGCCTTCAACTTCACTCCATCCTCGGTCTCCACGAGCTTGCGGTCGACCTTGACGTCGTCGGCGAGCGCCCGCCCGAACACGCGGGAACGGATGTTGCGAATGACCTGACCCCGCTCGTCGACTATGCGGATCACGATGCCCTTGTCGGTCTCGCAGTCCTCGGCCACGACGATGACTTCCTGGGCGACGTCGACCAGCCTCCGGGTCAGATAACCGGAGTCGGCGGTGCGGAGGGCGGTGTCGGCCAGGCCCTTGCGAGCCCCGTGCGTGGAGATGAAGTACTCCAGCACCGACAGACCCTCCCGGAAGTTGGAGATGATCGGACGGGGGATGATGTCGCCCTTTGGGTTGGCCACCAGGCCCCGCATCCCGGCGATCTGGCGTACCTGCATCATGTTCCCGCGGGCTCCCGAGCCCACCATCATGTCGAGCGAGTTGAACTTCTCGGTCTTGAGGCCCAGTTTCATGGCGTCGGTGACCCTCTCGGTGGCCTCCGTCCAGATCTCGATCAGCTCCTGACGCCGCTCCTCGTCGGTGACGACCCCTTTCAGGTACTGGTTCTGGATCTTTTCCGCCCGTTCCTCGTACTCCTGGAGGATCTTGGCCTTGTCGGCGGGGGTCTTGACGTCATCGAGGCCGATCGTCAAGCCTGCCTTGGTGGCGAACCGGAACCCCAGTTCCTTGATGCCGTCGAGCATGTCGGCGACCTCGGAGCGGGGATAGCGGTCGATGGCCACTTCGATCAGCGTGCGGATGTCCGACTTCACGAGCACGGAGTCGACGTAGGGGAAACCCGGCGGCATCGCCGAGTTGATCGTGATGCGCCCCAGCGTCGTCTCATGCACCTTCGACCCGTCGATGGGCACATCGGTAAGGAGGTGAGGAAGGGCCTTCTTCAGGTCGGCGTGCTGTTCCGGCTCGCCGGCCGCCTCGCCCAGGCGGATCTTGATCGGGGCATGCAGCGACAGCTCCCCGATGTCGTAAGCCATCTCGGCTTCCTCGATCGAGGCGAACGTCCTGCCGGCGCCCCTGGCATCCTCCTGTATCTCCGACAGGTAGTAGATGCCGATCACCATGTCCTGCGAGGGTGTGACGATCGGTCGACCGGAAGCAGGGGACAACACGTTGTTCGACGAGAGCATCAGCACCCGGGCCTCTGCCTGGGCCTCGGCCGACAGGGGCAGGTGCACCGCCATCTGATCACCGTCGAAGTCGGCGTTGAACGCCTCGCACACCAGCGGGTGGATCTGGATGGCCTTGCCCTCCACGAGCACCGGCTCGAACGCCTGGATGCCGAGACGGTGCAGGGTGGGGGCGCGGTTGAGAAGCACGGGGTGCTCCTGGATGACGTCGCCGAGCACGTCCCACACCTGGGGACGCTGGCGCTCAACCATGCGCTTGGCCGCCTTGATGTTCGGCGCCAGGTCGAGGTCGACCAGGCGCTTCATCACGAACGGCTTGAACAGCTCCAGCGCCATGATCTTGGGTAGTCCGCACTGATGCAGCTTGAGCTGAGGGCCCACGACGATCACGGAACGACCGGAGTAGTCCACGCGCTTTCCCAGCAGGTTCTGGCGGAACCGGCCCTGCTTGCCCTTGAGCATGTCGGAGATCGACTTGAGGGCCCGGTTGCCGGGGCCGGTCACGGCCCGGCCCCGACGGCCGTTGTCGAAGAGGGCGTCGACGGCCTCCTGGAGCATGCGCTTCTCGTTGTTGACGATGATCTCCGGCGCACCGAGATCCAGCAGCCTCTTGAGGCGGTTGTTGCGATTGATCACACGGCGATAGAGGTCGTTCAGGTCGGAGGTGGCGAAACGGCCGCCGTCGAGCTGGACCATCGGCCGCAGATCCGGCGGGATCACCGGGACGGTCTCGAGGATCATGTCCTTGGGATCGTTCCTACCCTCCCAGAACGGCTTGACGACCTTCATACGCTGGGTGGCGCGCTGGCGCTTCTGCTGTGAGTTGGCGTCCAGGTTCTCCTCCAGCAGCGTCATCTCCTCGTCGAGGTCGACACGACCGAGCAGGTCCTTGATCGCCTCGGCGCCCATACCCCCGACGAAGTAGGCGCTGTAACGGTCGTAGATCTCCCGCCACAGGGACTCCGACTCGACCCGGGCCTTGGGCTTGAAGGCCTTGAACTGATCGAAGGCGTCCTGGATCAGCTCGGCTTCGCGCTCGGCGCGGTCCTCGCGGTCTTTGATCTCACGCTCCACCTCCTTGCGGCGGGCGTTGATCTCCTGGGTCTTGGCGCCACCCTCTTCCATCCGCTCCAGCTCGTCCTCGAGGGCTTCGAGGCGGTTCGACTTCCACTCGTCGAATTCCTCGCGCACCACCGCCAGCTCGTGCTGCATGTCCTCCTCGAGCTGAGGGAGGTCTTTCTGGCGCTTCTCTTCGTCCACCCAGGTGATGAGGTAGGCGGCGAAGTAGATGACCTTCTCCAGGTCCTTCGGCGACATGTCGAGGAGGTAGCCGAGGCGACTGGGCACCCCTTTGAAGAACCAGATATGGGTGACCGGGGCGGCCAGCTCGATGTGACCCATGCGCTCGCGTCGCACCTTCGAGCGCGTCACCTCCACCCCACAACGCTCGCAGATGATGCCCTTGTAGCGGATCCTCTTGTACTTTCCGCAATAGCACTCCCAGTCCCGCTGGGGACCGAAGATGCGCTCGTCGAAGAGGCCCTCCTTCTCGGGGCGGAGCGTGCGGTAGTTGATGGTCTCGGGCTTCTTCACCTCGCCATACGACCAGGCCCGGATCTGGTCGCTGGAAGCGAGGCCGATCTTCAGTTCATCGAACAATTGTGTTGGCAATTTTTCCCCTGCTGGTTGGCTCTTCTCGTCTTCGGGTTGTCAGTTCTCGGTTGTCAGTTGTCGGTACCGAGAACCGATAACCGACAACTGACGACTCCTACACGGTGCTTTCGGGGCGCTCGGGACGGGAGAGGTCGATTCCCAGCGAGTCGGCGGGTCGGTAGGCATCCTCCTCCAGCTCTCGCAACTCGACCTCCTCGCCGGCGGCCAGCATCTCCACCGACAACCCGAGGCTCTGCATCTCTTTGACCAACACCCGGAAGCTCTCGGGAATGCCCGGTTCGGGGATGTTGGCGCCCTTGACGATCGCCTCGTACACCTTCACCCGGCCCTGGACATCGTCGGACTTGATGGTCAACAGCTCCTGGAGGGCGTAGGCGGCACCGTAGGCCTCGAGGGCCCACACCTCCATCTCCCCGAAGCGCTGGCCTCCGAACTGGGCCTTCCCCCCCAGCGGCTGCTGGGTGATCATCGAGTAGGGACCGGTCGAACGGGCGTGGATCTTGTCGTCGACCAGATGCACCAGCTTCAGGATGTAGATGTAACCCACCGTAACCGCCGTGTCGAAGGGCTCACCGGAGCGGCCGTCGTAGAGAACGGCCTTTCCGTCGGCGCCCACCATCCTCTCGCCATCACGATTGGGCCGGGCATGGCCGATCACTTCCATGATCTCGTTCTCGCGGGCGCCGTCGAAGACCGGCGTCGCCACCTTGGTCCACGCCTCGGCTCCGTCGGAGGCGGGACTGTCGAGATCCAAAGCCTCCCATCCCTGGGCGGCGGCCCAGCCCAGATGGGTCTCCAGGACCTGACCCAGGTTCATCCGGGAGGGCACGCCCAGCGGAGACAGGATGATGTCGACGGGAGTCCCGTCCGCCATGAAAGGCATGTCCTCTTCGGGCAGGACCTTGGCGATCACTCCCTTGTTGCCGTGGCGCCCCGCCAGCTTGTCGCCCTCGGCGATCTTGCGCTGCTTGGCAACGTACACCCGCACCAGTTCGTTGACGCCCGGTGGGAGATCGAAGCCCTCGGAGCGCTTGAACACCTTGACGGCGATGACCTTGCCGGACTCACCGTGGGGGACCTTGAGCGAGGTGTCCCGCACCTCACGCGCCTTCTCGCCGAAGATGGCGCGCAGCAGGCGCTCCTCCGGGGTCAACTCCGTCTCA
>CAZTXD010000039.1:0-26908 GCA_964617995.1 uncultured Acidimicrobiaceae bacterium
CGTATCCTTGCCGCAGCCGGCAGCCTTGCAGCACTCGTGGCCGCAGGTTCCGCAAACATCAAGATCGGCTGATTGCCACGCCGGGAACCCCTACCCGTTTTATGAGACCTATCACTAAGCGACAAGCCCGTATTGCTAGCGGCTACGCGCTGGGTGGAGTTGCATGCCTGGTTTCCCTATTTAGCACCAACGCAGCTCCACCGCTTCTGCTGTGGTCGATCTTTGCCGTTGCTTTCGTAGTCCTGGAGTTCAACGCCGTCGAGGTCAACGACCGGATGCTTCAGAGCTCTGGACTGATGGTGTTGCTAACCGCGGGCACTCTCTTCGCCATTCGTCCAGACTCGAGTGCTGCTCTGTCGATGGCCGCCATGGCTGCGCTTGGCCCTTTGGTGCCTGCCGATATTCGTGAGAGGCGGTGGTTTCAACCCTTGGCGAACTTCGGGCAAATGGTGATCTCAGCAACGTTGATTGGTCTGCTGCTCGATTGGTGGCTTTCGGACCTAGCAGGAGTTACGCCGGCGGTACTCCTGACCGTGGCCGTTGCTGGAGGTATGGCCTCCATGATCTATACGGCTACCAACATCGTGATGGTTCGTCAGGCAGTTCGGTACGTATATGTGCAGCGAACTCTCCTTCCTTGGTCCGGCCTCCATGTCTTGCTGCCATCCCAGGTGCTTCTGGGGATCCTCGGCGGTCTCTTGGGTGCAGCCTTCGACATTGTCGGTAAGCCGGCCGTCATCGTCTTGATCCTCGCCGTATATCTGATTGCTCATCTGTCGTTCTCGTCGTACTCCCAACTGCGGGAGGCGCACCAGGCGGCCCTCCGTGGTTTCGTCAAGGCGTTGGAAGCGCGCGATCTTTATACGCGAGGTCACACAGAGCGCGTCGCCTACTTCTCCCAGCTTATAGGCGAAGAGTTGAGGTTCACCGGAACCCAACTGGAACGCTTGCGCTGGGCCTGCCTGATTCACGATCTCGGGAAACTCGCCATACCGGGCAGCTTGCTGGCGAAGAGGGGGCGCTTGACGCCGGAGGAGTTTGACGAGATGCGCGAGGCGGCTCTACAGGTAGAGGCGATTCTCGCGGAGGTCGACTTCCTTCGTCCCATGGTCTCGATTTCTGGCGTTCATTACATCGATGTAGAAGCTTTCGACGCCCACGGGTGGACCTTGGAGGCATCGATAGTCGCAGTGGCCGATGCATTCGATGCGCTCACCTCAACTCGTAGCTACCGGATGGCCATGCCTCAGGCCAAGGCATTTGATGAGCTCCGAGCCGACGAGTCGGGTCGCTTCATTCCCGATGTCGTCGACGCCCTCGAGTCGGGTCTCGCTCGAACTGGTGAGGTCTATGGCGGCACGGAGATGTCCGAAGATGCCCGTGAGTCCTCTAGCGAGGAGGCAACCATTGGTTAAGGGAAGCCTGACGCGGATGGTATTGCTCGTTCTGCTTATCCCCGTTGTGGTTTTTGCGTCCTGGGCAGTAGGCAAATCATCTGTTTCCCTAGTTGCTATCGGCGTTGCCTTGGCGGCTATGACGATCGGGGCCTTCGTCGCACCTGCCGAATCGAGCGGAAATCGTCTTCCTCTGACCATCGCTGTGGCCTCCGCTCTCCCGTTTGTCTTCACCGCTGATGACCAAGTGGAGCTTGTGGCCGTCGTGGGGACCTATCTGCTCGGGTCAATCATTCTGGTCGTCGTCGGCTTGCTCCGGCGCGCGTCCATCGCCTCCGCAGCCGGGGTTGCCGGTCGGCACCTGCTCGGTCATATCGCCTACGTAATGGTCTTCACTGCGACTCGTGACCTGTTGGGCGGCTCGCTGGGTACGTCCGGATGGGAGATCCTCGTTCCGTTCGCTGCCGGAGGAGTAGCTTGGGTGGCCGTGGAGCTGGGGATGTGGTCGGTCTTCAATTCCGGGCAGGTCTCGACCAGGTATCTCCTGCTTGCCGGGTTCAAGGATCTCAACGTGTTCATCAGCCTGGTGGCGACCGGTGGACTATTCGGCCTCATGTACGACGCGCTCGGATGGTGGGCGCTGCCGGTTGCCCTCCTTCCCTACAGCTTCGCCCACGGCGCCTTCCGGCGTTTCCAGGAGACCAAGTCCACCTACCGCCAAACCATCCGGGCCCTCGCTCGGATTCCGGAGGCGGCCGGGTTCAACCTCACCGGGCATGCCGACCGGACCGCGGAGTTGTCGGTGGCCATGGCCAAGGATCTGGGTCTCAGCCCCGAAGACGTCGAGGATGTGGAGTTCGTCGGTCTGATGCACGACATCGGCCGGATAACGCTCAACGAGCCGAGTGTCGTCGACCAGGGTTGGACCGACGATGACCTTGCCCGCTGGGGTGCTGAGATAATCGCCGGAGCACCATCACTCGATCGGGTGGCGGGTTACGTACGGCGCCAGTTCGAACCGTTCCGTAACCCGGGAGAGGAGTCCGACCCGACGGTGCCGAAGGTGGCGAGGATCGTGAAGATAGCCAGCGCATACGACTCCGAGCGGATGGGGAAGGGGATGTCGAAGCTGGAGGCCCTGGAACACCTACATCAGGGCGCTGCCTATGAGTACGACCCTGAGGTCGTCGCATCCTTACGCCGGATTCTGGAGGGAGGGCCGGCCGTCAACGCTTGACGGAGGCCGATCCTGCCTGGGCCCGGGCCCCGCGCTTGAACCATCGCACCGGGCGCCGCAGTTCTGATTCGAGGAACCGCGCCAACCCGACCGCCAGGAATACGTCGCCGAGGGACACGACCTGACCCTGGTTGGCGAGGCGGATCGGGATCACATCCGCCAGGAAGCTGAGCCGGGTGGACGGTCCCAGCATCACGTGCTTGTAGCTATCTCCTACGAGGACGGCGCCATCGGAGAAGCCGCTGGCCACCAGCGCTGCCCCCTCCAGCACCGGCATTCCCTGGTTCAAGGCGATGACTGAGAAGTTCATCAGAACACCGACACCCGCCAGCCACATCCCGGTCTTTCCCCTGTTGAGGATCACCAAGGCCAGCAAGGGGACGAATGATGTGAGGATCATGCCGAGTCCAACCGGATCGGCCCAGGAGGCCGACTGAGGAATCCAGTTGGTGGCGATCTGCAGCAGGAAGCCGAGTGGGAGCAGCCACCACATGCGGAGCTGGATGTCACCCAGGTTGGCGAGCCGCCCCCCTCGCAGAACTGCGATCGTCATCGCCAGAAACAAGACGAGCGCAAGCCATAGCATGATGGACAACCGACGGTATCACAGCCCGGACGCTGAGCAAGAGAGGACGGTAGAAATGATTCGCTACGAGGCGACGGATGTGCGCGCCACGATCACCATCGACGATCCGGAGCGGCGCAATCCGATGTCGACCGACGTGATGGAGGGTCTTGTCGACGCCACCCGTCGTGCTCACGAGGACGAGTCGGTTCGCGTGCTGATCTATACGGGAGCCGGGGAGGAGGCCTTCTCCGCCGGCGGTGACCTGTCGAGCGGATTCGTGGACGATCCGGTCGGTAGGCATCGTTCCCGGGGGGCGCTGGCAGAGGTATTCCGGCTGATCACCAGAGGCGGCAAGCCGACCATCGCCCGTGTCAACGGACATGCTCTGGCCGGAGGTTTCGGCCTGGCGGTTGCCTGCGACATCGTCATCTGCGTCGATGACGCCAAGCTCGGGGTACCCGAGATCGGGGTCGGACTGTGGCCGATGATGATCTCAGGTGTCCTGCTGCGGGCAATCCCCCGAAAGGCCGCCCTGGAGTTGATGATGACCGGACGCCTGATAGCCCCCGAGGAAGCGAGGAGTTTGGGGGCGGTCACCACCGTCGTCAGCAGATCGGACCTGGATGACGTCGTCGACCAGAGGGTCGACGAGCTCGCCTCCAAGAGCGCGGCCGTGCTCGGGCTGGGTCGGGACAGCTTCAATGCCGTGGCCGAGATGGGCTTCGATGCTGCCCTCGATCGTCTGCAGGCAGGTCTGACGGCGGTATCGCTGACGGACGACTCCCGCGAGGGTGTCGCCGCCTTCATCGAGAAGCGATCCCCGATCTGGTCCGACCACTGACCCACTGCCAACCGAAAACCGATAACCGACAACCACGAAGAATCGTCTCGTAGAAACCCGTCTTGAAGCGCAACCCGCGTTTTTGTCACACCCGTCTCGTAGGTTGACGGTATGGACATCGACACGCTCAGCACCGATCAGCTCGAGCAGGAGCTCTCTCGACTCGAGGTTCTTAGGCGTCGCGTCACCGCTCTCCAGCTGAACCTCATCGCTGAAGCCGATCGTCGGCAGGTTCCGCTGGGAGACGGTTGCTCCAGCACCTCGGAGTGGGTCTCGGCCCGGATGGATGTTCCCTCCGACGAGGCCAAGAGGCTCGCCAGGCTGTCGAAGCGACTCGACGACCTGCCCCTGATGGCCAAGCGTCTGTCCGAGGGCGAGATCGGGATAATGCGAGCGGAGCTCCTGGCCAGGGTCGCCACCGCCGATGACGAGGGCGAGTGGGCGTTCAGGCTCTCCGGCTACAACCTGGGAGCGGCCGAGAAGCTCGTGTCCCGGCACCGGCGCGTCACGCGAAAGCACGAGCGCAGCAAACACCGCGACTCGTATCTCTTCCTGCAGCCCAGTCTCGATGAGTCGTGGTGGAAGATCGCGGGCGGGGTGGGGGCGGTGGCCGGCAAGACGATCTCCGAGACGCTCGCTCGCAAAGCTGACGAGCTTCCCGACAGGAACGGTTCGCTCGTCCATCGACAAGCTCTGGCGCTGGAGGCGATGTGCATCGACGACGGCGGCGAGGCCGGCTCCGGTGGTGGCGCCACCATCACCGCCTACTTGGATCTCGACCTCGCCAACGGCACCGGCGGTCAAACTGGCGCCGAAATGGCTGCCGGTCCCCGGATCGGACCGGACGCCATCCGGGAGTTGCTCTGCAACGGCGCCGTGCAGATCGTCGGCCTTTCCGACGGCAAGCCGGTCACGACTACCCACCGGACAAACTACATACCTCCCTCCATTCGTGAGTTCGTCCTCTGGCGGGACCAGCACCACTGCCGGGCACCGGGGTGCACCTCCCAGCGGAGGCTCCAACCCCACCACATCGTCTTCGACTCTCACGGCGGCCCCCCGGAGCCGTTCAACCTGGTAACGCTCTGTTGGTATCACCATCACGTCGTGGTTCACCGACGAGGCATGCGGATCGAAAAGAAACACGACGGATCGATCCGATTCGTACTCCCCGCCGACAGCCGTGACCCACCCTGAGGTCTTCATCCTCATCTCGATCCGGCCGTACAGTCTCCGATACTCCTGTCCCTGTTCCATTCCTTCCGCCCGCAGGTAGCCTGATGCCTCGTGGGAGTCCGTTCTTTGGCGCGTCGACTGGGCTGGGTGCTGATCTGGGGCGCTCTGCTCGTCTTCGCATTTCTCGGGTATCAGCTCGTCGTGACCGATCTGCTCAACGATCGCGTCCAAGCAGAGGCGAAAGCACAGCTCGAGGAGGATCTCGCTGAACGGAGGGTCACACTT
Source organism: uncultured Acidimicrobiaceae bacterium (assembly GCA_964617995.1). Taxonomy (GTDB): domain Bacteria; phylum Actinomycetota; class Acidimicrobiia; order Spongiisociales; family ZC4RG35; genus CAZTXD01. Next base: position 5,502 of record CAZTXD010000039.1, read on the forward strand.
CCCGACCCGGTGCCGGTGACCACCACGACTCCCGACGAGCCCGAAGACATACCCACTGTCACCACCCCGGACGTCGAGCTCATTGCGGAAGACCCCGGTGAAGAGGGGGAGGCTCTCGGGCGGTTGGTGATCTCCAGGCTGGACCTAGACGAGGTGGTCTTCGGGGGCATCACCCGGGACACGCTGAAAAAGGGTCCCGGTCACATGCCGGGGACACCGGTCCCGGGTCAGCCCGGCAACGCAGTCGTCTCGGGGCATCGCACGACCTACGGGCGACCGTTTTACGAGCTCGACCTGCTCGAAGAAGGCGACCGGATCGAGGTCGAGACGGCCACCGGCATCCACGTGTATGAGGTGCGCAGGTCCCTGATCGTCGAGCCGACCGATGTGTGGGTCGCCGATCACATCGACGGTGCCTGGCTCACGCTCACGACCTGCCACCCCCGATTCTCCGCCGCCGAGCGCCTCATCATCCAGGCCGAGCTGGTGGAAGGTCCTAACCTCGACTACGTGAATCTCAGCATCGACCGTGCTAGTTCCCCGCTGGAAGTGACGTGAGACGCATCTGGGACAGGTTGCCCGGACCCACAGCGCTCAAGGCACTGGAAGCTGCCGCCCTCTTCGTGCTCGTTATCGTCATCCTCGGGTTCCTCTTCGAATGGGCTGGGACCCTCCTCGACTCCGGTGGAGCCATCGGCTGACCTCGATCTTGGGTCAGCTCTCAAAGACGATCGATTCGACACGCTCAGGCGTCAGCTCGGCGAGGATGATGTCCACCACGGTGCCACCACTGTCGATGACGAACGTGGCGGGAAGCCCGAACGAGGGATACGCATCACGGACCTGGCCATCGCGGTCCCATCCGACCATGAAGCCCGGATCCATCTCCTCGGCGAAGGCCCGGGCCGAGTCGAGTTGATCCTGGACGGCCACTCCCACCACCGTCACATGCGGGTTCGCCGCTGCGAAGTCCGACAGCACGGGGAACTCCCGGAGGCACGGCTCGCACCAGGAGGCCCATAGGTTCAGGAGCACCGGTCCCCGATCGAATCGAACGTGGTCGACGAGGTCGAAGACCTCACCGTCGAACGTAGTGACGGTCATCGCCGGCGCCGGCCGGCCGATTTCCGCCACGGCACCGTCGTTTCCCAGCCAGGCGATCAAAGCTCCTGCCGCCACCACCGTCACGAAGATAGCGCTCAGTAGGCCACCAGACAGACCGGCCCGAGGGGGTGGAGGCTCGGGCGGGTCCATTTTCGTCATCACCCGGAGGCGGCCATCCGCCGCAGCACGTAGTGGAGGATCCCGCCGTGTCGCAGGTACTCGACCTCGATCGGGGTGTCGACCCTGGCCACGACGCGGAACTCCCTGGGTTCCCCGTCCCCACCGGTGGCGGTCACGGTGAGCTCCTGGCGGGGGTGGAGATCGTCATCGACTCCGATGTCGAAGGTCTCGGTGCCGTCGAGTCCGAGGCTGTCGGCGTCGGTGCCGTCCGCGAACTGGAGGGGTATCACACCCATCATCACCAGGTTCGACCTGTGGATCCGCTCGAACGACTCGGCGATCACCGCCTTGACGCCGAGCAGGAAGGTGCCCTTGGCAGCCCAGTCGCGGGATGAGCCCATCCCGTAGTCGGTGCCGGCCAGCACCACCAGCGGGATCCCCTCCTCTTGATAGGCCATCGAAGCCTCGTATATCGAGGTGACCTCGTCGGTGAGGAAGTTGGTGGTCCATCCACCTTCCGTGCCCGGGGCGAGCTGGTTGCGGACGCGGATGTTGGCGAAGGTGCCGCGGGTCATGACCCGGTCGTTGCCGCGTCTCGACCCGTACGAGTTGAATATCGACGGCTGCACGCCCTGCGAAACCAGGTAACGGCCGGCCGGAGCATCGGCGGCGATGTGGCCGGCCGGGCTGATGTGATCGGTGGTCACCGAGTCACCGAGCTTCGCCAGCACCCGGGCCCCCTCTATCCGGCGGATCGGATCGGGCTTGGGGGTCAGCTCGGTGAAGAACGGCGGCTCCTGGATGTAGGTCGACTCGTCCGACCACGGGTAGAGGGCCGACGGTGACGTGTCGATGCTCCGCCATTCGTCGGCACCGGTGAACACGTCGGCGTACTTCTCGCGGAACTTCTTCTCGTCCACGTGCTCGGCGACGACGGCCGCGATCTCGGCTTGAGTCGGCCAGATGTCGCGCAGGTAGACGTGGTTGCCGTCGCGGTCGGTACCTATGGGTTCTCCGATCGGGTCCCAGTCGACGGTGCCGGCCAGGGCATAGGCCACCACCAGCGGGGGCGAAGCCAGGTAGTTGGCCTGGACATCGGGGGATATGCGACCTTCGAAGTTGCGGTTCCCCGACAGCACCGCGGCGGCGACGATGTCGTTGGCGGCGATGGCCTCTGATATCGGTTCGGGGAGCGGGCCGGAGTTGCCTATGCAGGTGGTGCAGCCGTACCCGACGAGATGGAAGCCCAGCGCTTCCAGGTCGGGCATCAGGCCCGATGCCTCCAGATACTCGGTGACCACCTTCGAGCCGGGGGCCAACGAGCTCTTCACCCAGGGCTTCCGGGTCAATCCGAGCTGGTTCGCCTTACGGGCCACCAGCCCGGCACCGACCATCACATCGGGATTGGACGTGTTGGTGCACGAGGTGATGGCGGCGATCACGACGGATCCGTCTTGCAGCTCGAATGTCTCGTCCTCGTAGGTGACCTCGGCCGCGCTCGACTTCTCCATCACGGCCGTCGTCGCCGGGGCCATCGCTCCGCCCTCGTCGGCCCATTCCGAGAGCGTCCCCGGGCCGTTGCCGACGGCATTGCCGAATGTGATCTCGAGGTCCTGGCGCCATTGCGAGCGCATGGCCGACAGGTCGATGCGGTCCTGGGGGCGCTTGGGCCCGGCCAGGGACGGGAGCACCGTGCCCAGATCGAGCTCCAGGTCGGTCGAGTAGATGATCTTCCGATCGTCGTCACGCCACAGGCGCTGGGTCTTGTAATAGGCCTCCACGGTCTCGATCAGGTCCTCGTCCCGGCCGGTCAGGCGCAGGTAACGAAGCACCTGGTCGTCCACGGGGAAGAAACCGACCGTGGCGCCGTACTCGGGGGACATGTTGGCGATAGTCGCCCGGTTGGCCACCGGCATCGAGGTGAGGCCGGGGCCGTGGAACTCGACGAACTTGCCCACGACGCCGTGCTCACGCAGCATCTGGGTGACCCGCAGGACGAGGTCCGTCGCCGTCGCCCCTTCGGGGAGTCTGCCCGTGAGACGGAACCCCACCACTTCGGGGAGCAGCATGTAGATGGGCTGGCCCACCATTGCCGCTTCCGCCTCGATTCCTCCGACCCCCCAGCCGACAACGCCCAGGCCGTTGATCATCGTCGTGTGGCTGTCGGTGCCCACCAGCGAGTCGGGGTATAGCCAGGTTCCGTCGTCCCAGGTGACCTTGGCCAGGTACTCGAGGTTGACCTGGTGGACGATGCCGGTGGCGGGAGGGACGACACGGAAGTTCTGGAAGGCCGACTGCCCCCACTTGAGGAACTCGTAGCGTTCCTGGTTTCGCTCGAACTCGCGCCGGGAGTTGATCACGAGCGAATCGGGGCGAGCGAAGCTGTCCACCTGGACGGAGTGGTCCACCACCAGGTCGGCGGGGATCTGCGGATTGACCTTCTGGGCGAACTCTTCGTCCCCCGTCATCGAAACGATCGCCGATCGCATCGCCGCCAGATCCACCACCGCTGGGACCCCGGTGAAGTCCTGGAGCACGACCCGCCCGGGGATGAAGGGGATCTCGGTCTCGCCTACTTCACGGGCGTCGTAGGCGGCGATGGCCCGCACGTCGTCTGCGGTGATCGCCTTGCCGTCGACGTTGCGGAGCGCGGCCTCGAGGAGCACCTTGATCGTGTAGGGGAGTGCCTCGGACCCCTCGATGGCGTCGAGGCGGGCTATCTGCCGCTGTCCCAGGGCGGTCTTCATGGTGTCGTGGGCCTGGAACGGATCAGTGGACATGCCGTCCTTTCCGGTGGGTATCAGACCTGTTCGAGTCTAGGAGGGTGCCCCCGCCCCCTCACCCTGGCCTCTTCCGACCCTGTCTTTCGTCTTCCGACTCAGTTCGACGTGATCGTCACCGGCACCTGTGTGACACAGTCGTCTCCCGGTCGGGTGTGGGGGACGAGCACCGGCGTGCATCCCGCCGCCAGGGATCCCACCAGGCCGGTCACGATCCCTTGGTCCAGTGAGCAAACGACGTCGGGATGATCGGAAGCGGCCTCGCCGAAGGGGCAGTTGGACGAGAGCAGCCGCTCCCCCTCCACGTCGGGGTCCATGCTGAAGCCGAGGCCGGTCATCGCCACCGCCACCGCCTGCACCGCCTCGGCGTAGCCGGCGTCCTCAGGGGCGCCGATCTCCTCGGCCAGCTCCCGGCCGTATTCGGTGCCCACCTCCTGGGCGATCTTCCCCATGTCGTCGGGGGCCGCCCGGGCGAGGGCTCGCATCAGCAGCTCGACCAACAGCTCGTAGCGTCGGGGACTGAAGTGGATCGACACCTCCCGGTTGGAGGCCTCATACGTCTTGGCGGGTCGTCCCGCCCCCGGCCCCGATCGTCCGCTGGAGCGCCGGTAGGAGACCACGAGCCAGCCGTCGGTAGCCAGCTTGTCGAGATGATGGCGGGCCACATTGGGATGCAGGTCGAAGAGGGTGGCGATGCGGGCGGTGGTCACAGGCTCGGCCGATTCCCTGACCGCCACATAGATGGCTCGACGGGTGGGATCGCCCAGAGCGGCGGTGAGGTCGGCGATCCTCTCGTCGAGTGCGTTGAGGTCCATATCGGGGTTTCCTCCACCCGAAACTATAGTTTGGACCGATCTTCTAGCCACTATCTCTATAGGAGAAAGGCATCTGTGTCCGAGACGCCCGCCGATTCTCTGCGCGCCGCCATCGAATCCGTGATGGAGCCCCTGCTGGGGCGAACGCTGGGTGAGCTGGGGCTGATCGAAGCCGTCTCCGACAGGCGTTTCGGGGCCGACTCCGTGACGATCCAGGTTCCCGTTCCCAACCATCCTTCCCTTCAGGAGCTGGACGCCGCCGTCAAGTCGGCGGCCCGAGACACCCGGTTGACCGTCGAATACGAGGTCATGGACGACTCCGGCAGGCACCGGCTCATGGACCAGCTCCGCGCCGGGGTCGGTCCCGCCATCGGCCAGCCCGGCAACCGCACCCGCGTCATCTCCGTGTCTTCGGGCAAGGGCGGGGTCGGCAAGTCGTCGGTAAGCACGAACCTGGCGGTGACGCTGGCGGCGACGGGAAGGAAGGTCGGGATCATCGACGGCGACATATGGGGTTTCTCGATCCCCCGCATGTTCGGTGTCGATCGGCCTCCGGTCGTCATCGACGAGTCGATCATCCCTCCCCGCGCCTTCGGGGTCCAGGTCATGTCGATGGACTATTTCGTTCCCGACGACAAGGCCGTCATCTGGAGGGGGCCGATGCTCCACAAGGCCATCGAGCAGTTCCTGTCGGATGTGTTCTGGGACGCCCCCGACTACCTGATCGTCGACATGCCTCCCGGCACAGGTGACATCGCCATCTCGATGGCCCAGTTCCTGCCCAGAGCGCAGGTGCTCCTGGTCACGACCCCACAGCCGACGGCGCAGCGTGTGGCGCGTCGGGCGGCGCTGATGGCCGAGCAGGTCGACCAGGAGGTGATCGGGGTCATCGAGAACATGGCCTGGTTCACAGGCGACGATGGCAAACGCTACGAGCTCTTCGGCGCCGGTGGGGGAGCGGCCCTGGCCGACGAGCTGAGGGTTCCGTTGATGGCGCAGATACCTCTCTTGCCGGCGATGCGGGCGGGCGCCGACGAGGGCCGGCCCGTTACGGTGGCGGCACCGGACTCAGAGGCGGCGGCGGCGTTCTCGGCCCTGGTGGAAGCGGTGGAGTCTGCCCGGCCCCGCGTGAGAACGCATCCCGATCTGGTGATCCGCTGAACGTGACGGCCGATTGGAGGCACTACGCCCTCCCGGTAGTTCTCTGGGTGTACGGCATGGCCGTGTCGCTGACCCTCGTCTCGTTGTGGGGCCGGGCGGTGGTGGTCGACGCCGACCTGGTGGCGGCAGCCGCGGCGGACACGGCGACGGCAGGGCCGGTAGCCGACCGGGTCGAAGCCTGGCTTGCCCGACAGCTGGGCGACGAGAGGGGTATCGACAGGGGCACTGCCTCCGACATAGCCGCCTCGGCGGTGGAGGATCCGGCCCTCGAGGACAGCCTCGCTGAGCTGGTTGAGGCCATAGTCGCGGCGGCGGCGCTGCCCCCTGGGGAGCAAGCTGTCGTCGACGTCGCCGGTATCCTCGGTCCGGCCGGCCCGGTGCTCACGTCGCATGTCCAGCGTCACGGAGTCGCGGCCGACGAAGCGGAGGTCGCTCAGGTCATCGCCTCCCTCGACCCGCTGGTGGTTCGCCTGCCCGATGAGAGGCCGCTGGTGGGCCCCGGCTCGGACGCCGCCCGGACGCTCTACCTGGGAACGATCCTCGGTCTGACGGTGATCGTCGGGATGGGAACCGCCGCAGAGTTCATGTCCGAAGACAAGAGGGTGATGCTCCGCTCGCTCATGAACCGCATCGCCGTCTCCGCCTTGGGTTTCGCCGTGTTCTTCCGTCTGGGCGCCTGGTTCCTCGATCCGGGGGCGGGAAGGGCTCCTTTCCGGCTCGCCGCTTCCCGGTTGGTGTCGGCCAAGCTGTGGTTGCCGGTGCTCATCGCCGTGGGAGCCGGAGCGGCCGGATGGGCCTTGCGCTCCCGCGTGAGGCGGAGGCCGGTCACACCGGAGGAAGGGTCCCCGTCGTTAGACGCGCCATCCACGTGACGACGAAGATCGCCGCCGAGGCGATCAGCAGCCGATTCACGACCTGAGGGTTCAGCGGGAGGGTGATTCCCCGGCGTCGTCCGATCCAGACCACCGTCGCCCCGATCATCCATGCCAGCACCAGGAACACCAGCGGGTGGAAGGCGAGGGCACTACCCACGTCGCCCCGCACCAGCGAGGCTGCCGCCCGGGTCAGCCCGCACCCGGGACAGGCCGTGCCGGTGATCAGGGCAAACGGGCAGATCGTGGGTGCCTCCTCCACAGGTGCCACCGCCAGCGCGGCTGCGACCGCTAGCGCCGGCAGTGACCACCGCAGGTCGATCCGGGGTAGGGGGCGGTGCGCGATCACGTCCCGCTCACAGCCTGCCGAGCTCGTCCAGGAAGGCCAGCCCGCCGCCGATGGCGATCAGGAATGCCACCGCCACGATGCTCAGGAGATACAGCACGCCGACCACGATGGCGATGATACGGGCGGCGTTGGCCGTGCCCTGGTTGACGGGATCGCGGCGCTGGGCTGCGATAGCCTCGAGCTCGTTGCGGGCCTGGATGTAGCCGATGATGGCGGCAGGCCCACAACACACCAGCCCCACGATGCTCCAAACGAGGGAGCTCGTCGCCTGGCTGGCCTCCGGATAGGCAGGGGCGGTCATGTCTCTCCTTGGTCGACAGCCTGGTGAGCCTACAGAGACGACAGCCCGCGGTGGAAGCGTTCACCCATCTCTTTGACGTTCTCGGGGGTCATGACGAGCGGGGGAGACACCTGCAGGCCCCCACCTCCCACGGCGCGGGTGAGGACGCCCGCCTCCCGGCAAGCGCGCGCTGCCCGGGGAGGCAGGCCCTCGTCGGTGGTGTCGAGCTGGATGGCCGCCAGCGCACCCACCCCGGCGCGGATCTCGGTGACGACGTCGAGGTCGGCGAGGGGGGCGAGAGCGACCGGGATCTCCGTCTCCAGCTCCATCGCCCTCTCCAGCAGGCCCTCCCGTTCGATGATGTCCATCACCACCAGGCCGGCGACACAGGACGCGGAGTGACCCGAGTAGGTGTAGCCGTGACGGAAGACGTTGCCCGGCCGGTCGAAGAAGGGAGCGGCGATGTGGGGGGCGGTGACCACGCCTCCCAGCGGCAGGTAGCCGCACGTGACACCCTTGGCAAAGGTGATCATGTCCGGCTCGAGACCGAACCGCCCGGCGGCGAACCAGTCGCCCACCCGGCCGAAGCCCGTGATGACCTCGTCGGATATGTAGAGACCGCCGGCTTCTCGGATGGCTTCCCGGACCCGGGTGAGGTAGCTCTCGGGGACGGGACGAATGCCGCCGGCGCCCACCACCGCCTCCACGAAGATGCCGGCTACCCGCTCGGGGCCGGCGTGGTCGATCGCCTTCGTCACGGCCTCGGCGTCGTCGTGAGGCACGAACACGACATCTCCCACGAGTTCGCCGTACCCGAAGCGGTTCGGCTCCATGCCTCCCAGGGACGTCCCGTAGGTGTTCATGCCGTGGTAAGCCCACTCGCGGGCGATGAAGACCGTCCGCTCGGGCTGGCCGACGGCGGAGAAGTACCGGCGGGCGAGCTTGGCAGCCGTGTCGACGGCGTCGGATCCTCCCAGGCCGAAGAACACCTTCGAAGCGGGATCGGGGGCAACGGCGGCGATCCGCTCGGCCAGCTCGATGGGCGGGCGGGTGCCGAAGTCGACGAAGCAGTGGAAGGCGGGGAGCTTGTCCATCTGGCGCCGGACCGCATCGATGATCTCGGTGCGTCCCCAGCCGACGTTGGCGTACCACAGTCCGGCGGCAGCATCCAGGTAACGGTTGCCCTCCTCGTCGAAGGCATAGACACCCTCGGCCCGATCGACGACGAAGGGCGAGTGTTGAACGGTGTGCATGTCGGCGAAGGGATGCCAGAAAGCGCTCATGACCGTCACTGTAACCAGCGGGGCCGTTCCCCTCCGCCGGATGCCGACTCGGTAGTGTTTCGCGGTGAGCCAGCGAACGATCCTCCTCAACGGTCGGATCTTCACCGCCGACGCGGCCCGGACATGGGCCCGGGCGGTGGCAGTGGAAGGTGACCGGATCGTGGCGGTCGGCAACGAGTCGGACGTCGCGGCCCACACCGCCGGCGCCGACGTGGTGGACATGGAGGGTCGGCTGCTCACTCCCGGTCTCACCGATGCCCATGTCCACCCCCACGGTGGGGGAGCCCTCCTGCTCGGATGCAACCTCCTGGAGGCGTCGGGGCGCCACGAGGCGCTGTCAATCGTGGCCGAGTACGCCCGGGGCAATCCCGACGTCGCCTGGATCAAGGGGGGCGGATGGTCTCAGGACTGGTTCGAGCGGGCCTGTCCGCCCGCCGCCGACCTCGACGAGGCGGTGGGGGACAGGCCGGTATTCCTGACCAACCGCGACGGCCACGGAGCATGGGTGAACTCCCGGGCACTGGCCGTCGCCGGTGTCACCGCCGCCACTCCCGACCCGGAGGATGGGCGGATCGAGCGTCTCATCGACGGATCTCCCCAGGGCACCCTCCATGAGGGCGCGATGTCTCTCGTGGAGGGAGCGATGCCGCCCGCCACGGACGACGACGTGGAGGCCGCGCTCCTGGAGGGCCAGCGTCATCTCCTCCGGCTGGGCATCACCGGCTGGCTGGACGCCTGGGTCGAACAGCCCCTGCACGATGCCTATCGGCGTCTGGGCGAGAGCGGGCGCCTGCGGGGATCGGTGCTGGCAGCGTTGTGGTGGGATCGGGCCGGGGGCATCGAGCAGATCGAGCGCCTGCGGGTCTGGCGGGAGCAGCGAGCGCCCGGCTATCGCCCCCACGCGGTCAAGCTGATGCTGGACGGGGTGATGGAGAACTTCACCGCCTCCATGCTCGAGCCCTACCACGAGGTGGGAGGCGCCGGCATCGACATGATCGACCCCCGGTTCCTCCAGGAGGTGGTGACGGCCCTGGACGAAGAGGGTTTCCAGTGTCACTTCCACGCCATCGGCGATGCCGCCGTCCGCCATGCACTCGATGCCGTCGAGGCGGCCCGGATCGCCAACGGATGGTCCGGGCTCCGTCACAGCATCGCCCACATCCAGGTGATCCACCCGGCCGACATCCCCCGTTTCCACCGGCTGGGCGCGGTCGCCAACGCTCAGCCCCTCTGGGCATGCGAGGACGGCTACCAGGAGGAGTTGACCCAACCCTTCCTGGGCCCGATCCGCTCGAGCCGCCAGTATCCGTTCGCCAGCCTGGTGGGGTCGGGGGCGGCCCTCGTGGGGGGCTCGGACTGGTCGGTGTCCACCTGCGACGTCATGGCGCAGATCCACGTCGCGGTCAACCGGGTGCCGGTGCAGGACCGGTCCCGTATCCCGCTGGTCCCCTCGGAGCGACTCGACCCGGTCACGGCTCTGGCGGCTTTCACGGCGGGATCGGCATGGCACAACGGCGACGAGATGGACCGTGGGGTCGTCCGCGTCGGTAACCTGGCCGAGCTGGTGCTCTTCGACCGGGATCCCTTCCCCGACGGTTCCTTCGGGGACACTGCGGTCGAGAGCGTGATGGTCGCCGGGCAGTGGGTCGATCGAAAGGAGGTCGGGTGAGCACTCCGGCGGTGGAGTTGCTGGCAGTCACGAAGCGGTTCGGGGACGTCGTTGCGGTCGACGAAGTCGATCTGGCGGTGGGGGACGGAGAGTTCTTCTCGCTGCTGGGGCCCTCGGGCTGCGGGAAGACCACGACCTTGCGGATGATCGCCGGCTTCGAGTACCCGTCGCAGGGTTCGCTACGGATCCACGGCAAGGAGATGGGACTGCTGCCCGCAAACCAGCGCCCCGTCAACACGGTCTTCCAGTCGTACGCGCTCTTCCCGCACATGACCGTGGCCGAGAACGTGGCCTTCGGCCTGGAGATGAGGAAGGTTCCCGCAGCGGAGATCTCCGTGCGGGTCGCCCGGGTCCTCGATCAGGTTCAACTGGGGCAGCGGGCCGACGCCCGCCCATCACAGCTCTCCGGCGGGCAGATGCAGCGGGTGGCGCTGGCCCGGGCTCTCGTGAACGAGCCCGAGGTCCTGCTCCTCGACGAGCCGCTGGGGGCCCTGGACCTCAAGCTCCGCCAGAGCATGCAGGTGGAGCTGAAGGACCTGCAGGCCCGCGTTGGGATCACATTCATTTACGTGACCCACGACCAGGAGGAGGCTCTGACCATGTCGGATCGCATCGGAGTCATGAACGAAGGGCGTCTGCTCCAGGTGGGCGAGCCCGCGGCGATCTACGAGAGCCCCACGTCGCGGTTCGTGGCGGGCTTCATCGGCGACATCAACCTGGTCGACGTCACTGTCGACGGAGCCGACTCGGTGCGTCTCGGCAACGGCACCACCTTGCCTCTCCGGACCGGCCGGGACAGAGGGGCGGCGGTCACGCTGGCTCTGCGGCCGGAGCGGCTCGCGCTCTACGAGACCGATGAGCCCGTTCCCGACTCCTACCTCAGGCTCCGGGGCAAGGTCACGAGGAAGCTGTACTACGGAGACGCCTACTTCTACGACGTCGAGGTGGGCCTCGCCCACCCGCTGGAGGTGAAGGAGGAGAACCGCCCGGGTGTGGAGACGTACGAGCTGGGCGAGGAGACCATCGTGGGATGGGCGCCCGCGTCGACCAACGTGGTGACGGACTGATGGTCGACACCCGGCTGGAGCTGGAGGCCCGGGCGGCCCGCGCCGAGAGCCGACGGGGCTTTCTCATCGGGCTGCCTTCCTATGTCTACCTGGTCCTGTTCTTCGCCGTTCCCCTCCTCATAGTGCTGGTGTATTCGTTCGCCACCCGGACCCGGACGGGCGCCACCGCCCTGGCCGATTGGAATCTCGACTCGTGGGTGCGGGTCCTCGACGAGATTCCCCGCCAGGTGGCTTTCCGCTCGTTGTGGCTCGCCGCCCTCACCACCTTGATAAGCCTCGTCGCTTCTTACCCCTTTGCATACTGGATCGCCACCCGCACTCCCCGGGTACGGGCGGCGCTGCTGATCCTGGTGATGATCCCGTTCTGGTCGAACTTCCTGGTCCGCACCTACGCCATGAAGTTCCTGATGGGCTCGGACGGCCCCCTTTCCATCGTCAGCCAGGCGCTGGGTGGCGAGCCGGTGCGGATCCTGTTCACACTGCCGGCCGTCCTGATAGGCCTCGTCTACGGATACATGCCCTTCATGATCCTGCCCCTGTATGCCGCCCTGGAGCGGATGGACTGGAGCCTGGTGGAGGCGGCGAGGGATCTCTACGCCGGGGGATGGGCCGCCTTTCGGAAGGTGACCCTGCCGCTGTCGATGCCCGGCGTGGTGGCCGGCTCCGTGCTGGTATTCATCCCGGCCCTGGGCGCCTACGTCACACCTGCCATCCTCGGCGGGGGCCGGCCTCCCCTGCTGGGCGACTACATAGTGGGTCAGTTCCTCACGGCCAGGAACTGGCCGTTCGGGTCGGCGCTGTCGGTGACGGTGATGATCGTGATGCTGGTGGCCACCATCATCTACTTCCGTAAAGGGGGGCGAACCCTGTGAAGGACGTCACCACCCCGGTGCCGCTCGTCGATCGGCTGCTGGCAGCCAACGGATGGCTCGTATACGCCTTCTTCTATGCCCCAATCGCGGTGCTGGCCGTGTTCTCGTTCAACGACAACAACCGGGTCGGTGTGTGGACCGAGCCCTCGCTGCGGTGGTACGGGGAGATGTTCCGCAACGACGCCATCCTGCGGTCGATCCGCAATACCCTCATAGTGGCGGCCGTCTCGACCATCGTCTCCGTCATCCTCGGTACCGCCGCTGCCATATCGATGGAACGCTTTCGCTTCCGCAGCCAGCGGACCTTCGACGGGCTTCTCTACCTGCCCATCATCATCCCCGACGTGACGATGGCCGTGATGATGCTCTTGTTCTTCGTCCAGGCCTTCGACCTGCTGGGGAGCGTCACCGGAATCCGGCTCAACCTCGGGCTGGGGTCGATATCGTTGGCTCACATCGCCTTCAACATCTCGTTCGTGGCGGTGGTGGTTCGGGCCCGGCTCGCCGGCATGGACCCCTATCTGGAGGAAGCGGCCGCCGACCTGTTCGCCGGCAGGTGGCAGACCTTCCGGCGGGTCACCCTGCCGCTGATCATGCCGGGAGTGGCGGGAGGAGCCCTGTTGGCGCTGACGCTCTCCCTCGACGACGTGGTCGTCACCAGCTTTGTCACCGGTCCCGGGTCGACCACACTCCCCGTCTATGTCTTTGGTCTGGTGCGTCGTCAGGTGAGCCCTCTCATCAACGCCGTGTCGACTGTGATGCTCGTGGCCTCCATCGTGTTGGTCGGCATATCGCTGGGGTTCCAGCGCCGCGCCGCCAGCGGTGACAGGCCGCCGGTACCCCAGATAGGAGAAGGAACATGAACAAGCGAACGAGATTGTTGTCGGTGCTGGCCGTGCTGGCGATGGTGGCTGCGGCATGTGGAGACACGACCACGACCGACACCGAGCCCGTAGAGACGACGGCACCCGATGACGGAGTCACCGAGACGACGACGCCCGCCGACGACGGCGTGTGCGCGGCGGGTGAGACCGATGGGAACCTCAACCTCTACAACTGGTCCGCGTACATCGATCCCGATCTCATCTCCGCCTTCGAGGAGGAGTACGGCGTGGACGTCATCGAGACGTTCTACGACTCGAACGAGACGATGCTCGCCCAGATCCAGGCGGGGGTGGTGTACGACCTGATCGTTCCCTCCGACTACATGGTGGCGATCATGATCGAAGAGGGCCTCCTGATGCCCCTACAGCACGAGGCGATTCCCAACGTGTCCAACCTGGGCGCCGAGTTCCAGAACCTCCCCTACGACCCGGACGGCGCCTACTCGGTGGCCTACCAGTGGGGAACGACCGGCATCGGTGTCAACCTGTCGGTGGTGGGTGAGGACTTCGAGCCGACGTGGGGGCTGCTGTTCGATCCCGATGCCACCGCCGCGTATCCCGGCGGCGTATCGCTGCTCAACGACCCCAGAGAGACCATTGGCGCCGCCCTCAAGTACCTCGGCTACAGCCTCAACGAGACCTCCGAGGAGGCGTTGCAGGAGGCGGCCGACGCCATCGCGTCCGCCAGCGTCACCACGTTCGACTCCGATCAGTATCCGGACAACCTCGTGAACGGTGAGGTGGCCGTCGCCCACGGCTACTCGGGCGACTTCTTCGGCGCCTTCGACGAGGTGGATGACCCCGACAACTGGGAGTACGTGATACCGAACGAGGGTGCCACGCTGTGGACCGACAACATGGCGATTCCGGGTGACGCCGACCATCCCTGCACGGCCCACACCTTCGTCAACTTCATCCTCGATGCCGAGAACGGAGCCCAGTTGACCAACTGGACCTTCTACGCCAATCCGAACGAGGCGGCCTCGGAGTTCATCGATCCCGAGATCCTCGAAGACCCGGCGATCTACCCCGATGCGGCGACCTTCGATCTGCTCGAGGCGATAGAAGACACCGGCGACGCCGAGCTGTTGTTCACCGACTACTTCAACCTCGCCAGGAGCTAGCGGTCGGTGAGGGGCCCGGTCGTCGTGACCGGGCCCCTTCTCGGCTCAGGCCGTCTCGCCGCCGGCGGGCTCGGTGACACGTCGGAGCCCGAACCGACGCCGCAGTCGCCAGACGCCGAGCGCGGGCAGCCCGAGGAAGATCAGGGCCAGCGGAGCCACGTAGAGGCCGAAGCGGATGGCGAAGTCGCCGATGCCCTGGAAGGCAGCCACCAGATCCTGGAGGGCCTGGCGGGCCACCGCCACCGGCGCCCAACCCTGGGCGACGACCGGGGTGGCGTCCGGGGTGGGCGACACCTGCACCTCCACCGTGGCCAGGGCGGTCAGGTCGTCGAGCACCTGGCGGCGGCCTTCGAGCTGCTCGATCTCCCCTCGCACCCGGCTGATCTCGTTGAAGACCTGGAGGAGCTTGGCAGGGTCGGCCTCCGGCTGCTGGCGCACGTCCTCGAGGAGGGCCCGGAGCTCGGTTTCGAGCAGCGACAGGTTGGAGATGCGGGCTTCTATGTCGACATACTCCTCGGTCACGTCGTCGCCGTGCTGGGACTGGGAGATCAGGCGGGTGCCCAGAGCGGCGATGTCTTCCAGGGTCGTGTTGAGGTCGTCGGCGGGGATGCGCAGCACCATGTCGATGCGGGGCTGGTCCTCGCCGGTATGGGGGTCGTTGACGCTGGCCGCCTGTATGAACCCTCCGGCCACCTCGACCATCTCCTGAATCGTGGCGTAGACAGCCCGGGTGTCTTCTGCTTCGATCGAGATGGACGCCCGGTGGATGACCTTGCGGCCCTCCGGAGACGACATCGACACCGTCTCGCCTTCGGCGGGCTCGAAGGCGCCGTCGTCGCTGTCGGTGGGAGCCATGGTCACTTCTGGTTCGGCACCGACAGCAGCGAGCTCGTCGCTTGCCCGGCGGAAATCGGCGCTGTCGCCACCGCTGCAGGCGGCGACGAACATCATCATCGACAGTCCAAGGATCACGGTCTTTCTCATCGACTACCACCTCCTGTGGGTCGCCGCTTGGACGCCGCTCACCCGGCGATGGGTTCCCGCTCACCGCTTTCGGGCACGCTCAGGCGAAGATACGACCTCGCCGATCCCGTGTGACGTCAGCCCGGCGAGACCTCGCGTTCGGCGATGCCGTTGAGTATCTCCAGCACGACCCGGTTGGCGAGGTAGGCGGTCTGCTCACCGCGCCCGTCGTAGGGAGGGGAGACCTCGACGACGTCGGCACCGAGGACCGGGAGATCCCGGGCGAGTCGACGAACCGAGTCGAGGAGCTCCCGGGAGCCCAGGCCCCCCGGCTCGGGTGTGCCGGTCCCGGGCGCCAATCCGGGATCGACCACGTCGATGTCGACAGAGATGAACACCCCTTCCACCGAGCCGGCCGATGCCGCCGTGACGGCCTCGTCGACGACGGCGTCCAGGCCCCGCTCCAGGATCTGGTCCATGCGGAAGCTGCGCATCTTCTGGAGCTGCATCCACTCGACCACGTCGGGTTCGGGCCAGTAGCCCCGCAGCCCGATCTGCACGAAGCGGTGGCCGGGCACGGCCCCCGACTCGATGAGTCGCCGCATGGGCGTCCCGTGCCCGTAGAGGGACCCGTTTTGGAGGAACCCGGTGTCGGCGTGGGCGTCGAAGTGGATCAGCGCCACCTTGCCGTAGCCGTGCACCCTCGCCACGCCCCAGGCATCGGGCCACGTCACCGTGTGGTCGCCGCCGAGGACGATGGGGACCTTCCCGGCACGGGCCACGGCCTCGACGGTGTCGGCGATCCGATGGATGGAGGTCTCCATCTGGCCGGGCACCACGTATACGTCGCCGATGTCGACCACGCCCAGCTCGCCCAGGGGATCGATGCCGGTGGGTAGGTGGGGGCGATAGCCGTCCATCGCCCCGTAATCGGCCGAGCGGATGGCCGCCGGCCCGAAACGGGCTCCCGGCCGGTATGAGGTTCCCAGGTCGAAGGGGGCGCCGACGATCACCGCTCTCGCTTCGCCCAGATCGTCGGTCCGCCGGGCCGGAACACCGAGGAAGGTGGTGCGGGAGGCGAAGCTGATGTACTCGGCCGAAGCGAGGGGTATCTCGGCGGCCCGGTCCTCATAGGGGATATGCATGTCTGAATGACGGTAATCGGCTGCAGCCGCCGCCACGACGGCGTGGCATCATGACCCGATGGAAAAACCCGAAGAGATAGACGTCGACGTCGCGTTCGGCACGGCGATCCTGCGCGGTGCCCTCATCGGCCTGCCGGTGGTTCTGGTCGGCCTGACCCTGGTCGTGTGGGCGATCACCGACAACGACATCGCCGACTCGTTCGCTACGGCCATCCTCCCCGGCGTCCTGCTGGGAGTGTTCGGAGGAGGATTCGCCGGTATGACCGCGGCAATGGACTAGAGGGAACGCCCCTCACATCTCCCGCAGGTTGAAGCTGATCGTCTGGAGGTCGGTGAACTCGTCGATTCTCTGACGCCCCCAACCGGTGTCGGTCCCGGCCGCACCCCCGAAGGGCTGGAAGGTCTCCCAGAAGTCGGTGGAGTCGTTCACCACCACCGTGCCGGAACGGATCCGGTCGGCATACCACCAGGCCCTGGACAGGTCGTTGGTGAACACCGCCGCCTGGAGGCCGAGGTGGGTGCGGTTGGCGATCTCGATCGCGTCGGCGTCGTCGCGGGCGGTGAGTATCGGCACAACAGGTCCGAACGACTCCTCTTTCGACACCATCGAGTCCTCGGTGACCCCGTCGACCACGGTGAACTCGTAGTAGAGGTCGGTGGGGAAACCACTCGCTCGCCCGCCCCCCATCAGGATCTCGGCGCCCCGCTCGGCGGCGTCCTGGAGATGGCGGTCCATCTTGTCGGCGGTGGGACGATTGTTGAGAGGTCCCATGGTCGTGGCGTCGTCGAACGGGTCGCCCAGCTTCACCACCTCCGAGGCCTTGAGGGTGGCTTCCACGAACTCGTCGTGGACGTCGTCCATGACGATCACACGCTCCGTGGCACAGCAGACCTGCCCGGCGTTGTAGTAGGCGCCGTAGACCGCCGCCTCGGCGGCCGCCTTCACATCGGCGTCTCCGGTCACGACCAGCGGACCGTTGCCCGACATCTCCATGATCGAGCGTTTGAGGCCCATCTGCGAGACGATTCTCTTGCCCGTCTCCGACGACCCTGTGAAGCCGATGGCGTCGATCCCGTGGTGGGTGACGAGTGCCTCCCCGATGCGGCCATCACCGGGTATCACCTGGATCGCACCGGGCGGCACCCCCGCCTCGTGGAAGATCTCGGCCGCTTCCAGCAAGGCCATTGCGGTGAACTCCGGGGGCTTGACGATGATGGAGTTGCCGGTGGCCAGGCCCGGCCCCACATACTCCATGGGGATCATCACGGGGAAGTTCCACGGAGTGATCGCCGCCCAGACCCCGACGGGTCGGCGCACGGTGAACATGCGCCGGGTCCGCTCGGTGGTGGGGATGAGCTCGCCGGACAGGCGTTTGACGTCCTCGGCCGCTATCTGGAAGTAGTCGCCCGACTCGGCGATGTCGTCGATCGACTCGGCCCGATAAGGCTTGCCCTGTTCCATGGTGAGGGTGCGGGCGATGTCGTCGACCCTGTCCTGCCAGAGCTCGTAGATGCGCAGGCACAGATCGGCGCGTTCGAACGCGGTCCAGTGGCGCATCTCCTCGGTGGCCCGGCGGGCGGAATCGACGGCCCGGTCGATGTCGGCGGCCGACGCCACGGGAATGCTGGCGATGTGCTCGCCGGTGACGGGCGAGTGGACCTCGTATACCTCCGACCCGGTCCCTTCGATGAACTCCCCGTCGATGTACAGCTTCATGTCTCGCGTCATGCAAACGAGGATACGCTGGCGGCGTGCCCACCTGGGATCCCGATCGGTACGTCGTCTTCGACGACGCCCGCACCCGCCCCGCCCGTGATCTCCTGGCCGGGGTGCCCGCGGAAGATCCCCGGTCCGTGGTCGACGTCGGCTGTGGGCCCGGGAACTCCACCGCCCTGCTGGTGGAGCGGTGGCCCGCCGCCGGGGTGATCGGGCTCGACTCCTCCGAAGCGATGCTGGAGCGGGCGAGGGTGGCCGTGCCCGCGGCCACCTTCGTCCGCGATGATCTCAGACGCTGGCGGCCACCCGCTCCGATCGACCTCGTCTTCTCGAACGCGACTCTCCAATGGGTGGAGGACCACCCGGCGGTCCTCGCCCACCTGCTCTCGTGGTTGGCGTCGGGCGGGACGCTGGCGGTGCAGATGCCCGTCAACTTCGACCACCCGAGCCACGTGGAGATGCGTCGCCTCGCCTCCTCGCCCCGCTGGCGGGAGCAGGTGGGCCGCGTGCTGCGCCCCGAGCCAGTCGCCCCGGCCGTCGACTATCAGCGGATGCTGTCGGGGCCTGGCCGCCGCGTCGACGTGTGGACCACCGAGTATCTCCACGTGCTCACCGGAGAGGATCCGGTGGTGGAGTGGGTTCGAGGCACGGGGCTGCGTCCCGTGCTCGACGCCCTGGACGAGCGAGACGCGGGTGCCTTCCTCGACGCCTACACCGAGGCGATGCGCCACGCTTATCCACCCGAGCGGGATGGGACGACGTTGTTCCCTTTCCGGCGGCTGTTCCTCGTTTGTCGACTCGCCTGAGCCCGAGCGGTCAGATGAGGCGCTGGTTGGGGTCCTGCTCGCGGCGACGGGCGGTTCGCCCTCGTTGGTACTGGACGGGCCATCGATGACCGGTGTAGCCCTGGTCGATGGCGGCGTTCAGCGTCCAGTAGGGGTCGACGAGGTGGGGCCGGGCGAGGAGGCAGATGTCGGCTCGCCCCGCTACCAGCACCGTGTTGACGTCGTCGATCGAGGAGACGGCGCCCACCGTCATGGTGGGGACGCCGGCTTCGATGCGGATCCGGTCAGCGAATGGTGTCTGCCACAAGCGCCCGTAGCGCGGGCGTTGATGCTCGACCACCTGCCCGGTCGACACGTCGATGATGTCGACGCCGTGATCGGCGAGCATCCGGGAGATGGCCACGGCGTCGTCGCCGGTGGTGCCTCCGGGAGCCCAGTCCGTGGCGGAGATGCGCACCGAGAGGGGAAGATGGTCGGGCCAGGCAGCGCGTACCGAGTCAACGATCTCCAGGGGGTATCGCATGCGTTTGTCGAGGGACCCCCCGTAAGTGTCGTCGCGCCGGTTGGTGAGAGGGCTGATGAAGCTCGAGAGCAGGTACCCGTGGGCCATGTGGAGTTCGAGTAGGTCGAAGCCGAGGTCGGCCGTCCGGGACGTGGCGGCGACGAACTGATCCCGCACCTCGTCCATGTGACGGCGGTTCATCTCCGTCGGGACGGGGCCGTCCCCGCGGAAGGGGATGGGGGAGGGAGCCAGACGCTCCCACTCCTCGTGGACGGGAGCGAGGTCGTCGTCGCCGGCTTCCCATGGCACCTTCATCCCGCCCTTGCGGCCGGAGTGACCGAGCTGCATCCCGAGCACGGCATCGGTGTGGGTGTGGACGAACTCCACGATGGGCCGGAGCGCCTCCGCCTGCGTGTCGTTCCACAGGCCCGTGCAGCCGGGGGTTATCCGCGCTTGCGGTGACACGCAGGTCATCTCGACCATGACCATGCCCGCTCCGCCGACCGCCCTGCTGCCCAGGTGGACGTGGTGCCACTCGGTGGTGACTCCGTCGACGGCGCAGTACTGGGCCATCGGCGACACGCCCACCCGGTTGGGGAACGTCACGTCCCGTAGCCGGAACGGATGGAACATGGGTGGTGTGTCGGGGCGAGGCGCCGCCAGCTCCTGTCGTCGCCGCCACTCGGCGACGATCCCCTCGGTGGCTTCGTGGTCCCGGAGACGCAGGTTGTCGAGGGTTATGCGCTGGCTGCGTGTCAGGAGCTGGAAGTCGAACTGGGGCCGGGGCAGGTCCCAGTAGCGGTCGACCGACTCGAACCAGGCCTGTGAGGTGCGAGCCGCTCTCTGGGTCGATTCGACCTGGGGCTTGCGCTCGGTCTCGTAGCCGGATAGGGCCGAGGCCACATCGGGGGCGGAAGCGAGGGCGTCCACGAGGGCGATGGCATCCTCCATCGCCAGCTTGGTGCCCGATCCGATCGAGAAGTGGGCGGTGTGGGCGGCGTCGCCCAGCAGCACGAAGCGATCCGACCACCAGCGGTCGACCGTCACCTCCGGGAACCGTATCCATTGGCTGTTGTTTCCGATGAGCTCGTGGCCGTCGAGATGGTGGCCGAAGACCTTCTCGGCGAAGACCTTCGCCTGGGGGTCGGTCTCACCGGGAGTGAAGCTCTGCTCCGGTTCCAACCCGGCGGCCTGCCAGGTGTCCTCGGCCATCTCGACGATGAAGGTGGACAGGCCGGGGGCGTAGGGGTAGCAATGCGCCTGGACGACCCCGTGGGGGGTCTCCTCGAAGATGAACGTGAAGACGCCGAAGTCGTGCTCGGTTCCGAACCACGCATAGCGGGCGGCGCCGTGACTCGCGTTGGGGCCGAATCGTTCGGCCATCGTCCGGCGGGCGTTGGAATTGACCCCGTCGGCGACCACGACCACGTCGGCCTCGATGCCGGCGGTGTCCTCGACAGGAGACTCGAACAGCACCTCGGCGCCCAGCTCGCGGGCACGTTCGGCCAGGATCTGGAGGAGACGGAGCCGTGGAAAGGCGGCGAACCCATGACCTCCGCTGCGGGTCACCTCACCCGCCTTGCGGATCTCCAGGTCGGACCAGTAGCGGAACTCGGCCTCGATGCGATCGAACGACACCGGGTCGGCGGCGGCGACGTTGCTCAGCGTCTCGTCGGAGAAGACGACCCCGAATCCGTAGGTGGCGTCGAAGGGGTTGCGCTCATGGACCGTGACCTCCACGTCGGGGAAGGTGAGACGGGCGAGGATGGCGCTGAACAGGCCCCCCGGGCCACCGCCGACGCAGACGATGCGACGCATGCACCTGATGGTAGGGACCCCTCCTCCCCGAAAGCACCCCGTCCGTTTTCGCGCATCGAATGCGCGCCATAGCGCGCATTCGATGCGCGAAAACGGG
>CAZTXD010000040.1:0-25833 GCA_964617995.1 uncultured Acidimicrobiaceae bacterium
TAGAGCAAACGCCTCGTAAGCGTTAGGCCAGGGGTTCGAATCCCCTCTCCGGCTCGGTGGCAGATCAGGCCAATTTCGAGCGCGACGCCATGCCCTTCGCCGGTCAGCTCTATGCAGCCGCCATGCGCATGGCCCGCAACCCCGCCGACGCCGAGGACCTCGTCCAGGAGACGATGCTCAAGGCGTACCGCGCCTATGACACGTTCACCGAGGGCACCAACCTCAAGGCGTGGCTCTACCGCATCCTCACCAACACCTACATCAACCGCTATCGCAAGGCCCAGCGCCGCCCCAACGAGACCGACCTGGGAGAGGTCGAGGACCTCTACCTGTATCGCAGGGTGGGCTCGGAGGAGTCGGCCGACATGTCCCGCTCCGCCGAGGATCTGCTGTTGGAGGGCCTGGTCGAGTCGGACATCAAAGAGGCGGTGGAGGCGCTGCCGGAGCACTTCCGGCTGCCCGTCCTGCTCGCCGATCTGGAGGGATTCTCCTACAAGGAGATAGCCGAGATCCTCGAGATTCCCATCGGAACCGTGATGTCTCGCCTGCATCGAGGAAGAAAGCAGCTCCAGCGAGCGTTGTGGGAATTCGCCAACCAAAGAGGACTCGTGCCAGACGGAGCCGAAAGACCATGAGCGAATTCTGCGACCAGGCCCTCGCCGAGATCTACCTTTATCTCGACCGCGAGCTGACCTGGTGGCGGAGACGCCGGATCAGACGCCATCTGGCAGAGTGTCCTCCCTGTATGAACGGGTACTCCTTCGAGCGGCGACTGAAGTTGGTCGTCCGCCAGCGCCTAGCCGAGGAAGTGCCCCCGGAGTTCATCGCTCGACTCAACGCGGCGCTGCGCAACGAGCAGGTTCGCTGACGTTCAGCGCGATCGGCGTCGTTGGTAGTGTTCCCCGGACATGCGTGCCGCCAGACGTCTCACCATTGCTTCCCTCCTGAGCACTCTGCTGCTCACCATGGCCGCACCGGCGATCGCCACCGATGAGACGGAGCCGCCAACCACCGAGACCACGGTTGCGGCCGAGGACGAAGACACCACCCAGAACGTGGCACCACCGGCGGTGACGGTCCCGCCTCCTTCGCCCGATACCGGAACCGAGGACTGGACCTACCGCTACCTGATCCCCACCCTGCTGGCTCTGGCGGCCCTGGTGGTGGTCGTCACCACGGTCCAGTACTTCGTCCAGGTCGTGCGGAAGCGCTACAAAGTCGTCGAGTGACGGCTTCGATGTCCCTCTCCGGCCGGATGGCGGCCCGGGTGGCAGGATCGCATCCTCTCGACGGCACCTATGTGCTCGATCATCTCGTGACGGAGGTGGAGGCTGCCACGACCCGCGCCTCGGAGCTGGTGGCCGAATCGACCCGCTTGCCGGCACCGGCTGCCGCCCACGTCGAGGTGGTGGGCCGGGCCGAGTGGGTCGAGCGGAACCTGGCCTCGTTCGCTCACCTGCTGGAACCGGCCGAACGCCGCATCGCCGAACGTCTCGAATCGTCGGGACGGCTGGGAGCGGCCGCGGCGTCGGTGGCGCATCAGGTCGTATCGGCCGAGACCGGGTTGCTGCTGGGCTTTCTCTCCCGGCGGGTGCTGGGCCAGTACGAGCTGGTGCTTCCGACCGGTGACCGGGGCGACAGTGTCGCCTACGTGGGCGTCAACCTCCTCGACATGGAACGACGTCATCAGTTCCTGCCGACGGAGTTCCGGCTGTGGGTGGCCCTCCACGAGATGACCCACCGTGCCCAGTTCGTGGGAGTGGGATGGATGGCCGACCATTTCCTGGGGCTGGTGGAACGGCTGGTCTCCCAGGCGGTCCCCGAACCCGGCCGCCTGTCGCGGATCCTCAAAACCGTCATGGACGCCCGAGCCGAGGACCGGCCGATAATCGACGAGAGCGGGCTGCTGGGCTTGCTCGCCTCACCGGAGCAGCGGGAGACCCTCGATGAGGTACAGGCCCTGATGAGCCTCCTCGAGGGCCACGGCCACGTGGTGATGGACCGGATCGGCTCCCAGATCCTGCGTGGTCATGCCCGGATGTCGCGGGTGCTCAGGGCTCGGAGGTCGGATCCCAGGTACCAGCTCCTCTACCGCCTCACCGGCCTGGAGATGAAGATGCGTCAATACGAGGTGGGTGAGGCCTTCATACTGGAGGTGGAGCGTCGCGCCGGCTGGGAGGCCCTGGATGCGGCATGGTCGTCGGCGGAGGCGCTGCCGACTCTGGGGGAGATCGAGGATCCGGGCCGATGGCTGAGCCGCGTCGGCTGACCGAGCTGGTCGCCGTCGTCGAAGAGGTGACCGACCTTCCCGACGGCCCGCTGGTGGTGGCCCTATCGGGGGGCGCAGACTCGGCTGCCCTGCTCCACATGTGCTGCCGCCTGGAGAGGAAGGTGCGGGCCGTGCATGTCCATCACGGGTTCGGCACCTCCGACATGATGGCCGGGGCGGCTTCCGCGGTGGCGTCTCATCTGGGCGTGGACCTGCGGGTGGTCGAGGTCGACGTCTGCGAAGGCGCCTCGCCTGAGGACCAGGCCCGCCGAGCGCGCTACGCGGCCCTGGAAGGGGACGTCGCCGGTGACGAGTGGGTCCTCACTGCCCACACCTCCGACGATCAGGCGGAGACCGTCATCCACCACCTCCTGCGCGCCTCGGGTATCGACGGCCTCAAGGGGATCCCGTCTCGGCGACCCCCCTTCGCCCGGCCCTTCCTGGGTGTGACCCGCTCCCAAACGCGGGAGCTGGCCACCCTCGCCGGTCTGCGGTGGGTCGACGACCCGGCCAACGACACGCTCGACCCGCTCCGCAACCGGATTCGTCGTCAGCTGATCCCCACCCTGGAGGCCTCTTACAACCGCCGCCTCCGCCAGTCTCTGGCCACCACCGCCCTGCTCGTCGCCACCGACATCGACCATCTGGAGGCCCAGCTTCGACCGGGCATCGTCCCCGGAGACGAGACCACCATCCCTGCCTCTGTGCTGGCCACCGCCTCCCCTTCCCCCGCCGCCCGGATGGCACGGCGGTTCCTGGCTGCCGCCGGGCTGGCCTCGGCGTCGCCGGGGGCCGTGGCCGGGGTTCTGGCAGTGGCGGAAGGAAGGATCGACCGTCACCAGCCAGGAGCCGGCCTCGTCGTGCGCAGGAGAGGTGCGCTGGTGGTCGCCACCGGTGCGGAGCAGCCGACTCCACCGGCACTGGACCTCGTTCTGGCAGGAGAGACGCGCTACGGCGACTGGACGTTCGAGTCCTTCGTGATGGACCGTCCACCGGTGGTCATGCCGCTGGGTGCCGCCTGGATGGTCGCCGATGCCGACGCCGCGACACGCTGGCGCCTGGAGCCCGCCTCCGGCCATCCCGACGCTCTCGAGCACCTCGCCGCATCCAGCGTCCCCGCCGAGGACCGGAGCAGACACCCAGTGCTGGTGGCCGACGGTGAGGCCGTGTGGCTTCCGATGGTGCGCCGTTTGGCCTTCGGTTGGGCCGATGCAGATACCGAGCGCTACCTTGTCGTCCGCACCTGACACGATCGGACATGTCAAAGATACGAACCCTGATATCGGCCGAGGACATCGAGGCCGCTCTCCAGCGGATGGGGTCCGAGATCACCAACGACTACCGCGGCAAGCCGCTCCTCGTAGTGGGTGTGCTCAAGGGGGCGTTCATGGTGATGGCCGACCTGGCGCGCAAGATCGACCTCCCGGTGGAGTTCGACTTCATGGCGGTCTCGTCCTACGGGGCTTCCACCCAGACATCGGGAGTGGTGAGGATCCTCAAGGACCTCGATGAGGAGATCGCCGGTCGCCACGTATTGATCGTCGAGGACATAATCGATTCCGGCCTCACTCTCAACTACCTGCTCAAGAGTCTGCGGGTGCGCAAGCCCGAATCGCTGGAGATCGCCGCCCTGCTGGTGAAAGAGGGGATACAGCGTGTCGAGATCGATGTCCGCTACACCGGATTCGAGATCGGCCCCGAGTTCGTGGTCGGCTACGGCCTCGACTACGCAGGCAGATATCGCAACCTCCCTTACGTAGGCGTCCTCGACGCCACTACGGTCTGAGAGGAATGCCAACTCGCAACCGGCTGGCGGCGCTGGGGGAGATCGTTCGGGCCCTCTCCCGCGGCTACGCGCCCGACGAGGTGGTGCGGGTGGCTCTCGAAGCCACCCGGGACGCCGCCCGAGCCGATGTCGTCTCGTTCGCTATCACCGAGGGCTCGCGTTTGAAGTTCACGATCCTGGAAGGTGACACCCTCACCGTCACGTCCTTCCCTCAAAACTCGGGTGGTCTCACCGAACGGGTCCTGGCGGCGGAGGAGCCCCTCAACATCCCCGACCTGATCGAGTCGGGGATCCCGTTGCGAAGGCTGGTGGGGGAGGAGGCTCCTCACGCCCGTTCCTACCTCGGCGTTCCTGCCCGGAGCGGCAAGCGGGTCGTGGGTGTGCTCAGCGTCCAAGCCCACCGCCCGGGAGTCTTCGGATCCGACGACGTGGACCTCATCTCCGACGTGGGACGCCAGATCGCCGACGCCATCGTCTCCAGCCGCCGGGTGGCGCGTATCCAGAGGCGTCTGAATCAACTCGACCGGGCCCAGCGGGAAAGGACCGACTTCCTGGTCGGTGTCGCCCACGACATGCGCTCCCCCCTATCGGGGATAGTCGGATTCGCCCGCATACTCGAAGAGATGGATCTGGTGGCTTCGGATCCGATGGCGATGGAGGCGGTGCAGTTCATCGCCGCCGAGTCCCAGCGACTCTCCGATCTCGTGGCCCAACTCGTCGATCTCGGCCGGGTAGATCTGGGTGAGGCCACTCTCGACGTGGAGTCGCTCGACGTCGCCAAGGTCGCCCATCAAGCGGTGGAGTCGGCCCGGATGCGTTTTCCTGCTCACAGTTTCGTGCTGCGCTCGGAGGCAGCTGTGATGGTGCAGGGTGACCTGCTACGGATCCACCGTGTGATCGTCAACCTCGTCGAGAACGCCGCCATCCACGGTCCCAGCGGCGGGCTCGTGACCGTGGAGGTACAAGAGGGGGCCGACCACGCCCTCATCGCCGTCTCCGATCGCGGTGGGGGTGTTCCCGACGCCGAGAGGGATCGGATCTTCGACCGGTTCGTGCGCCTCGACGGATCCGGGGCAGGCACAGGCATCGGCCTCTACCTCGTGAAGGCTCTGGTCGATGCCCACGGCGGCGCCGTCGCCGTCACCGACGCGCCTGGGGGCGGCGCCCGGTTCGAGGTGCGCCTGCCCAAGGGTTCCCCTAGCGAGAGCCATCCCGTACCATGACGTCACCGTCCCAACGGGATCATCTACCTACGAGGTCGCCGTGAACCGAACCGTGAGAACACTGCTCGTCTATGGGCTGGCGATCATCTTGCTCGCCGTCATGGCGCAGTGGTGGTTCGACCAGTTCACGGGTCCCGAGGAGGTCGGCCTCTCCGAGTTCATCACCCAGGTGGAGGAGGGCGATTTCGAGCGGGTAGAGATCCTTGCCCGCAGCAACCAGGTGAACGGACGGCTCGTGGGCTCCGACCTGCCCGAGGAGGCATACGAGATCACCGCCTCCTACCCGGACGGCTACGAAGGGGACCTGACATCCCTCCTCCAGGAGGCAGGGACGCCCTATTCCACGGACCCTCAGCCTCCCGGGCTGATGGAGATGTTCATCAGCTTCCTGCCGTGGCTGTTCCTGCTCGGGTTCATGATCTTCATCTTCATGCAGATGCAGGGAAGTGGCAACCGGGTCATGCAGTTCGGCAAGTCCAAGGCCAAGGTGGTTTCCAAGGACCAACCCCGGGTGACCTTCAAGGACGTGGCCGGGTTGGAGGAAGCCATCGAGGAGCTCCAGGAGATAAAGGATTTCCTCCAGAACCCCGACCGGTACCGCCAGATGGGAGCCAAGATCCCCAAGGGTGTCCTGCTCTTCGGGCCTCCCGGCACCGGTAAGACCCTGCTGGCGCGGGCGGTGGCCGGTGAGGCGGGAGCACCGTTCATGTCTATCTCCGGCTCCGACTTCGTCGAGATGTTCGTCGGGGTGGGGGCGAGCCGCGTCCGGGATCTCTTCGAACAGGCCAAGACGAGTGCTCCCGCCATCATCTTCATCGACGAGATCGACGCCGTGGGCCGCCACCGCGGGGCAGGACTGGGTGGTGGTCACGACGAACGGGAGCAGACCCTCAACCAGTTGCTGGTGGAGCTCGACGGGTTCGAGGGCAACACCGGCGTGATCGTGATGGCTGCCACCAACCGTCCCGACATCCTCGACCCGGCCCTCCTGCGTCCCGGCCGTTTCGACCGTCAGATCGTCGTCGATGCCCCCGACATCGAGGGCCGCAAGCAGATCCTGGAGGTCCATGCCAAGGGCAAGCCCCTCGCCGAGGAGCTCGATCTCGAAGTGCTCGCCCGCCGCACCCCTGGCTTCACGGGAGCAGACCTCGCCAACTTGATCAACGAGGCCGCTCTTCTCGCCACCCGGCGTCGCAAGGCCGAGGTGACGATGGATGAGCTGGAGGAGGCCATCGACCGGGTCATGGCCGGACCCGAGCGCAAGACCAAGGTGATGACCGACGACGAGAAGAAGCTCATCGCCTACCACGAGACCGGTCATGCTCTCGTCGGCTGGGCGTTGCCCAACGCCGACCCGGTTCACAAGGTCACCATCGTCGCCCGGGGCCGCTCGCTCGGCCATACTCTCGCTCTCCCCACCCACGACAAGTATCTGGTCCGCCGGTCGGAGCTGGTCGATCAGCTCGCCATGCTGTTGGGCGGCCGTGTGGCAGAGGAGATCATCTACGCCGACCCCACCACCGGGGCAGCCAACGACATCGAGAAGGCCACCTCGCTCGCCCGCAAGATGGTGATGGAGTACGGCATGTCGGACGAGCTGGGGCCGATGCAGTACGGGCGCGCCCACGGCGAGGTGTTCCTGGGGCGTGATTACGGCCGTCAGCAGGACTACTCCGACGAGGTGGCGGCGTTCATCGACAACGAGGTGCGCAAGATGATCACCGCCGCCCACGACGAGGCACAGGTGATCCTCACCCACCACCGGGACGCCCTCGAGCGTATGGTGGCCGAGCTCATGGACCATGAGACGGTGGGACCCGACGAGGTGGCGAAGATCTTCGCCGACGTCCCCAAGTGGGAGCACTCCGAGGACGGGCTGCGCGTGCGTTTCCCCCTCCAACCCCAGCCTCATCCCGAGACACGGGCGGCCGCTCAGGCGGTGGAGGACGAAGCCGGGACCACCACCGAGGTCACGGTGGAGTCGAAGACCCGGCGCGCCACCTCCCGTCCCGCCGACGCCGGTGCGTGAAGTCGGAAGTCGGAAGTCCGGGGGCCGTTGTCGGTTGTCGGATGATGGCCGCGCGCGACCCATCACTGCGGATGGCCCTGACCATCCCGGGCCCAGCGACGAGCAGCCGTGGGGGGTGTGGGGGGGAGTACCTCCCACAGGTCAACTGAGTTGGAAGTCGGTTTTCGGTTACTGACAACTGAGGACTGAGAACCGACTCTGTTGAGGATTCCTTTACAGGCCTCTGAGACGCGCGTAAGGGCGTTGGCTGGATGATCGGTGCACATCAACCACCAAGGAGGAACGATGTTCACCAGATCGAAGGCACTGATGGGGATGACCGCGGCGGCGGTGCTCATCACCGGCGTCGCCTGGGCAGCCAATGACTCGCCCACGGACGGGAGTGCCACGGCGACGGTCACAGCCGACAGCTCCACTTCCTCGACCACGGTGGTCCAGGTCGAGGAGGCAGGCACCATCACCCTCGGAAGCGTCGCAGAGGGCCTGACGATCCTGGCGGCGAACGCCGAAGCGGGATGGAACGCCACCGTCGAGGTTCCGCTGGGTCGGGAGGTCGAGGCCCGTTTCGAGTCGGGCGGTCTCCGCATCGACTTCAACGCCGAGCTGGAAGACGGGGAAGTTCGTGTGCGAATACGGCGATCCGACCGGGACGGCGTCTCGACCACGACGACGATCTCCCCGCCGACCTCGACCACCGTCACCACGGCACCTCCGGCGACCACATCGAGCACGTCCTCCACCACCTCCACGTCGTCCACGTCCACGACCGTCGACGACAACCGGCGGCGGACCGACATCCCCGAAGGCGTGCAGGTCTACGAGGTCTTCGGGGCGGGCTCGGTGACGATCGACATCCGCAATGGTTTGCTGTTCCTCCTGGGGGTGGAAGTCGAGAGCGGCTGGACCTTCGAGATCGACAAGGCCGACACCGACGACATCCGGGTCGAATTCGAATCGGGGTACGACAGCGAGGCCGAGCTGAGGGTCAGGATCCGCGACGGCCGGCTGGAGGTGCGGCGCGACTGATCACTGACCCAGCCTCATTCGGACGAAGGCCCCACCGGTGGGGCCTTCGCCCGTGGTGAGGTTCCCGCCCAGGCGCCGGCACAGGCTACGGGCGATATCGAGGCCCAGCCCCGTGGAGCCTGCCGAGCTGACGCCCCGTCCGGTGACCTCGGCGTCGGGGAACCCGTCCCCCTCGTCGGTGACGGTTATCACCGGGGATCCCCCTCGCGAGGAGACCGAAACCGTGAATGCCGTTCCCGGCGGGGTGTGATGGAAGACGTTGTCGAGGACGGCATCGATGGCGGCCGAGAGCTCAGATGGGGTGGCGTTCACGAGCAGCTCCCCCGGTGCGAGCGTGGTTTCCACCCGCCGGCCCTCGTCCTCGGCCAGAACCGACCAGAACGCCAGTCGCTGCTCCACCAGTTCCAACACATCCGTCTCCTCCGGCCGTTGCCGGCTGCCCCGGTCGCGGACCTCACGGATCAGCTCGTCTACCGCTCGCTGCGTGCGTTCGACCTGCTCCAGGATCGTGTCGGGATCTTCCCCGGCTCCCAGACGCTCCGCTCCCAGACGGAGGGCTGTGAGAGGCGTCCGGAGCCGGTGGGACAGATCGGCCAGGGCCCGGCGCTCGCCTTCGATGATCGCTTCGAGGCGAGCCGCCAGCCCATTGAGAGCCGACGCCACCTGACGCACCTCGGGCGGGCCGGTCTCGGCTGCCCGGGCGGCGAGATCGCCTGCGGCGAGGCGATCGGCGACGTCCGCTACCTCCCGGGAAGGCCGCACCAGCGTGCGCCCCAGCCGGTCCGCCAGGAGCACCGACCCTCCCACCAGGGCGAGGGCGAGTGTCGCCAGGAGGAAGGTGGCACGCCATACGCCCCGTCGCATCTCGTCGGGGCCCGCCTCCGCCACCACGGCCGCCATACCGCTTCCGGTGGCGACGGGGAGTCCCACCTGCCAAGTGCCGTCTGCGAGCTCGGTGGACGATGCCGACCCTCCTGTCACCATGTTGCTCAGAAACGCATCCGGGTCGACGGGACCCACCAGGGTGCCGTCGGGAAGGATGATCGAAGCCTCCGATACGAGGGCCGACTCCGCCACTTCGGCGCTGACGGCCCCGTCGGCACCGGCAATGGCCACCGCCAGGGCGGCGGCAGAGGCCTGGGCGCGTTGCTCGGCTGCGATCTGGGCGCGTTCTTCCGCCTGTCGGCGCACCAGGAGACCCAGGGGTATCACGAAGGCCGCCACCACAAGGCCGGTCACGGCCAGCACCAGCCAGTTGAGCTGGCGCCTCACGTGGTGGGATCCACGAGCTTCACCCCCACTCCGTGGAGGGTGTGCACGTAGCGAGGAGAGGCGGCCGACTCTCCCAGCTTTTTCCGCAACCAGGAGAGGTGGACATCGAGTGTCCGGTCGGCCCCTCCGTAGGGCTGCCGCCACACCTCCGCCAGGAGTTCCCGTCTGGGAACAACTCGTCCCGTTCGTTCGGCCAGGTAGGCGATCAGGTCGAACTCCTTGGGAGTCAGCTCGATCTCCCTCCCTCCCATGAGTAGCCGCCGTCCCTCCATGTCGATACGCAGGTCGCCGACGACGATCTCCGAGCGGGGCTCCCCAGAACCGACCCGTCTGAGGACGGCTCGCACCCGGGCCTCGAGCTGGCTCACCGAGAAGGGCTTGACCAGATAGTCGTCGGCCCCGGCGTCGAGCGTGTCGACGATCTCGGATTCCTCACCTCGGGCGGTGGCGGCGATGACGGGCACAGCCGATATCGCTCGGATCATCCTCAGGAGCTCTTGCCCGTCGAGATCCGGGAGGCCGAGATCGAGGATGACGAGATCGGGTCGCTCGTCTACGACGGCTTGCAGCCCCTCCATCGCAGTGGTCGACGACCGGACCAGATGGCCCGTCCCCGCCAGCGTCTCGGCGACGAGACGCCTGATATCGGCATCGTCTTCGATCAGCAGGATCGACGCCATGACAGGAGGCTAGGGCAACGGGCGGCTCTCAAGGACGACTCGATTCGAGGGTCCTCACGTCCGATCCGTGGGTTGGGTAGGGTCTGCCCGATCGACACCGGCCAGGTGACGACAGATCAGCGAAGGCAGCCCTTGGGTGGGCTTCTCTGCATGCTGGCAAACGGCTTGAGGCTCTTTGGTTGGTGGGGAACGGTATCCGTTCGTACAGAACCAAAGACGCTGGGAAGGACTCAGGTCGCCCACGGATGCGTCACAAGAGCCGATTTGAGGTCCCGTTGAGGTTCCCGTCGCCTGGGGGCGCCATCATTGGATCATGCCTCGTCTCGGACTCATCGTCGTGTGGCTGGTCGCCGCCGTCGTCGCCACCACATTCACCTGGGCCGCTCTCAGCTCTGCCGATCGCCAGGTGGGAGGGTCCCCGGCGGTGCTCGCCGTCCCGCAAACGACCGCAACCACCGGGGCCGCTACCACGTCCACCCGCGCTGCGAGGCAAGCACCGTCGACCAGCCCATCCCCGGCCGGCACCTCGCCGATCACCGCGCCACCCCCGTCGACCAGCTCCACGACGAGCACTAGCACCACCACAACGGAGCCATCCACGGCGGAGTGGACCTCGCTCACCGTCCCGTCCGCCGGGGGAGTGGTGGTTGTTCGCCATCGACCGGAGGAGGTTCGCCTGGAGTCGGCGACTCCGTCCCCGGGCTTCACCATGGAGATCGACGACTCCGGACCCGACGAGGTGAGAGTCGAGTTCGAGGGTGTCGACGCCGACTATGAGATCCGGGTGCGCTGGGCCAATGGCGTCCTGGAGATAGACGTCCGCGACTGAAGACGGCACGGGGATTCCTGCTCGTAGCTCACGCTCTGTGGTTGGATGGTCCGACGCCGCTCCTGCGGCGGGGGAATCGAGTCGAGGAGAGCAATGGCCTTTCGGATCGCAGTCGCAGCGGTGGTGGCGGTCACACTCACGGTCACGACCGCCCTTCCGGCGGCCGCCGACCGGATCGATCAGACCTTCGAGCACGAGAGGTGGGACGAAGCCGCAGATGAGAGCCTGGCGGAGGCGATCGAGGCCCTGAAAGAGGTGCTCCCCTACGACCTCGTCGATGTGCGCACGCTCGACATGACCCGCACGCGAAGGGTGCGGGGATACACCGGTCGAGGACTCGAGATCGTGATCCCGCCCGGCGGATTCCGCGGCTTCGGCCCCTATGCTCGTCTCCCGCAGCGGGCCGAGGAAGCATGGTTCCGCTACAACATCTTCCTCGACGGCTTCCGGCCCGTCTCCTCGGGAAAGCTGCCGGGGCCGGCCGACGCCTCCGGAACGTCCAGCGCCAAGGGCTGCAAGCCGTCCACGCCGGAGGCTCCGGGATGGTCGGCCCGCCTGATGTTCGACACCGTGGGCACCGCCGGCGCCGCCGACGGTGAGGTGCCGATCGGCTACTACCTGTATCACCTAGATCAGATGGCCTCGTGTGGGGACGAGCTCATGTTCGGGGTCGGTCTGGCCCAGCGGCGCTGGACCTGCATCGAGGGCCATGTGCGCATGAACACCCCCGGTCTGAACGACGGGCTCATAGAGGCGTGGGTGGACGGGGAGAGGGTCTTCAACCGAACCGGGCTCGCATTCCGCCGTGCCGGTGAGACGCTGGGCGTTCGCGAGATGTGGGACAACGTCTACTTCGGGGGGAGCTACCCCACACCCAATCAGCTTCGGCTGGTCCTCGACGACGTCTCCGTCTCCGAAACCGGTCGGCTGGGATGCATCGATCCCTTCGTCGACGACAACCACTCCATCCACCAGGCGGCCATCACCGAGTTGTATGCACGACGGCTCCTCTTCGGGTGCGGAGAGAAACGGGCCTGCCCCGACGATCACCTGACACGAGCCGAGTTCGCCGCCTTGATCCACCGGGTGGTCAGGACACCGAAAGGCCCCGATGTCTTCACCGACGACGATGGGATCTTCGCCGAAGAGGCGATCAACTCGCTGGCCGCCGCCGGGATCATGCGGGGGTGCAACCCACCTGCCAACACCATGATCTGTCCCGATCAGCCTGTGACCCGGGCTCAGGTGGCGGCGGTGGTTCGCCGTGCCCTGGGACTGCCGGGGGGAGCGGATGCGTTCACCGACGACGACGGGCACTGGGCGGAAGCAGACATCGACGCCCTGGCCGCGGCCGGAATCACCCGAGGCTGCTCGGCGACGGCGTACTGTCCGGATCGCACCATGATCCGCGCCGAAGCGGCCACCTTCCTCCTCCGCATCGACGACATGCTCCGTTCCCTGGAAGTTCTCTCCGAACCGCTGCCCGACTGGCCGCCCGACGGTCCTCCTCCTGAGAAGCCACCCGAGGAGCGGGAGTAGCTGGGCCGTCTATCCCCGTGTCAGAACAGCTTCGGCGCCGTCGCCGGGCTCGGGTGGCCGACGGTGGTCGATGAGGTCGAGGCAGAAGCAGATCAAGGCTCCACCCTCCGTATCGTCAGGTCACCCGACACCGACTTGAGCCCCACCTCGACCGTGGGCCCGGATGTCTGGCCGTTCGACTTCCGTTCCGGGAGACGCACCGAACCGGAGAGAGTGTTGGCCTTCAGCGTGACCCTTCGGCCCGTCGGGAGCCCGACGGTCACGTCCCCCGACATCGTCCCCACCTCCAGGTCGTCTCCCAGATATGCCCCCACGTAGAGGTCACCCGAGGCGCTGGAGGCAGAAAAGGATCCCCCGGCCTGCTCGACGTGCATGTCGCCGGATGCGGTGGTGAGGGAGGCGTCGCCTTCCACCCGGTCGACGCGGATGTCCCCCGACGCCGACCGCACCGCCAGATCACGGTCGACCTTCCCGACCGTCACATCCCCCGACGCCGTCTTGATCGCCAGGGATCCGGCGTCCTCGAGCAGGACCTCCCCGGAAGCGGTGGCAAGAGCGGCCCTGTCGAGCGCCAACCGGGCCCGGATGTCTGCCGAGGCGGTGTTGGCCTTGAGGGAGGACGTCTCGGGAGCGACTATCCGTATCCGCGCTCTCCCTCCCCGGCCGATCAACGCCCGCTCGTAAGAGATCGATATCGAGTTGCCGCTCTGATGGAGCCGCCAGCCTTCGGTGCTGGACGCGTCGATCGTCACAGCCACCGAATCGGGCGGGCCCGACTCGACCAGCAAGGCCCCCGAGGTCAGTGACACGTCGATGTCGGCGGGGCCGGTGACGGCGAAGGTCTGCTCTATCACAGCTCGAAGGTCTCCTCCACGTGTGACCCGGCGGTGCTCCGGCGCGCCCGGGAGCGGAGAGCATCCACCACCCAGCTGTTGATCGAGTCGCCCGACGTGGCGGCGGCGTCTTCGATGACACCCTTCAGGGAACCGGGGAGCCGCAACGTTATCCGGGCCTCGAGGTCGTCGTCGCCGCTTGGCGAGATAGGACGGTCCCCGGTGGGTGTCACCACCATCTCGGGGTCACCGGAGACGAGCCTCACGTCGACCCGGCTGTCTCCGAGCTGGGCAGCTATCTCGGCGGCGACCTGCTGGGCGACCTCGAGGAGGGCGGAGCGCACTGCCGGGCGGAACGCCTCCATGAAGCCGGCCGCCGTCTCGGCCACCGCCGGGTCGGCCAACCGGAGCTGGGCCTCGATGGCCGAATCGATCTGGGTGAGGATGGGGTCGAGTCTCATCGGGATCGGGTCTCGGGGTAGCGGCGGTCGTGGACGTCGAGACGACGGTGTGGACGGGCACGATAGTGGCGAAGGCGGTCCTCGATCAGCGCCTTTCCCAGATCGATGGTGGGGTACATGGGGGTTCTCCCTTCTGTCTGCTTCCGGTGTCCCTCTGACATCGTAATGATGTCACAGTGACACTATGCCAGGTTCGGGTGATGATGTCAAGATGACATCACTATGAAGTCAGGATCTGGCTCCGGTGGGCGAGACACCGCCTCGGTGGGCCTACCATTCCTGGCGCATGGATATCTCCCGTATCGAGAAGGCCGTCCGCGAGATCCTCGAGGCGGTGGGGGAAGACCCCGATCGCGAGGGCCTGGCGGAGACTCCGGCCCGGGTCGCCCGCTACTTCGCCGAGGTCCTGGACGGTGTCAGGGAGGACCCCGCCGACGAGATCGACGCCTTCTTCGGCGACGAGCACTATCAGGAGATAGTGATGGTGAAGGACATCCCCTTCTACTCGCTGTGCGAACACCACCTCGTCCCGTTCCACGGTAAGGCCCACGTCGCCTATCTCCCGCGGGGTCGTGTCACAGGTCTGTCCAAACTCGCCCGGTTGGTGGAGGGATACGCTCATCGTCCCCAGATGCAGGAGCGGCTCACCGCCCAGGTCGCCGACGCCATCTGCGAGCGACTCGACCCTTTGGGGGTGCTGGTGGTGATCGAAGCGGAGCACTTGTGCATGTCGATGCGAGGAGTGAGGAAACCCGGGGCGGCGACGGTGACGTCGGCGGTGAGGGGGACGATGGCCAAGGACCCGGCCACACGCTCCGAGGCGATGTCGTTGCTGTTCGGCACCAGTGCCTGATGCCGCCTCACCCCGCTGGAGCCTGAGGACACGGTCGCTCGACCTGGACCATCCGCTTCTCATGGGGGTCGTGAACGTGACTCCCGACTCGTTCTCCGATGGTGGTCTGCACCCCCGTCCGGGAGCGGCCATCGACCACGGCCTCGCCCTGGCAGAGGCAGGCGCCGACATCGTCGATGTGGGCGGGGAGTCCACTCGACCCGGCTCGGAACCTGTGGGCGGAGACGTCGAGAAGTCCCGCGTGCTCCCCGTCGTGGAAGAACTGGCCCGGGCGGGTCTGGTGGTCTCGGTCGATACCACCAAGGTCGAGGTGGCGGAAGGCGCCCTGGAGGCGGGCGCCGAGATCGTGAACGACGTGAGCGGGGGCGCCGACCCCGAGATGCTGGACCTGGTGGGGCAGACGGGCGCCGGCCTCGTCCTCATGCACATGCAGGGAACGCCCCGGACCATGCAGGACGATCCCCGCTACGACGATGTCGTCGCCGAGATCCGTGACTTCCTCCTGAGTCGGGCGGCTCTGGCCGGTGACCGCGGAGTCGGGAGATCCAGGATCGTGCTCGATCCGGGGATCGGCTTCGGCAAGACCCTCCAGCACAACCTCGAGCTGCTGCGTCGCCTCCCCGAACTCGTCGTTACGGGATATCCCATAATGGTGGGGTCGTCACGCAAGGCGTTCCTGGGGAAGATCACAGGGATCGAGGACCCTGCCGGCCGTGACGTGCCCACCGCCGCTACCACCGCCCTGGCTGTGGCCGCCGGGGTGGCGGTGGTGCGGGTACACGACGTGCGCTCATCCCGCCTGGCGGCGGAGGTGGCGTGGGCGATCTCCCGCTTGCAGACTTGACGGACTGGGTAAGGTTCGAGCAAATGGCAAGGATGATGACGGGGCTGAAGCCTCGGGGATTCACCTGGGTGATCGCCGATCGGCTGGCGGTATCCGAGCGGATCGGAGGAATCGGTTTCCAGCATCGGCGGGTCCGTCGCGAGGAAGAGATCGCCTGGCTCGTCGATGAGGCTCACATAACGGCCGTCGTGTCGTTGCTACCCGGCAATCAGAACGTCTCCGCCTACGGAGAGGCCGGGCTCGTCCCCCACTCGGTCCCCGTCCACGGGGAGATCACCACAGAGGACTGCGACGCGGTGTATGTCGCCCTCGACGAGGCTCTGGGCGAACCCCAGGCGCGGGTCCTGGTCCATCGGGAGGTCATCGACGATGGTCTCGGCGGTCTCCTGGGCGGATACCTGGTCCACGCCGGCCTCGTGTCGGACCCGGTCCTGGCGGTGGCAGTGATCCAGGAGATCCTGGGGCGGCCGCTGGGGCCGGGAGGACGGTCACTGGTCTCTCCGCCCCGGTGAACGATCGGATCACCGTCTCGGGCGTCGAGGTGTTCGCCCGCCACGGAGTCCTCGAGTCCGAGGCGGAGGGCCAGCCCTTCGTGGTCGACGTAGGGCTCGAACTCGACCTGTCGGCTGCGGGCAAATCGGACGATATCGGCGACACGGTCGACTACGGCGACCTGGCATCGCGGATCCATCGGACCGTGGCCGACGAGAGATGGAACCTGATCGAAAGGGTGGCCGAGAGAGTGGCCGAGGTGGTCCTCGACGACCACCGTGTGATGGCGGTCGAGGTGACCGTGCACAAGCCGCGAGCGCCGATGCCGGTCGCCTTCGACGACGTGACCGTCACCATCCGCCGTTCGCGATGAGGCACCGGGCCGCGGTGGCGTTGGGTTCCAACCTCGGCGATCGCCTCTCACGCCTCCGTTCGGCGATGGAAGCCGTCTCCGGGTTGGGGGAGGTGGTGGGCATCTCCTCGCTGTACGAAACCGCCCCTCTCGGTGGGCCCGAACAGGACCCCTACCTCAACAGTGTCGTGGTGATCGGGACCGACCTCGACGCCGGCGCTTTGCTCGACGCCCTCCTCTCCATCGAAGAGGCCGCCGGGCGGGTGCGGGCGGAGAGATGGGGCCCCAGGACTCTCGACCTCGATCTGATCACGATGGTCACCAACGAAGGGGAGGTCGTCGCCTCCGACGGTGAGCGACTGTCGCTGCCTCATCCTCGGGCGGGCAAGAGGAGGTTCGTGCTCGAGCCGCTCGCCGAGTTGTGGCCCGACGCCCCGTTGAGAGGCGGCGAAACCGCAGAGTCGGCCCTTCAGCAGGTGAGAGATCAGAAGGTGGAGGTGCTGGGCAGGTCCTGGACCTCCGGATCGACCATTGTGCCCCGCCTGCTGGTCGCTCTCCAGGCGGTGGTGCTGGTGGCATTCGCCGTGGTTTTCCTCGGCACCGGGGACGTCGGATCGTCGCCGCTCGGGCTGGCGAGCGGGGTGATGCTGATGGTCGGGGGTGGGCTGCTGGCCGTGGCGGGCGCCAGAACACTGGGTCCCTCCCTCTCGCCGCTTCCCGAGCCGCGGCCCGGCTCGTCGTTGGTGGTGTCGGGCCCCTACCGTTTCGTTCGGCATCCGATCTACACCGGAGTGATCCTCCTCGTCGCCGGAGTCGCCGTGGCTGCCGGATCAGGATGGGTGTGGCTGGGGGCCGGTCTGGTGGGAGTCTTCTTCTGGGCCAAGGCCGTCTACGAGGAGTCCCGCTGTCGCATCGCCGTCGCCGGATATCCCGACTATCAGCGCTCCGTACGGGGGCGTCTGTTTCCAGTGCCATTCGGCCCTGTCTGAAATCTGCAGGCGTGCTACGTTGTGAGCGATGGCGCCTCGTGCTCCTCCGCTCAGCGGGACCGACACATCGGACCCGACCAGATAGGAGGAGAGACCATGGCACGACGGGCACGAGAGCATCGCAAGGAGATCCCCGGATACGACGAGTCCCGGCCCCCGCGCGACGAACGCAAGCGACAGCATCGTCAGGTGCGTCACGCGGCCAACCAGCTCCTGTCGATGGTCGACGATCCCGACGAGCTCACTCTTCCCGACGTCAGGCGGCATCGCCATGACGATTCTCATGAGGCCCCCGACGAGCCGGAGAAGCGCCGCTTCCGCGTGTGGAAGACCAAGTTCTGGAAACGACGGGACAGCTATCAGGACATGAAGGCCCGCCTCGATTCCAACTGGCCGGTGATCACCAGCTACGAGCTGGACGAGTACTGAGCGTTCTCAGTTTTCAGTTCTCGGTTCTCAGTGAGTAACCGGGAGCAACAGGTCATCGTGTCGACGCTCGGGGCGGTGGAGTGTCCCCTTTCGGTGCGTAGGGAGAGGCAGCCGGCGGACGGTTACTAGCCTCCCGTCGATGGAGCTAGTGATCGTGGGAATGGGTCGAGCGGGAGGGTCGATAGCCATCGCCGCCCGGGCGGCGGGTCATCGGCTGGTGGGGACAATGTCACGATCCCCCCATCGGGGTCCCGGGCCGCACCTGACCTGGGATGACCCTCTCCCGGCGTGCGATCTGGCGGTTCTAGCGGTCAGCGATTCGGCCATCGCCGAGGTGGCGGAACGACTGGCTCCCGTCTGGAGGCCGCAGACACCGGCGGTGCACCTGTCCGGATTCGCCTCGGCTTCCGAGCTCTCCCCCCTCGCCGCTACCGGGGCGCTGGTGGGATCGTTCCACCCCCTCCAGACCCTGCCCGACCCGGAGAGGGGAGCAGAAGCCCTCGCCGGTTCGTTCGTGGCGGTCACCGCCGGTCCCGATCTGACCGCCACCCTCGAGGAGCTGGCCTCCAGCCTGGAGATGCGTCCGTTCGCCCTGTCCGACGAGGCCAAGCCCCTCTACCATGCAGCCGCTGCCGCCGCCGCCAACTACGTCGTGGAGGCGCTGGCCGTCTCCTCCGACCTCCTCGTCGCAGCCGGGGTCGACTGGAGGGTGGTCGAACCACTCACCCGCCGGGTGGTGGAGAACGTGTTCACGATCGGACCCGAAGCCGCCCTCACCGGCCCCATCGCCCGCGGTGACCTCGGGACGGTCGCCGGCCAGCAGAGAGCCGCCGACGGTGTCTCCGGGAGCCTCGGCCACCAGTTCCGGTTGCTCGCTCGGGCCACCGCCGAAAGGGTGGGGGTCGAGCTGTGAAGGTGGTGACCACTCCCGCGGAGGTTCGGGCGGCGGGAGACGGGCTCCGCGGGTTGGTTCCCACGATGGGGTTCCTCCACGAAGGTCATCTGTCACTGCTGCAGGCAGCCCGGGAGGACTGCGACGTGGTCGTCATGTCGCTGTTCGTCAACCCGCTCCAGTTCGACCGTGCCGAAGACCTCGATCGCTATCCCCGCGACTTCGAACGGGACGCCGCTCTGGCCGAGGACGCCGGGGTCGATCTGCTCTACGCCCCGCCCTTCGAAGTGATGTACCCGGATGAGCCGCTCACGAAGCTCACGGTCGCCGACGTGACGCGACACATGGAGGGCGAGCATCGGCCCGGACACTTCGAGGGGGTGGCGATCGTCGTGGCGAAGCTCCTGGCCTCCATCCAGCCAGACCGCTCGTACTTCGGTCGCAAGGACCACCAGCAGCTCATCATGGTCAGGAGGATGGCGGCCGACCTGTCGTTCCCGGGCGAGATCGTCGGATGCCCGATCGTTCGCGACCCCGACGGGCTCGCCCTGTCGAGCCGGAACGTCTTCCTCGCCGATCGCCGGCGTGCCATCACCATGTGCCGGGGCCTGGAGGCGGCGGCTCGGGCGGTGGAAGTGGGGTCGACGACGGCATCCCATCTCCGGGCGCTCGTCGAAGAGGAGCTGGACCTGGACCGGGTCGACTATGTGGAGTCGGTCTCTCAGACCACGGCGCTGCCCATCGAATCGCTCGACCGCCCGGCCTTCCTGGCGGTGGCAGGACACGTAGGCGACGTCCGTCTGATCGACAACCTCCCGATAGACCTTGTGGGTGAGATGTTCGTCCCCGACCGGGGAGTGCGTCTCGACGCGCCTTCCAGCCTGGCATCGCCGTGAGGCTCCTGCTCGTCGACGTGGGCAACACCCAGATGGTGATCGGTGTCGACGGCGGCGACCACATGCAGACGTGGCGGGTGTCGACCATCGCCGCCCGCACCTCCGACGAGTATCGTCTCCTGTTGGTGTCCCTGCTGGGTGACAGCCTGGACGGGTTCGACGGAGCAGCCCTGTCGTCCGTCGTGCCTCCGGCGACCATCGCCTTGCACGAGGCACTGGTCTCCGTCGCCGGTGTGGAGCCGGTGGTGGTGGGACCCGGCACCAGGACGGGGATGTCGCTTCGGGTCGACAATCCCCGGGAGGTGGGCGCCGACCGGATCGCCAACGCCCTCGGGGCGGTGGCCCGGTTCGGTGCCCCGGTGATCACCGTCGACTTCGGGACGGCCACCACCGTCGACCTGGTGGGCGCCGAAGGCGAGTATCGCGGAGGGGCCATCGCCCCGGGGATCACGGTGGCGGCCGATGCGCTCGTTCGGTCCACCGCCGCACTCCGTCGAGTCGATGTGGTTGCCCCCGCCCGAGCCGTCGGGCGGAGCACCGTGGAGGCCATCCAGTCGGGCCTGGTGTTCGGTTACGCCGGGCTCGTCGACGGGCTCATCACCAGGATGCTCGTGGGGCAACCCTCCAATGACATCCCGATCGTCGCCACCGGGGGCCTGGCCGCAGTGGTGATACCGCATTGCTCGCACGAGATCGCTCTCGACCAGGACCTGACGTTGCGGGGCCTGAGGGTGGCATGGCAGCGAAACCGGCCCTGAGACTCCTCAGTTCCCGGTTTTCAGTTCTCCGTCCACGATTGGTCTTCCGGTCGTGGGGTCCTCAACGGGGTCGACGGTGGGGGCCGATAGACTCACCCGCCCATGCACTCACTCATCGCCCATGCCCTCCGCGGTTTCGCCATGGGTGCGGCCGATCTCGTGCCCGGCGTCTCCGGAGGCACGGTCGCTCTCGTGCTGGGGATCTACCGTCGTCTGATAGCAGCCATCCGGACCGGAGCCGGCGCCCTGGCTGCTCTCGTCCGCTTGGACGGCAGAGGGTTCATCGATCGCCTGCGGCGGGTCGAGTGGCAATTCTTCCTCCCGCTCCTGGTCGGCATCCTGGCGGCAGTCGTCAGCCTCTCCCATCTCATCGAGAGCCTGCTCGAAGGTCATCCTGTTCGTATGGCGGGCCTCTTCTTCGGGCTGGTGGCCGGTTCCATCGTGGTGGCGTGGCGCCTCGTCGGACGGCGTGACCTCCTCCGCCTGGCGATCCTGGCTGTCGTGGCCGTGGCGGCGTTCCTCGTCCTCGGCTTCAGCAGCGGCCCGGTGGTCGCGCCCACCTGGTGGATGTTCCTGGGAGCGGGCGCTCTCGCCATATGCGCCATGATCCTTCCCGGCATATCCGGCTCGTTCATCCTTCTGATGATCGGCATGTACGCCTCTGTGCTGGGGGCCGTGACCGGCCGGGATTTCGTCGCTATCGGACTTTTCGCGGTCGGGGCGGTGGTGGGTCTGGCCTCTTTCTCGACGTTGTTGCACTCCCTTCTCGACCGCTTCCAGGACGAGGTGATGGCGGGGCTGGTGGGTCTGATGGCCGGCTCGTTGCGGGTCCTATGGCCCTGGCCCGAAGGCACCGATGGAACCTCCCTCGGTGCCCCTACGGGTGACATCGTCTGGCCGGTCGTGTTGGCTTTGGCGGGTGCCGTCGCCGTGCTGATCGTCACCCGGCGGGAGGAGGCCATCGCCGAACGCGTCGACGACACTGCC
Source organism: uncultured Acidimicrobiaceae bacterium (assembly GCA_964617995.1). Taxonomy (GTDB): domain Bacteria; phylum Actinomycetota; class Acidimicrobiia; order Spongiisociales; family ZC4RG35; genus CAZTXD01. Next base: position 21,440 of record CAZTXD010000040.1, read on the forward strand.
GACGAGGCAGCCGGGCTGAGTCCGTGAGTCGGGAACACGGAGACGTCGACGAACTGATGGTCGGCCGGATCGAGCACTACCGCCGGCTGCGAGACGCCGGGCTACCGACGCGGTTCGATCGCACGCATCTCGCCGCCGAGCTCCATACCGGCTACGGGGAGCTCTCACCCGCCGCGGAGACCAATGACGTAGTGTCGGTGGCGGGCCGGGTCATGCTGCGCCGCTCCTTCGGGAAGCTGCTGTTCCTCACGGTCGGCGACATGAGCGGCACCATCCAGATCTTCATCGAACAGGAGAGCATGGGAGGGGAGGCTTTCGCCACGGCAGTGGAGATCGACCTCGGCGACTGGATCGGGGCGGAAGGGGTGGTACTGACCACCAAGAAGGGCGAGCTGTCGGTGAAGCCGGGGAGCGTGACGATCCTCCAGAAGGCCCTCCGTCCCCTTCCCGACAAGTGGCATGGCCTCACCGACATCGAGACCCGAAGCCGTAGGCGTTACCTGGACCTGATTGCCAACGAGGGCTCCCGCCGGATAGCCCTGACGAGGGCACGGATCGTCTCCGAGCTGCGTCGCCAGTTCGAGGCCCGGGGATACGTCGAGGTAGAGACACCCGTCCTTCTTCCGCAGGCCACGGGAGCAACGGCGCGCCCGTTCCGCACCCACCATCACGCTCTCGACCAGGACATGTACCTGCGGATCGCCACCGAGCTCTACTTGAAGCGGCTGGTCATCGGGGGCCTGGAGAAGGTCTTCGAGATCGGGCGCATCTTCCGCAACGAGGGCATCGACGCCATACACAATCCCGAGTTCACGATGCTGGAGTCGTACGAGGCTCTGGCCGACTTCACCGACATCATGACCCTGGTCGAAGAGGTGTTCTCGGCCGTCGCCGAGGCGACCGTCGGCACCACCGAGATCGGCTATATGGGTCGAACCGTCGAACTGGCACCTCCCTACCGGCGTGTGCGGATGATCGACGCGGTGTCCGAGGTCCTCGACCGGGAGGTCTCATTGGGGAGTGGCGACCTGACCGCTCTCGCGGCCCAACACGGGGTGGAGGCAGACGAATCGTGGGGACCGGGCAGGACCCTCTTCGAGCTGTTCGAGAAGGTGGTGGAGCCCACACTCTGGGAGCCGACCTTCGTCACCCATTACCCCACTGAGGTCTCCCCGCTGGCGGCCCGTAGCGCCGATGACCCTCTCCTCACAGAGCGCTTCGAGCTGTTCATCGCCGGATCGGAGTACGCCAACGCCTTCACCGAGCTGAACGACCCCATCGATCAGAGGGACCGATTCGAGAGTCAGGCGGCGGCCCGTGCCGCCGGTGACGTCGAAGCCCATCCGCTCGACGAGGACTTCCTGACCGCTCTCGAGTATGGGATGCCACCCACCGGTGGGCTCGGCATCGGCGTCGACCGCCTCGTCATGCTTCTCACCGATCAGGCCCACATTCGCGAGGTCATCCTGTTCCCGACGTTGCGGAATCTCGACGGTCGTTAGATGCGGGGTGGTAGCGGGGAGGCACTCACCAGCTGTCGCTCTGGACCGACTCGACACGTCCCAGGAGGTACGCGCCCAGGCGTGACAGCACCTCGCGGGTGGATGTCTCGGGAAGGACGGCGAGCGCGTTCCGGGCCACCTCCACCCGATCGAGGGCGTTCTGCAAGGCACGGTCGACGTAACCGCCCCCCCGAACGAGTTCGATCACCTCGGCCACGTTCTCGTCCGGGTAGGGACGGGGCCTGTCGAGCAGGGCCCGGATCCGGTTCCCGTCGGGACCGCGAGCCGCCTCCAACACCGCCTGGGTGAAGGTCCCTTCCCGGATGTCGGACCCGGCGGGTTTCCCCAGTGTCTCCTCGGTCCCGACCAAGTCGAGGGCGTCGTCGGCGATCTGGAATACCATCCCCAGTTCCCAGGCCCACACCGAGAGGGCCTCCACCACGTCCGGTCCGGCATCGGCGGCGATGGCCCCCAGCCGAGCCGAGGTGCGGATGAGGGAGGCGGTCTTGCCTCCGATCACCTTCTCGTAAGCGGAAACCGGATGGCTCAGGCTGTCCACCAGCTGCAGCTCCCGGGTCTGGCCCTCCACCAGCTCGGCGTAGGTGGCAGCGAGGAGCCGGACCGACTCCTGGGATAGGTGGGTGGCGGCGACTTCGGAGGCCCGGGCCATCAGGAAGTCCCCCGCCAGGATCGCAACCGTGTTCGACCAGTTGACGTTGACCGACGGGGCCCCGCGGCGGGTGTCGGCCTCATCGATGACGTCGTCGTGGTAGAGACTCCCCACGTGGATCAGCTCAACCGCCACCCCCGCCCGCAGCCTGCGGTGGTCATCGGCGGGCCCGAAGGCGGCAGCCAGCAGCGCCAGCAGCGGACGGAATCGCTTGCCACCCGCCAGCAGGAGGTGCTGGGCGACCTTGGTGAGATAGTCGTCGTCGGAGACCACGGCTTCGAGCAGGAGCGTCTCGATCTGCTCCAGGTCGGCCCACACAGAGTCGTGAGGTATGAGGTCGCGCAGGTCGTCCATCCGTCGCAATGGTATAGGGTGGCGGTGCGGGCAGGTCAACCGGCCCATGGACCGGGACCGCGGCGGGGGTTGACTGTTGACGTGGTCGTATCGCCGCGAGGGGGTACACTGGGCCCCGTACCTCTGCCAGGGAGGCTGACACGTGTTCGAGCGATTCACAGACAGAGCCCGAAGGGTCGTTGTTCTGGCCCAGGAGGAAGCTCGTTCCCTGAACCACAACTACATAGGCACCGAGCACATCCTGCTCGGTCTTCTCAACGAGGGCGAAGGAATCGCGGCGAAGGCGCTCGAGTCCCTGGGTATAGGTCTCGACTCGGTTCGGGAAGAGGTCGTGAAGATCATCGGACCGGGCCAACAGGCCCCCACCGGCCACATCCCCTTCACCCCCCGGGCCAAAAAGGTCCTGGAGTTGAGCCTTCGTGAGGCCCTTCAGCTCGGTCACAACTACATCGGCACCGAACACATACTCCTCGGGCTGATCCGGGAGGGAGAGGGCGTCGCCGCCCAGGTCCTCCAGCAGCTCGGCGCCGAGCTCCAGAAGGTACGTCAATCCGTCATCCAGCTCCTGTCGGGACCGGGAGGCTCCGAGGACCAGCCCGCGGGCGGTTCCTCCGCCCCGGCCGGCGCCGGCGGCCGCGAGTCGTCCTCCGCGTCTGGCTCCACCGTTCTCGACCAGTTTGGACGCAATCTCACCCACATGGCTCGTGACGGGAAGCTGGACCCGGTCATCGGCCGCTCCACCGAGATCGAGCGGGTCATGCAGGTCCTGTCACGGCGGACGAAGAACAACCCGGTTCTGATCGGCGAGCCGGGTGTCGGCAAGACGGCCATCGTGGAAGGACTGGCCCAGAAGATCGTCGCAGACGAGGTCCCCGAGACGCTGGAGAACAAGAACCTCTACACCCTCGACCTCGGTGCTCTGGTCGCCGGCTCCCGCTATCGCGGAGATTTCGAGGAGCGCCTCAAGAAGGTCCTCAAGGAGATCCGCAGCCGGGGAGATATCATCCTCTTCATCGACGAGATTCACACCCTCGTCGGGGCCGGCGCCGCCGAAGGAGCCATCGACGCCGCCTCCATCCTCAAGCCGATGCTGGCTCGGGGCGAGCTGCAGACCGTGGGGGCGACGACCCTGGAGGAGTACCGCAAGTACCTGGAGAAGGACTCGGCACTGGAGCGGCGCTTCCAGCCGATCCAGGTGGGCGAGCCTTCGGTAGCCGACACAGTCCAGATCCTCATGGGGCTCAAGGACCGCTACGAGGCGCACCATTCGGTGCGTTTCACCGAGCAGGCCATCGTGTCGGCGGCCAACCTGGCCGATCGCTATCTGTCGGACCGATTCCTCCCCGACAAGGCCATCGACCTGATCGACGAGGCCGGCTCCCGGATGCGCATCTACCGGTTGTCGCCCAACCCGGACATGGCCGAGCTCGACACCAAGCTGGCCGAGATCCGGCGCAAGAAGGCCGATGCCGTCCAGGGCGAGCAGTTCGAGCGGGCCGCTCAGCTCCGGGACGAGGAACGAGGCCTGATCACCGACCGCACCACCCAGGAAGAGGCCCTGGTCGCCGCCGGGGAAGACATGGGTTGGGTCATCGACGAGGAGGAGATCGCCCAGGTGCTGGCGCAGTGGACCGGTATCCCGGTTCATCGCCTCACCGAGGAGGAGACCGCTCGTCTCGTCAACATGGAAGAAGAGCTGCACCGGCGCATCATCGGCCAGCACGACGCCATCACCGCCGTGTCCAAGGCCATCCGGCGCACCCGCGCCGGTCTCAAGGACCCCCGGCGACCCGCCGGGTCGTTCATCTTCCTCGGCCCTTCCGGGGTCGGTAAGACCGAGACCGCCAAGGCTCTCACCCAGTTCCTCT
>CAZTXD010000041.1:0-25193 GCA_964617995.1 uncultured Acidimicrobiaceae bacterium
GGTGCCCTCCCGCTCCAACCAAGTTGGGCAGGGTGACGCTTCCCTGGGCGATCACACCGCCAGTTCCGTCAGTGATGTTCACGAACATGTCGTTGCCGTCACAGGTGTCAGGATCCAACTCGATCCGGACAAATTCGACCTGCCCATCATCCGTCTCGAGCCCCCATCCGAGGACGTTCGCCTCGTTGGTGCAAGTGAGGGTGTCGTCCTCGCCCGCTTGGATTGCTCCACCATTCACCGTCAACGCTGCCGCCGCGCCGATCACGACTGCGGCGAGCGCGCCAACGCTCAGTAGCGCTAAGAAGCGCCTCATTTCTTCCTCCTTCTAGGTCGCCCCGACCAAGAACGGAGAGATCACCGATACCAGTTGGCTGGAACCTCGGTAGAATCCGACTTGCGTAGGGTCCGTTTGGTCGGGCTCGCGTCGGGTCTTGAGAGAGGCATCTCTCAAGACCCACCAAGTGACAGCTGTCTCCCGGCTGATCACCTCCCAGTCTTCGATTGCCCCAGACCCTCCGATTCGACCCTACACACTCGGTTCTGAGCGTGCGTGGTTGGGGTGGGGGCTGTCTGTGAGATCGGCAGATCAGCGACCATCCGATTCGCCACGTGAAGAGCCCGGCAGGCTGCCGGGCTCAGTAGTAGGGGGCTCCGAGGGTGGAGCCTTTCTCAGCGAGCTGCGGGGGCGCGTGCCAGGTCCACCAAGTGCGCTTCCCCCATCCGAGGCACAGACGCTAGAGGGTCGTCGGTAGTCTGTCCCCGCGATGGCTCGCTCAGGCTCGACGCGCAGTCGACGGAGGCGGTCGGTATCCGTCGGCTGTCTAACTCGGAGCCCCCTGTTATCAACGGTTCCAGTGTGGCTCCTCGACCAGCCGGTGTCCAGGGAAAATCTGGTACGAGTCGGAAGTCGGGAGCCCGACATGGGTGAGTTTGTCGCTCGGAACCGGGGGGCGTAGCATTACAGGGCAACTCCAATCCCGGCCCGAGACCGTTGGTGCCGTCCGGAGCTTCCGGAGCCTAAGCGGACACGATGTCCAGCCAGCGCAGGTCCCTCCTGATGAGCCCTCGGTCGCGTGTCGCCGGGGGTTTTCTAGCAGAAGGAGAGATGCATGCCGCGACCTGAGAAGGTCCAGGCAGTAGCCGAGATTCGGGAGCGTCTGGAGGGCGCCGAGGCGGTCTTCCTCACCGAGTACCGGGGCATAGCCGTCAAGCAGATGGGCGACCTGCGTCGCCGCCTGCGGGAGGCGGGGGCCGAGTACAAGGTGGTCAAGATGAGCCTGGCCCGCCTGGCCGTCGACGATATGGGCCTCAGCGGCGTGGGGGACCACCTCGTCGGCCCTACCGCCCTGGCCTTCGCCCAGGACGACCCGGTGGCGACGGCCAAGGCCCTGCGCGACTACGCCCAGGACGACGGCAACCTCGTCATCAAGCTCGGTCTCCTGGCCGGCAAGGTGCTTCAGCCCGAAGAAGTGGTCCGCCTGGCCGATATCGAGCCCCGCGAGGTGCTCCTCGCCAAGCTCGCCGGGGCTGCCAAGGCCCCGCTGGCCAACGTCGCCGGGATGCTGGCGTCGTTCACCCGGGAGGCAGCGGGACTGTTCTCGGCGCTGCTCGACGAGAAGGAGGGCGAGCCCCAGGCTGCGGGTGATGAGCCTTCCGACGAGGAGACACCGGCAACCGAGGCATCCGACGGGTCAGCCGATGATGCCGAGCCTGCTGCCCAAGAAGAGACGACAGATCAAGAGACGACAGATCAACCGGTCGAGGACTCCGAGGAGGAGCCGACCGCCGAGGCCGAGGAGGAATGACCATGGCCACGATGACAACCGAAGAGCTGCTCACCGTCTTCGAATCGATGACGGTCCTCGAGCTGAAGGAGTTCCTCGATGCTTTCGAGGAGAAGTTCGACGTGACGGCTGCCGCACCGATGGCTGTAGCCGCTGCCCCCGCTGCCGGAAGCGCTGCTCCGGCCGCCGAGGAGGAGAAGGACGAATTCGACGTCGTTCTCACCTCCGCCGGTGACCAGAAGATCCAGGTCATCAAGGAGGTGCGGGCCCTCACCAGCCTCGGCCTCAAGGAGGCGAAGGAGCTGGTGGACGGCGCTCCCAAGCCCGTTCTCGAGGGAGTCGACAAGGAGGCCGCCGACAAGGCCAAGGAAGCCCTGGAAGGAGTCGGCGCCACCGTAGAGCTCACGTAGGTCGCGGCGGCGAACCGACGGCGGATGGGCCGCCCTCCTCGGGCGACCCATCCGCGTTTCATCAGATCAGGGGAACGAACGCCACCGCGTCATGGCGGGTCCGTTCCAGATCAGCACCATGACGGTCGACGGTCCATAGATACTGGCTGAACCGGCCTCCCACCGGGATCACCAAGCGTCCGCCGTCGGCTAATCGCATCTCCAATGTCTTCGGTATCGAGTTGGGCGCGGCGGCAACGACGATGGCATCGAACGTCTCTTCGGGATCGATGGCCGAGTCGTCACCGGTCAGGACCCGTACGCTGGTGTAACCGAGATCCTCCAGGCGGCGGCGGGCATCGTTGGCCAGTTTCGGCCTGATCTCGACGGTGACGACGCGGGCACCCAGATGTGAGAGCACTGCGGCGGCATACCCGGAGCCCGTTCCTATCTCCAGAACCGAGTCGTCGGGCTGGATCCTCGCCAGCTCGGCCATCCGGGCGACGATGTAGGGCTGGGAGATCGTCTGTCCTTCCCCGATCGGAAGAGGCCGGTCCTCGTAGGCGGCGTCCTCGGAGCCGGGGGGTACGAAGAGGTGGCGGGGAACCGATTGAAAGGCGTCGAGGATCCGCTCGTCGCCTATGCCGCGGCCGCGAATCTGGCGCTCGACCATCCGTCGGCGCCGGGCAGCGAGGCCGTTGGGACCGCTCAGTTCATCTTGCTCAACCATGCCCCCACCGGTTCGGCCTCGCGCTGGCGTGCGGCGAGGTTGGCGTCGAGCAGCTCGAGGTTTTGGGCCAACGCCTTGGCCGCCATCGGGACGGGCGTCTGGGAGAAGAAGGCCTTGACGTCGGCCACCGTCTCGGGCCGGGACAAGGCGGAGAGGCCCTCCACCAGCCGACGGAACGTCATCGGAGGGAACGTGGAAACGGCCTCGTCCCAGCGACGCCTCACCTCCCTCCACAAGCTGGGGCCGGCCTTGCGGTTGCCGAACAGGGCGGCCAGCACCCAGGCTCCATCCTGATTGCGGATCCGGCCGTCGAAGGTCGCCGCCATCACCTCGGCACCCATCTCGGCATCGTCGAATCCGGTGACGGCCCGGAGGAAACGAAGCTGCTCTTGGGGGTCGTCGGAGTCCTGGTATCTCTTGAGGAATCGAGCATGGGTCTCGGAGTCGCCATGGGCTGCGGTCACCCCGAGCGCGGCGGTGAGGAGTTCCGCATCGTCGGCATCAACACCCCCCAGATACTGCTCGACGACCCGGGCCGCCCATGCGATCGTGTCCGGCTCCTCCCCGAGCGAACCGAGAACGCCTATTGCCTGGCCCCGCAGACGCCGGACGAGGTCGGAGTCGTCCGGTCCGGCGGTCTTGCCCAGGGAATCCACCAGCGGGCCGACCACCGTTCGCACCCAAGCGGCGTAGTCATCGTGGTCGTCGTCGGTGACGATGTGATGATGGACCCACCCGAGGACGCGGAACACGAGCTGCCAAATGGCCTGTTCATCCTCGTCGGCGTAGGCGCCGATCAGGTCGAGTACCTGCGTCATCGGGATCTGACCGGACTGGGCGAACGCGAACGTGTCGTAGAGCAGCATGTAGCGCTCTCCGGCGTCCAGCCCCGTCAGGTTCGCTACGAGAGACTCGAGCAGACCCTGGTCGTAGCGCACCCTGTAGAACCCCGAGGCGCCGGCGTTGGCCATCACCCAGTCGACCCCGTCGATTGCGACGACCAGGTCACGGTCCTCCAAGAGGATGGTCTTTTCGAACGGTTCACCCCCGCGCAGTCCCCGGAGCTGAAGGGGGATCTTCCAGATCGTCTGGTCGGAGTCGTCGGGGATGGCCAGGAATCGGCGCTGCGAGATGTGCAGGCTCCCGTGCACTATGCGGACGTCGAGTTGGGGGTAGCCGCCCTGGAGGATCCAGGTGTCCATGATCTTCCCGACGGGCCACTCCGATGCACCGTCGAGGCCGGCCCAGAGGTCAGATGTGACCGTGTTTCCGTATGAGTGGCGGGTCAGATAGGAGCCCACTCCCCGGCGGAAGGAGTCCTCGCCGATGAATTGCTCGATCATGCGCAGCACCGACGAGCCTTTGCCGTAGGTGAGGGCGTCGAACATCTGGTCAGCTTCTTCCGGGGAGCCGACCTCGAACTCGACGGGCCGTGTCGTAGACAGGTGGTCCACCTCCATCGCCCAGGGACGCTCCACGGCTCCGAACGTCAGCCAGCGTTTCCAGTCGGGCCGGAAGGCGTCGGTGGCTTTCATCTCCATGAATGAGGCGAACGCCTCGTTGAGCCAGATTCCCTCCCACCATCGCATCGTCACGAGGTTCCCGAACCACTGGTGAGCGATCTCATGGCCGATCACGTCGAGGACGCGCAGCTTCTCGGCTTGAGACGCCTTGGCCGGGTCGACCAGCAGGGCAGTCTCCCGGTAGGTGATCGCTCCCACGTTTTCCATGGCGCCGAAGGCGAAGTCGGGGATGGCGATGTGGTCGAGCTTGTCGCCCGGATAGGGGATCCCGTAGTAATCCCGCAGGTAGCGGAAGCAGAAGGAAGCGCATTCCAGGGCGTATTCGGCGAGGTGCAGTTTGCCCCGGGGAGCGATGATGCGGGTGGGCACACCGTCGACGTCCATCGGCTCGGTCGCCTCGAACGGGCCTACGACGAAGGCCACCAGATAGGTCGACATCTTCATCGTCTCGTCGAATGAGATGGCCACCCGCCCATCGGTGAGCTGCTCGCGGTGGACCTCCGCCGTGTTCGTGATGGCCATTTGATCCTCGGGGACCACCAGGGTGGTCTGGAAGCTGGCCTTGAAGTCGGGCTCGTCCCAGCAAGGAAACGCCCTACGGGCGTCGGTGGACTCGAACTGGGTGGTGGCGATCGCCTGCTCGTTGCCGTCGACGTCGGTGAACCGGGAGCGATAGAAACCGCGCAGCTGGTCGTTGAGGATTCCCGAGAAGTCGATTCGTAACTCCCAGTCTCCGGGTGCCGCCGGTGACTCCAGGGCGAGTGCCACCCGTTCCATCGTCGCGTCGTATCGGGGGGATGCACCGATCGTGGTGGAGCCGTTGGTGAGCTGCGCCGAACTGATCTCGATCTCGGCTGCGTTGAGCACGATCTCGTCCAGGTCGTTGTCGATCGTCACGTCGATCGTCTCGGATCCGGAGAACGTGGCGGATCCCAGATCGGGTTCCAGCCTCAGGCGGTATCGATGGGGAACGACGGAACGTGGTAGTCGGTGGGGGTTGTCAGACACGATGTGGACCTCGAGGGGGAAGGGGCTCGCCAATGGTACCGGCATCTGTCGGGTGAGCCACTGGCCGGGGTTCCGGGTCGATCTCGGGAGCGCTTCTACCCGGCGAAGCGGGAACGGTCGATGACGTGGCGGCGATGTGTGCCGCGGCCGACGATCCGGTCACCGACTCGTGCCTCCACCCGGAAGATGAGCCGGGGGCCGTCCACCGCGACCAGTTCCGACGTCACGGTCACCTCCTCTTCCTGGCGGGCGGCCGACTCGTGGGACACATCGACATGTACTCCCACCGTTGTCCGGTCAGCGTCGTCGAGAAGAGGCTGCACTGCCATGGTGCTCGCCTCCTCCATCAGGCGGATCATCTCGGGAGTGGACAGCACCACGATGGGCGCTAGATGGGTGGGGCTCAGATCGGGGGTGACACGGACGTTCAACTCGTTGGTGGTCCCGGCGGTGAGTTGCATGAGAAGGCACGCTAGCGGATCGGCCCTTCCCGGAATTCGTCACGTCCAGGAGGTGTCCTGTCGGCGTATCAAGCGCCATGCTCCCCACCCCAGACCGGATAGCGCCAGGGCGGCCAGGCCGGCGGTGACGGCGAACGGCGCCGGAGAGCGCGATCGGTCCTCCACCTGCAACACGGCCTCTGCGAGGATCACATCACCGTCGACCACCTGCACCGTGTATTCACCGGGGGGAAGGGCAGGGATCGCTCGTTTCAGCTCCACCCACGCCTCGTCGAGCGTCACCATCTCTCCCAACGGTTGCCCATCCAGGAGGAGGCTCACCGTGGAGAGTCCGGGGATGGCTCCCTCGAACGCCATGCTCACCTCGATCACGGTGCCGGGCATCACGGCACGGGGCCACAGCGTGAAGCTCGTGACACGCAAGGTCATCCCGGTCAGGTGAGGGTCCGCCTTACTTCGATTCCCAGCCCTGTTCGACGCCATCACCTCTGGCCGGGACCCGTCGAGGGCGTCGGGCAACCCCTGTGCCTCTCCGGGTCCGGCGATCCAGGAGTCCTCCCCCGCCGGGGCGGAGCCGGTCGATGGAGTGGAGGTGGTCGTTGGCTCGATGAGGGTGGTGGTGGTCGTGTCGGCGGCGACGGTGGAGGTGGGTCCGTGAGTGGTCGACGGTGTGGTCGTGGTGGTCGTGGTCGGCGCCGGTGTGGTCGTCGGAGGTGGTGTGCTGGTAGTGGTCGTCGTCGTCGTGGTGGTGGTCGTGGTGGTGGTGGAGGACGGAGCGGTCGTGGTGGTGGTGTCAGGGGGCGTCACCGTGAATGTCGCCGACGCGCTGGGGGAGAGCGGCTGTCTGGCGACGACGGTATGAGGTCCGGGCTCGGCTTGCCCCGGAACCGTGAAGGAGGTCTCGATGCGGCCTGCCACGTTGGGCGTGGCCGTGGCGATCGGTGCTCCATCCCACAGGATTTCGACCTGGATCAATGCGGTGTAGCCGCTGCCGGTCACCGAGACTGACGAGCCGGTCGGACCCTCGTTGGGCGACAGGTGCAGCGACGGGACGCCGAGGGCGATGAGAGGGAAACTGGCGCAGAGGACGAGCGAGACGGTGAGGGCGGCACCGATGCGCCAAACCCGTCCCCCCAGACCTGTGCGACCCGAAATAGCCATGTACTCCCTGGCTCCGCCCCTATCAATCTACCGTCTTTCCCCGGCCCTGCCACGAGGACTTTGCTGGCCCGGGGGACCCGGCCAAACTGAGCCTGGTGACCGAGACATCGACGATCCTCTGTCGTGTCCATGGAGGCGATCGGCCCGGCATCACCGCCGGCCTCATGCAGGTGCTGGCCGCTTCCGGGGCCGAGCTCTATGACGTGGAGCAGGTGGTGGTGAGGGAGCGCCTCACGCTCGATATCCTCTTCTCGGCTCCCGAAGGCAAGTCGACGGTCAAGGACCTCCTCTTCTTCGGGTGGGAGTCGGGGCTGCAACTCGACTTCGAAGTGGTCGAGAGCACTCCCAGTCCCTCCAACCTCACGGCGGCGGTGACCATCGTGGGTCCCGTGATCGGGCCGACGGCCTTCGGAGCCGCCGCCGCCGCCATCGCCGAGGCAGGGGGGAACATCGATCGGATCGTCCGCCTGTCTCGCTACCCGGTGGTGTCCTACGAGCTCATCGTGGCGGGTGGCGACCTCGATCACCTCCGGCACAACCTGGTGATGGCTGCTGCAGCCCACATGTTCGATGTCGCCGTCCAGGAGGAGCGTCTGGAGAGGCGGATGAAGCGCCTCGTCGTGATAGACGTCGACTCGACCCTCATCCAGGACGAGGTGATCGAGCTGCTCGCCGGCGAGATGGGCTCGACGGCACAGGTCGCCGCGATCACCGAAGAGGCGATGGAGGGTCGACTCGACTTCGAGGAGGCGCTCCGACGGAGGGTGGAACTGCTGGCCGGACTCGACGTCCGCGTTCTGGATGCCGTGGCCGACCGGGTCCGGTTGGCGCCCGGTGCGAGGACCCTGATGAGAACCCTGAAACGCGCCGGGATGCGCACCGCGATCATATCGGGAGGCTTCACCGCCATCACCGACCGTCTCGCCGCCGAGCTGGGCGTGGATCACACCGCCGCCAACGAGCTGGAGGTGGTGGGGGGAAAGCTGACCGGACGACTGACAGGCGACATCGTCGACCGGGACGCCAAGGCCCGGATCCTCCAGCGGATCGCCGCCGAGGAGGGGATTCCTCTCGAGCAGGTGGTGGCGGTCGGCGACGGCGCCAACGACCTCGACATGCTCGCTGTGGCGGGTCTCGGCATCGCTTTCAACGCACGAACGGCGGTGCGCGAGGCTGCCGACACCTCTCTCAACGTTCCCTATCTAGATGCCATTCTGTTCCTGTTGGGAATGCGTCGTCACGAGATCGAAGAGCCGGACGAGTCCGAGCCGGTGCCGGTCGCCGGCCTCCCACCGATCTGAGGGTCACCCGGCTGACGTCTCTCCGCCTCCTTCCAGCCACCGGGTGTGGAAGTGATCACCGCGGGGAGCGTCCCGGCGCTCGTAGGTGTGGGCTCCGAAGTAGTCGCGCTGGGCCTGGATCAGGTTGGCGGGAAGCGACTCGGTGCGAAAGGCGTCGTAGAACGCCAGAGCCGTCCCGTAGGCAGGCACCGGAATCCCGACCTCCGCGGCCGTGCTCACGACCCGACGCCATCCGTCCTGTGCATTCCGCAGCGCCTCCGTGAAGAACGGGTCGACCAGCAGGTTGTCCGGCTTGCGATCGAAGGCGGCAGCGATGTCGTCGAGGAAGCGGGCACGGATGATGCATCCCGCCCTCCACAGCTTTGCCACCCGCCCCAGGTCGAGATCCCACCCGTACTCGACGGATGCGCCCCGGAGCTGCATGAATCCCTGGGCGTAGGAGACGATCTTGGAGGCATACAGGGCCTGTTCGATGGCGTCGACGAACCCCCCGGCGCCGTCGATGGTCCCGTCGGGACCGTCCAGCTCCCGCGAGGCTCGCTGCCGCTGGTCCTTGAACGACGACACGACCCTGGCGTATACGGCTTCCGCCACCAGGGTGGTGGGCTGGCCCAACTCCATGGAGGAGATCACCGTCCACTTGCCGGTTCCCTTCTGCCCGGCGGCGTCGAGGATCGACTCGAGACGCCGCTCACCGTCGACCTCGAGTGAGAGGATGTCGGCCGTGATCTCGATGAGGTAGGAGTCGAGGACGCCTTGGTCCCACTGCCGGAAGATGGCGGACATCTCGTCGTGGCCCAGACCCAGGCCGGCCTTCATCAGGTGGTAGGCCTCGGCGATCACCTGCATGTCCCCGTACTCGATCCCGTTGTGGACCATCTTCACGTAGTGGCCGGCCCCGTCCGGTCCCAGCCAGTCGGCGCAGGGGGTGCCGTCGGGGGCCTTGGCGGCAACGGCCTGGAAGAGGTCGGCGATGTAGGGCCATGCCTCTTCCGATCCTCCCGGCATCAACGAGGGTCCATGGCGAGCGCCTTCCTCCCCGCCGGAGACCCCGCACCCGACGAAGTGGATCCCGGCGTCGCTCAGCTCCACTGTCCGCCGCTGCGTGTCGGTGTACAGGGAGTTTCCGCCGTCGATGACGATGTCGCCCGGATCGAGTAGCGGCATCAGGCCGGCGATCACGGCATCGACGGGGGCGCCGGCCGACACCATCAAAAGGAGCCGGCGCGGCGGGTCGAGCGAGTCGACCAGCTCCTCGATCGTGCGGGTGGGAGCGATGTCGGGGCGGTGGCCTTCGCCGGCGACGAAATCGTCGATCACCGCCGTGGTTCGGTTGTACACCGAGACCCTCGCCCCGTGATCGGCGAAGTTGAGTGCCAGGTTCTGTCCCATCACACCCAGGCCGATGAGACCGATGTCTGTAGTCATCTTCCACACGGTAGACACCCTCGCCAGACCTCCCGGCTCGCGTAGAGACTCGGTGAGAACGAGATGTGGGCGGTCGGACTTATCCTGAGGACCTCATGGCAGATCCGGTTCTCGGGATAGACATCGGCGGTTCGGGCATCAAGGGCAACCTCGTCGATCTGGATATGGGTCGGCCGATCGCCGACCGCTACAAGCTGTCGACGCCCCAACCGTCCAAACCCGATGCGGTGGCGGCTGCCGTGGCGAAGATGGCGGAGCATTTCGATGTCCCCGGGCCGATCGGTTGCACCTTCCCGGCAGTGGTGACCGACGGTGTCACTCACTCGGCCGCCAACGTCGACTCGGCGTGGGTGGGCACCGATGCCGCCGCGCTCTTCACCGAGGCGACCGGGCACCCGGTGACCGTGGTCAACGACGCCGATGCGGCCGGGCTGGCGGAGATAACCTATGGGGCGGGACGCAACCGGGACGGGGTGGTGGTGTGCTTGACCTTCGGCACCGGCATAGGGAGCGCCATCTTCACGCACGGTGTGCTCGTCCCGAACACCGAGCTAGGCCACCTCAGCCTCCGGGGTTACGACTCGGTGGAGGAATGGGCGGCAGCGAGCGCCCGGGACAGGGAGGATCTGTCGTGGTCGGAGTGGGGGGAGCGGGTCAATGCGCTCCTGAGGCATCTCGAGGTGGTGTTCTCTCCGGACCTGATAGTGGTCGGCGGCGGCGTGAGCCGAAAGTTCGAGAAGTTCTCCGACGTCCTCGAGACACGCTGTGACGTGGCTCCTGCGGAGTTGCGCAACGAGGCCGGGATCGTGGGAGCCGCAATGGCAGCAACGGCAGTATGAGCGAGGAAGAGACCACTGCTCGCTTCTTCGACACCCGGGCCGCCTACCTCCTGTTCGCCACCGCCACCACCGAGAAGGCCACGGTCGCCGAGCGACTCGGTGACGAGCTCGACGAGCTGACACCCCGTCCGCCCGGTTTGCGGGTGTTCGATGGTGGTATGGGCGACGCCTCCGTGCTGACCGAGCTGATGCGCCGGATGCACAGGGTGTTCCCCCGTATCCCCTGGACGGTCGTCGGTAAGGAGATAAGCGTCGAGGACGTGCGCCAGGCCCTGGTACGCCTTCCTGACAGGTTGTTCGAGCATCCCGAGATGGTGTTCGTCGTCACCAACATGCGATTCGGGGAGGCAGCCAGGCTTTCCCCCGACGACCCCACCGATCTCATCTGGCGAGATGTCGCCCTCCAGGGAGACACGTCCCACGACTTCGCCGCCCAGATCCGGGGGTTGCTGGGTGACCTGACCGAGGACTGGAAGGTCGAGACCAGTCCCCGGACGGGCAACCCCGTCTATGTCCGGCCGGTGGTGGTGGTGATCTACCGCGCCGACCATGAGTTCCTCCTCCGATCCCTCATCCCCGTACCGGAGGGAAACGACTTCTCCTACGACCTCATCGTCGCCGCCCAGGCCTATCGGGCCGCCGCCCCCCTGGAACGCAAGGTGAGCACAGTGGTGGCACCGCTCGCTCGCGCCCTGGGCCCGGGTGGTCGTTTGGTGGGGGTCCACTCCACGGGCAACGATCCGGGGATGGAGATCATACGGGGGGTGTGGCCCGATGAGGATACCTTCAGGCACGGGCGGAGAGACATACTCGCCGAGGCCCGTCGCCGGCTCGGTGAGGTCGACTACCGCTACCCCGGGCTGTCCGACGAGGATGCGACCATCCGCTACGAGATGCATACGATGCCGTCGGAGTCGGCCGAGCACATCGGCACATCCTCGGTCCTGGCCACGTGGAACGCCGCCGCCTATGTGGCCCAGATCGACGAGGCGCGGCTCTCGGAGGCGATGCGTACGGGAGCCTGGGAGAAGGCAACCCGGGCCGTCATGGAACGACATCCCCGGGTGTGGTTCGAGGACGAGACCTACCTGATCGTCCGGTCGTAGGCCGTCAGTCGGTGGCGAAGGCGGTGAACGGACCGGCCGCATGGGCCGGTATCCGAACGTCGAGGACGGTTCCGTGCTCGTCGTGTTTCTCGCCCACCACCTCTCCGAGGCGATGCGCCGACGCCACGACGTCACCCCGGTCATAGGGAATAGCCAGGTGCAGGAGCGTCGTCTGCCGCTCCAGGTCCCCGGCGATCGCTCCCTCCAGGGCGGCGACTCCGTCGCCGGCCTCGGCCGATGCCAACGACGCCTCCGGGTAGAGGTTGCGGAGCCTCCGCTCGGCGGTCTCGCTCAACAGGTCGATCTTGTTGAAGACCAGCCGTTCGGGGATGTGACCCGCGTCTATCTCCGTCAGCACCTCACGTACGGCGGCGATTTGACCCCCCGGGTCGGGGTCGGTGGCATCGACGATGTGGAGAAGGAGATCCGCCTCCCGAACCTCGATCAGCGTGGAGCGGAATGCCTCCACCAGATGATGGGGGAGCCGACGAACGAACCCGACCGTGTCGGAGATGACCGCCGCTGGGCCCGCTGGGAGACGCAGCTTGCGTACCGTCGAGTCGAGAGTGGAGAACAGGCGGTCCTCGGTGAGTACGTCGGAGTCGGTCAGGCGGTTGAGCAACGTCGACTTTCCGGCATTCGTGTAGCCGACGAGGGCGACATGAGGTGCCGACGAGCGCTTGCGGGCCTTGCGCTGGGTGGCGAGCACCTGGGAGGCGTTCTCGAGGTCCCGGGTGAGGCGGGTGATTCGCTCCTGGATGCGGCGACGGTCGGTCTCCAGCTTGGTCTCACCGGGCCCACGTTTCGCCCCGATCCCCCCCTGCTGCTGACTGAGCTGGGCACCTTTCCCCCGCAGCCGGGGCAGGTTGTATCTGTACAGGGCGAGCTCGACCTGGAGGGCGCCCTGACGGGTGGTGGCGTTCTCGGCGAAGATGTCGAGGATCACCGCCTCACGATCCACCACGTCGCAGCCGAAGACCTTCTGCAGGTTCCGCTGTTGGGCTGGGGTCAGCGGGTCGTCGAACACCACCACGTCCACGTCCAGTGCCCGCGTCAGTCCCGCCAGCTCCTGGGCTTTGCCCGAGCCGATATAGGTTGCCGCGTCGATACTGTCGCGCCTTACGATCACGGCGTCCAGCGGGTCGGAGCCGGCGGTGTCGGTCAGGAGGGAGAGCTCATCCAGCGAGCGCTGGGCATCGGTGGCGTCCTCGCCCGGCAGGAGCACACCCACCAGGAAGCCCTTTTGGCGGGCGACATCGAGGTCGGTGACGGTGGCGGTGAGGCGGCGGCCCGAGCGGCCGACGTGAGAGTCTGTCATAGGGGCCTGATTGGTAACACCTTTCCGTGACCGAATCGCCCGAATATCGTCGTCCCGTTCGTCCGACGGCGCTCGTAGCTGCCTTGGGATCTCACAGATACTGACCCTCGGCCGCCACGTGGTCGAGCTCTTCCTCGGCGATGATCTGGGACTCACGAACTGCCACGACCGGCTTGCCGGTGGCCGGCCAGATGAAGCGCCAGGCACCCGTGGGCACCGCCCAGAAGCGCTGGCCCGTGGCGACGTCGACGAGTGCCAGGGCGTCGTTGCCGTCCTTGGTCCCCACCGGGACCAACAGGCCCGACTTGGTGGTCGACTCCTCGGGCGGGGCACCGACGCGCCAGCCGCCCATCACCTTGAAGCCGTTGTCTTTTTGGATCATCCACCCCAATTCTCGCAGTTCCGCGGAGACAGGGCGAACAGCCGGCCCGCCGCGGAAGCGTCACGTCGGCCCGGTCCCGGTAGGATCGATCCCAATGGCCGACCCACACACCTTCTCAGAAGCCCTGGAATACCACGAGAGGCCCCGGCCCGGCAAGCTGGAGATTCGGGCAACCAAACCCACCGCGACCCAGGCCGATCTGAGTCTCGCCTACACCCCTGGTGTAGCCGAGCCATGCCGGGTCATCGCCTCGGATCCCGAAGCTGCGTTTCGGTTCACCAACCGCGCCAACCTGGTGGCTGTGGTGTCGAACGGCACGGCGGTGCTCGGATTGGGGGACATCGGTCCACTGGCCTCGAAACCGGTGATGGAGGGCAAGGCCGTCTTGTTCAAGCGGTTCGCCGACATCGACGTCTTCGACATCGAGGTGGACGCCGCCGACCCCGCGGACGTCGTCCGCTTCTGCGAGATGCTCGCTCCCACCGTCGGGGGGATCAACCTCGAGGACATCAAGGCTCCCGACTGCTTCGACATCGAGGCCACGCTTCGCAGCCGGTTGGACATCCCCGTCTTCCACGACGACCAGCACGGGACCGCCATCATCGCCGGAGCGGCGTTCATCAATGCCCTGGAACTCACGGAACGACGGGCCGAGGACATGAAGGTCGTGTTCAGCGGGGCGGGGGCCGCCGGGGTGGCTACCGCCCGCTTCTTCCGCCATCTGGGAGTGACGGCCGAGAACATGCTCATGGTCGACTCCAGGGGGGTGATCCACGACCAGCGGGACGATCTGTCCGCGGTCAAAGCCGAGTTCGCCCGTCCCACCGACGCACGCACCCTCGAAGATGCCCTGGCCGGAGCCGATGCGTTCGTCGGCGTATCGGTTGCGAACACCGTCACCGCCGACATGGTTCGCTCGATGGGCCCAGATCCGCTCGTGTTCGCGTTGGCCAATCCCGATCCCGAGATCTCCTATGACGACGCCCGTGGGGCCCGGTCCGATGCCATCGTCGCCACCGGGCGATCCGACTATCCCAACCAGGTCAACAACGTGTTGGGCTTCCCTTTCATCTTCCGAGGTGCTCTGGATGTGCGGGCCAAGGCAGTGTCGGAGGGTATGAAGGTGGCGGCTGCGCAGGCGCTGGCGGAACTGACCCGTGAGGCTGTTCCCGACTCGGTTCTCCGTGCCTACAGCCTCGAGCGCCTCCAGTTCAGCTCCGATTACCTGATCCCCAAGCCGTTCGACCCGCGGGTGCTGGTGAGGGTCGCCCCGGCGGTGGCCCTGGCCGCCACCGAGGAAGGTCTGGCCCGCTCCCCGATCGACGACGTCGAGACCTACCGCGAGGTCTTGCGGTCACGCTTCCAGGCCTCCTACGGCCTCATAAACACCGTCACCACCAAGGCACGTACCCAACCGATGCGGGTGGCCTACCCCCATGGCCACGATCTCCGCATCATCCGTGCTGCTCGCCGCGTGCTCGACGAGGGGATCGCCAGCCCGGTGCTCATCGGCGACGTCGGGCTCATGAAGGAGCTGGCCGATGAGGCCGGGCTCTCCCTGGACGGATTCGAGACGGTCGATCCCAACACCATGAAGGAGACGCGTGAGCGCTACGCCCGCACCCTCGAGGAGCTGCGCCGTCACAAGGGTGTCTCCCTCCAGGAGGCGAAACGCTGGGTGCACGACCCCAACATGTATGCCTGCCTGATGGTTCGGGAGGGATCGGCCGATGCCGTCTTGGGTGGTCTGACCACGTTCTACGCCGAGACGATCCGACCGGCGCTCCAGGTGCTGCGGGTGGAGGAGGGGCGCACGATCGTCTCGTCACTGTACATCGTGGTGATGGGCGGAGCCCCCTATTTCTTGACCGACTGTGCGGTGAATATCGAGCCCGACGCCGACCAGCTCGTCGAGATAGCCGAAGCGGCCGTCGACATCGCCCGGCGCCAGTTCGATCGCAGCCCCCGGGTGGGCTTCATCAGCTACTCCGACTTCGGATCCGCCGGAGGTGACGAGCCTGCCCGGGTGCGCAAGGCGGTGGAGATGTTCCGAGAGCTCCATCCCGACGTCCCCGTCGACGGGGAGATGCAGGCAGGCACGGCGGTTGTGAGCGACCTGCTCCGTCGGCGCCGCCCCGACGGGCCGCTCGACAGGGCGCCCAACGTCCTGGTGTTTCCCAATCTCACAGCCGCCAATGCTTCCTATCAGCTCCTCAACCGTTTGGGCGGGGCAGAGGTGATCGGACCGATTCTCTCGGGTCTGTCGAAGTCGGTTCACGTGCTGCAACGTGACGCCGAGGTGACCGACGTGGTCAACCTGACGGCGGTGGCAGTGGCCGATGCCCAACGGCGCCGGCGGGCTCAGGCGGTTCCCGCCGCCGGTTGATCGCACGTCGATCTCGGGTGTTTCTGGGGGGCGGAGCATCTGTCGAGAGAACGCTCGAATTCGGCCGGCACCGCCCACCAACCCATCTACACCCGACCCGACCACACCACCCTCCCCAACGCCCCATCCTGACCACCCCCCGCTGGATTGGATCCGTGGAGAGCTAGAAGGGCAGGCTGGTGTAGCGGAGGCGGATGGGGATCGAACCCGCCAGGGGCATTTCGGCCCCTCACCGGTTTGAGGACCGTGGGAGGAAATCCATCTACCAGGGGTATTAGCCCTGGTCAGGAGGTCTGTGTCTCGTCTGTGTCATGGCCTCCGGCCTTTGGGCAAGGTGGCGCTCTACCCCGAGCTACATAAGAGCTTCAACATCGCTACATGGCAGCCTCGAGCACATGATTTCGTCTCAGCGAGCAGGCCAAACGTCACCTTGCTGATCGTGCCCAACGCGGGGCAATGAGCGCCACCGCCCTGCTCGAACGTCTCATCGTCGAAGGGGTAGGCACCCTGGATCATCCCGGGATCATTTACCGCGGTCCAGGCCACGCCGGAGAGCTGCCCTGGCGGGAGGCCCCGACGTGTGGGAGATTGTGGCAAGACTCCGCGAGCTACAAGGGAGTGAGGAAGACAGGATCGAGATCCTGGCCGCCGAGACCGAACTCCATCCACGCCAGATCCGGTCCGCACTGGAGTTCGCCGCTGCGCATACCGACGAGGTCGAAACTCATATCGCTCGCAACGAGGAAGCGATTGATGCCGGACGAGAAGCCACCGAACGTCGCCGTTCGCTTCTCGGGTGAGATTCCTCCTCGACGAGATGTTCCCTGCCGAAGCTGCCCAACAACTGCGGGACGAGTTCGGCGATGACGCAGTGCACGTAGGCGAGGTCGGGCTGGCGGGCGTGGCGGATGCCGAAGTCGGCAACACCGCGCGAGCCGAGAAACGGGCCGTGGTCACAGAGAACGTGGCCGACTTCGCCGCGGAGCCGGACCTCGTACTGGTGTGCATCCTCAAACGAAACCTGCCCCCTTGGGGCGCTCAGGCTCATGCTTTTTGGCCACCCTGCTCGACCGTTGGGCAACCGATAACCCACGCCCCTACATCGGTCAGCATTGGCCGACGTAGGGCGTCCAAGTTGACTGCCAGTCCAAACGCTGAACCAGCCAGTCACGTTTCGTCGTCTTCACCGCGGCCATGCCTTCAAGGGCTGGGAGGACGTGGGTAGGACGGCGTTACGTGACCGCAAGGAAACGGTGTACAAGTTCGGCACCGAGATCGATTCGCATTGGGTGGGGTCCAGGTAGCGGAGGCACTCGTCGTCGGTGAGGTCCCGGGTCACCCGGCTCTCAGCGAATTCGATGAGCTCATCGGTGTCGAGGGGCAACCTACGCCCGATCAGGCCACCAAGCTCCGATTGGTCGACGTAGTAGAGGTAGTTGCCGTCGGGACTGAACCCTGCTGTACCCGTGTCCATCGGCACGTCGAGGATGTGCTGGTCGGTGTGGATGTCCCAGAGACGAACAAAGTCCAGGGATCCGGTAGCGAGCACCCCGTTGGCGTCGAGGTCCACCGATGTCATCATCCCGGCATCAACGACCCGGGCGAACACCACGGCGTCCTTGGGTGGTAACCCGTTCGCCACCTCTACCAGATCGAAGACGAGGGCTCCCCCTTCAAAGGTCACCGTAGCCAGATAACGCCCGGTGGGATCGAAGGCGACACTGGTGGCGAGAGTCGTGAGTTGTGGGGCAGCCTCGGCATCCTCGTAGTAAGAAGACAGCAAGTCAACCGGTTCGTCGCTGGTGAGGTCGTATAACTCCAAGCCACGGACCGTCACCGCGAGAAACCGATCCTGTTCGAAGACACCACCGGGGTTAAATGCCGCTCCCGGCCATCCAGGACCCAAGTTACGGGGGCCGAGGTCGAAGAGCTCGTCACCGGTAACAACATCGATCACCCGGCTCCACAACTCGACGTCCGGAGCTGGATCGGTTCTACACCGTTCCACCCCGTCGAGAACCAGGGCAGAACCATCATGACTGAACGTCTTGGGAGCGGTGCAGGCAGGGAGCCGGGTGACGATGTCACCGGTGGTCAGGTCACGGACCGAGGCCTCCCCGGCCGAATCGACATATGACACCAAACGCCAGTCGGGACTCACATACGCTCCCGGGACGAACGAGATGTCCCCTTCGAAGTGCCCGATCATCTCCCCGGTCTCGAGGTCGTAACGCTCGAGGGCTCCGGTCACGGCGACCGCCGCTTCGTCCCTCTCCGGGAAGAACTGCATCCCGAAGACACCTACCGTCGTCCCAAGTTCGGCCCCGCGTTCGGTGGCAAACACACCAACGGGTCCGGAGGGGGTCATGTCCCAGACCCGTGTCTCGCCATCGCCGGAGACCGATACCAGACGTTCCCCACCCGGGTAGAAGACGAGATCTTCCAAGGGGCTGATGTGCCCGGTGAGCGTGGCTGTCACCGACCCGTCGTCGGGATCATGAAAGTTCACCGTCCCCTCGGCGCCTCCAGACACCATCGCCCCGGTCTCCGGGCTGATCTGCACAACTGGAGAAGCGGGAACCGAAACCGACCACAGCAGCATCCGGGTCTCGAGGTCCCACAGCTCCACCAGGTCGGTATTGGTGAAACCGACGAGGAGCAGGTTCCGCACCGGATCGACACTTAGACCCTCTGGATCCCCAGAAGTTGGCTCCCCTATGAGCGCAGCGATCTCCTCGCCGGAAACGACGTCATAGAGGACCACCCGTCGCCCATCGAGGTCGGTGACCGCAAGAGTCTCTTCGTCGACAAAGACGACGCCGATTCCACCGTTTTCAACCCTCAGCACCTCCTCACCTGTGGCTATCTCCCATACGCTGGCCTTGGTGGCCGGACCACCAGCGACCGGGATGGTTGCCCCGGCCAGTAGCCTCCCATCGGGACTCCAGGCAACCCTACCGACCGCGTCGTTCCCGAGACGACCCACCTCCTCCCCGGTTGCAGGGTCGAAGAGCCCGACATGGCCCCCGGGTGTGCCCTCCTCGATTGCCTGCACGTAAGCCACTGCCAGGACACTGCCATCAGCGCTGAAGGCGACATCCGCCACGTCATGGCCTATCTCGCCAGGCAACGTTCGTACCAGCTCTCCACCGACGACACTCCTGACCACGACGGCATCGCTGACATCGGTTGGCGATGACTCGACGGCCGATGGTCGAGCAGATGCGGCCAATAGAGAGCCGTCGGGACTCACTGCCACTCTGTTGAAAGCACCGTCGAGACGGACCTCGAGACGCGAGGACAGGGTCGACTGGTGGAGCGCCACGATCGTCTCCGGTAAGAGCAGCTCACCTACATCGCGGGAGACATAGGCGGACTCCAGGGCGAGGAGGACGGCCAACTCAGGATCATGAGCCAGAGCCAGGGTGGCATCCCCGGCGAGACGCCGAGCATTGGCTGTGCGAGCCTCGGCGGTGGCGCGCTCCGCCTGCACGGCGGCAATGATCCCCAGGGTGGTGGCGACAACAACGGCAGCGGCGAGGATTCCGGTGAGGGTGCGACGACGACGGCGACGCTCCGTCCGCTGGGCTTGGTCCTGCTCCAGGGAGGCCCGGTAGTAGGTGGTCTCGTCGGGCGTGAGAGAGGTGGTCTCGAACCACCCGGTGAACGGAGCGAGACGGTTGCCGGTCAGCAGGTAGTCATCGTGGCGCTGGTTGGTCTCCCATTCGGACAGAGCGGCCCGGAAGCGTCGCCCCAGGATGAGAGCGTCGCGCTGATCGTCGATCCATCCCCGGAGACGGGGCCATTCCCGCAAGATGGCCTCGTGGGCTACCTCGACGGTGGGTCCCCTGGTCACGGGATCGCGGTCGGCGAGAAGGAGCCTCTGTGCTGTGAAGCTATCGAGGACAGTGTCGAGATCGGGTCGGGGAATCTCGAGCGATTCGAGCTCGCTGCGGCGGACCCTTCGCCGCGTGTCGTCGCTGTTTTCGTCCACGGTGACCAGACGAAGCATCACCTGGCGGGCGGCTCGCTGCTGGGCGGGTGTGAGCCGGCCGACTACGGATTCGGCCCGTGTGACCAGAGCACCCGGGACACCGCCGATCCGTCCATAATCGTCGCCTGTGATCAGATCCCCTGTCCTGCGCTCGACCAGCTCGGTCAGGGCGTATTGGAGCAGGGGAAGACCTCCCGGCTGATCCACGACATCCTCGGTGATTCGATGGGGAAGCCTCGGCTCCCATCTCAGACCGACCGTCTGGGCGGGTGAGGTGATCATCTCCAAGAGTTCGTCGCGGGTGGGAGGGAGAACCGTGACCAAACCGTCACGGACCAGTCGCCCCAGCCGCTCCTCTTCCAGGGGCTTGTCGTAGAAGTCGGCTCGTAGGGTGGCTACCACCCGTACCCGGCTTCTCTCATCCTCAACGGCGGAAACCAACAGCTCGACGAAGCGCTCCCGCTCGGCAGGATCATCGACCAGGGTGAACAATTCCTCGAGCTGGTCGACCACCAACAACACTTCGGAGTCCTCATCACCTCTCAACACGTCCAGAACCAGCGGCATGTGTTCGAAGTCGGTGGCGTCGACAGGCTGGTCGGATACTTGCTCGAGTGCCTCCGCGAGCGCGTCGAGGGGCTGGGGTCCGGGAGTGAGGACCGTGGTGTACCAGGTGTCAGAGCCAGTGATGGCCCCATCGGATAGTGCGGGCAAGAGTCCGGCTCGGACCGCCGATGACTTGCCCGATCCCGAGGGCCCGACCACGGTGACAAACCGGTGCTCTCCGACGGCGGCCACCAATGCTGCAACCAGATCGGTCCGTCCGTAGTAGTCGACGGCATCACCTTCGTCGAAAGCCCGCAACCCTTTGTACGGGTTACGCGTCACCACCGGCCGGACCGTCTCGGCGGGCTCGACACCCAACACTTCGTCGACAGCGGACAGAAGCTCGACTGCCGTCTGATATCGGTCATAAGGATTGGGGGCAGTGGCCCGGGAGAGGACAACATCCAACTCCGGGGATCCCCCCAACAGCGTGCCCGCCAACGCTCCCAACGAGTAGAGATCCGATGCCGGCGTGGGACCGGTCTCCGGCTCCTCGGGCGCCCGGAACTCGGGAGCCGAGGACACCGAGGCCACGATCTGGGCGTCCAACAGTCTCGCCGCGATCCCGAAATCGGAAAGGTAGGCGTTACCGGCTGCGTCGAGCAGCACATTCGCCGGCTTCACATCACCATGAGACAAGCCCTGGGAGTGGGCATGATCCAACGCCGCGCCGATTTGAGCCAGGACGCGCCGGGCCATGGATTGGTCAACCGTCCCGGCCGCCAGTGCAGAGCCGAGGGAACCGCCCGGCATCAGCCCCAACACCAGATAGGCAATGTCCGGATCACGCCAAAAATCGATCAAAGGGACAATGTGAGGATGAGCCAGCCGGGCGACGGTCCGTGCCTCCGCCTCGAAACGACGCACAAAAGCCGGATCAGAAGCGAACTCGGGACGGATCACCTTCACCGCCACCTCCCGGCCCACCGACGGCTGATACGCCCGCCACACCACGCCGAAGGCCCCCTGACCGATTCGTTCTCTCACCTCATACCCCGGCAACGACACCATCGACACCCGCTCGTCCAGAGCAGTGTCCGCATCGAGCCGCAGATCGGGGAAGTCGGCGGGCAGACCGACGAAAACCAGTTGCGACACCCGCTCCGGAGTGGCCACACCCCGCAATCGATACTCCCCCAACTGACGCACCTGCAGCCCTGCCGACGCCGCCGCTGCAAGCTCTGTCTGGGTCGCGGACGAGATCAGCACCTGACCGCCATGAGCCAAGGAGCACAAGCGCGCCGCCCGGTTCACCGGGGGACCGTAGAAGTCTCCGCCCCGCGCCTCGGCCTCACCCAGGTCGATTCCCACACGCACCCGCAGCTCACCCACCTCGCCCCAATCCGCACCGGACATCTCTCGCAGCGCCGACTCCGCCGCGGTTGCCGCCGCTCCTGCGTCCGGAAGGGCGGCCAGAACCCCGTCCCCGGTGTGTTTGAAGACCCGACCACCCGCTGCCTCTATCGCCTGCCGCCAAATCCGGTCCTGTGCCGCCAACGCAGCCGCCATCGCCCGGGGAAGCCGGTCCCAAAGCCGCGTCGAGCCCTCGATGTCCGTTACCAGAAACGCCAAACGTTGCGTCACCGCCCGTCCGATACCGTCCAACAGAGAGTCCTCTTGGGAGAGGATCGCCAGTTCCAGGTCCTGTAACTCCCGGGACGGGTTCAGCCCCAGCTCTTCGGACAGATAGGACTCGGTCCGCTGGAAGGCGCGTAGTGCCTCGGCCTGACGCCCCGAGCGGTACAACGCCAGCATGTGCTGGGCCCGGAAACGCTCGCGGGTGGGATGCTCCTCCGCCAGCGCCTCCAACTCCGCCACCAGCTCTCCGTGACGGCCCGCGGCCAGCTCGGCGTCGATGCGTAACTCAACCGCCTCCAGCCGCAGCTCCTCGAGCCACCGGACCTCCTCCTCCAAACCGGGCACATCCACCAGGTCGGCGTAGGGCCTTCCCCTCCACCAACCGAGAGCTTGCCGCAACCGGGCCGCGGTCTCGACCTCATCCGTGACCACCCGGGCCCGGCACTCCTCCATTGCCGACACGAATCGGACGGAGTCGATGACATTGGTCTCAACGGTGAGCCGATAACCGCCCTTTTCATACAGGAGGACGTCACCGAGACTGTGACGCAGGTTCGAGACATACGTCTGCAACGTCGACCTCGCCCCCGCCGTAGACTCCTCCCCCCAGACCCCTTCGATCAGTCGGTCCACAGAGACCAGACGAGGCGCCGCTGCCACCAGGACGGCGAGAAGCGCTCGCTGTCGTGGCCCACCCAGAGCCACCGACTCCCCTTCAACCACGACCTCTACCGGA
The DNA here is from genome assembly GCA_964617995.1 of uncultured Acidimicrobiaceae bacterium. GTDB lineage: Bacteria > Actinomycetota > Acidimicrobiia > Spongiisociales > ZC4RG35 > CAZTXD01. Next base: position 22,731 of record CAZTXD010000041.1, read on the forward strand.
CCCAAGACCCGGATGTCCACAACCTGAACATACGCCGCTCTCCCGGCTGGGGTGGCCCCCGACCGGGCATTGGCGGTGAACGGCGTATACGACATTGTCCTTTATCCTTCCGACCTCACCAGCGGTGACTACCGAGGTGACAACCCCAAGATCCTCGGGTGAGAGCACCTACCGATCAGGTCGGCGTCCTGCCCCGCCCGTTATGGGCCCACGGCGATGCGGGCGTAGCTGGATTAGGTCCTCGCCGGTGCATCCGTCGTCGGTGCCGACGCTGGCGCTAGCTGAGGCCACACCGACGACGAACAATTCGACCACGCAGTGGGAGGTATGGCCTGATCCATGTGCTACTCCGGTACTCGGCTCAGGGATGAGAGTGGATCTGGCCCGAGTAGGTGAGCGTGTTGAGCCCGGTCTCGAGGTCGACTGTGCCCTCAAACTCGAGAACACCTTGCAGACCTGAGAGCTCGCCGGTTCCTCCCTTGATCGCAAAACGCCCCGCGAACGTGGGAACACCGTCGATCTGTTCGCCTGTGTTGGTCGACGCGAGCTCGAGAACCCCTGACTTGCCGTCCACCGTGCACTCGCAGGTGACGGTGCCATGCCCATTGAAGCTCCCATTGGGATGGATCACTGCGGTGAAACTGTCCTCGGTGGTTCCGGTCAGAGTTCCGTTGAGCGTTCCCGTTGACGTCTGCTCGATAATGATGTTCGGACCCGCCATCCGAAGGTCGAAGCTGGTTATCGCGGTCTGGGCGCCGGTTCCGCTGGCGGCCGTCGGTGGCGATGCCATTGCCACTCCCACCGCTCCGACCAGTAAGACAATCGATGCCCCTATGGCCACCACGGTCCACTCTCTTTTCGTGTTTGACTTCATTCTTGATTCCTTCGTCTCGTCTCCTCGTATTCACCCTGAGGAGGACGTCTTCGTGTGTCAGCCCCTCGCTTCCTGAGTAGGGACTCATGATCGATCCCCGATATGTTTCGCCTCCTTCCTCCTGCAGCGAACGTGCCGCCGCCCTGACGAAGGTGGCGAACACCGCTCCAAGAACGCTCCAAACCGAAACACCGGTAGATGCCGGCCACCATCTAGCCGCCGTTGGAGAGCAGAACCTCCAGGTTGTATTACGTCATCGACATTCGCTCCGAACGCAACCGGGCAACGCAGAGTGCCGGTGATCCTCACTTGCACAGGTTCTTGACCAAACCTGGACCACTTATTGACCAAACCTGGAGGGCTCGGTTCGATCGTCACACCCGGACCGAGACACGTCGGTCATGGAATGCGAAAGGAAACACGATGCTGTATTACAGATCGGCTGCAGCCCTGCAGAAGGAGAAGCTCCGTCAGGCGGCGGGACCAGCTGGCAGGTCTCGCGGAGTTGACGACAGCCGCCACCGGACGCCGCCGCTGATTGTCGCCCCGCTGAACCGCCACCTGATCAACTCCGTCGCTGGGCTGCGGAGTGTGTTGAGCGGACCAATCCGGAGAACGAGCTGGAGTCAAACAAGATGAGACGGAACCAACGCTCGGGATCGACGACTGCCCTGCTTCCCGGGAAAACCTCACATCCGGTCGGGTTCGCCCTTTGAGGCATTCCGACGTCGGGTTTCGTCAGGTGACGAGGGAACTGGCGGGGCTGGCGCTCCTTGTTGTGCTCATTGGGTTGATCGCTGCTCTGACCCGCTATGCCCGAGGTCGCAGCCGAGATCGGCAACAACAGGCAATACGCACCACCGGTCCCAGTCCCCGAATACCCCGATGTATCACCAACCGCTCACTTTTCAACCTGGACCCCTTCACCGTCAGTCCAAACACCGTCGTCCCAGCCAGTCACACCCCCGTCATCTCCCAGGGGGTTGGCTCCCACGTGGTCTCAACCCGTTCAAAGCGGCGCCATCAGGAAAGGCGCCGAGGCACGATCTACCCGATCCCTATGAGTGTATGGCGTAGTCGGTTCGGCCTATCCGGGTTGGACGAGTCGATGAAGTCCCTGTCAGCGTAAGGTTGGACCGTGGCCAGAAAAGGACTCCTACGACATGAGGAGCTTCGGCCGACTGTCCGGTGGTGGAGAAGGCTCGTCTCGCTGGTTCGTCCTCGTGTTCTAGCAGCGCCGCTCGGGCTGGTGTTTACTTTGCTGCCCAGCGTGCCGGTATTGGCGACGGAACCTCTGCCGTCGGGGTGGGAAGACGAGGTCGTCGAGTATGTGGAGAGCGAGATGGCCGAGTTGGCCATACCGGGTGCGGCGGTGGCGATCGTCCATGACTCCGAGGTGGCTTTTGCTCGGGGGTTCGGGGTGGCGAATCCGGACGGTGATCCGGTAACTCCGGAGACTCCGTTCCACATCGCGTCGGTGAGCAAGTCTTTGACCGCCTTGGCGGTGATGCAGCTCGTGGAGGCAGGTGCCCTGGCGTTGGACGACACGCTGGGCAGTCTGATCCCGGACCTGGCGGCAGGGGAGGCGG
>CAZTXD010000042.1:0-24607 GCA_964617995.1 uncultured Acidimicrobiaceae bacterium
GCTCCATCCTCCAGATCTGCCCGACCAGGTCGTGGCCGAAGCTGTGGTGGCTCTCCTCCTCCACCAGCTCGATCGGCGATCCAGGCGTTCTCCCTTCCAGGCTTCAGCCCGGCGTGGTAGTGGACTCAGTCCACTATTGCTGGGGTCAGGATTCGCCGGTGAGCCCGAGCTCCTCGGAGCGGCGTACCCAGCGGGCGATGTCCCGGGGCGTGATGATCCCCATCACCTGACCGTTCTCGACGACCAGCACTCGTTGATGCTCGGAGTCCTCCAGGACGGCGACGACCTCCTGGGCGGGAGTTTCGGCCGTGACCGTGGCGGTTTCGTCGATCTTTGTCATCGTCGCCCACGCCTGCCGCACCGGCCACTGATCACGGTCGAGCTGGCGCACCGCCCTGAGGGTGAGCACGCCCTTGGTGTTTCCTTCCTCGTCGACGACCGGGAACGCCGAGTGGTCATAGCGTAGGAAGTAATGGTCCACGGCCTCCTCGATGGTGGCATCGGCGGGCACCACGATCAGATGCGGCGACATCAGATCCGCCGCAGCCAGCCCCTCCAACAGGTGCCGGATGATGGTCTGCTGGCCCGAGACGGCGGCGGCCTGATAGAGGAACCAGCCGATGGCGGCATACCACAGCCCCACCAGATTCCCACCGAAGACCTCCAGGAAGCCGAAAGCGATCAGGATCCAGGCGAGGGCCTTGCCTCCCCGGGCCGCCGTCCTGGTGGCTCGCTCCATGCTGCCGGTGGTGTGCCACACGATCGACCGCAATACCCTCCCTCCGTCGAGTGGAAACCCGGGCAGGAGGTTGAAGACCCCCAGGGCGAGATTCAGCCATCCGAGATGCCCGAAGGCGTAGCGCACGACCTCGGGGAAGACGTCACCCGTCAAGTTCACGAGAGCCCAGAAGCACAGCGCCAACACGAGGCTGGTCACCGGCCCGACGATCGCCACGGCGAACTCCTCGCGGGGCGACCGGGACTCCTGTTGCGCCTTGGTGACCCCGCCGAATATGAAGAGGCTGATTCCCTCCACCTCCATCCCCATCGCCCGCGCGACGACGGAGTGACTCACCTCGTGCACGACGACCGAGCCGAAGAAGAGGATGGCCGTGGCCGTTCCGAGGATCACCGACGCGGCTGCACTCAACGAAGGGAACGCCGCTTCGAATAGGAGATAGAAGGACCAGGCGATCAGGAAGGCGATCACGAACCATGAGCGATCGATCGAGACCTCGATTCCGAGTATCCGACCGACTCTGATTCCGCTTCCGTTCATATCTCACCGGGCCGTCGACTAGCCCGCAGCACGAACCATAAGGCCGCGTCGCTGCCAATGGCGGTGCGCGCGTAGAGAGCCTGCGAGGTGATCCTCCCAGCGGCATGGCCCGCTTCGAGGGCCGTCGTCTTCCGACATTCGAGCGGGCTTCGGCGGGCTTCGGCCGGACTCGAATCCAGCTTCCGATCCACCTCACCGGCTCTACCGGGAGCACCATCGCGTGGAGGGTCAGCTCAGGAGGGCCGCCATGTCGACCATCCGCGCCGAGTAGCCCCATTCGTTGTCGTACCACGACACGATCTTGATCACTCGATCCCGCAGCAGCATGGTCGAGTCCTTGTCGACGATCGACGAGTGGGGATCACCGATGATGTCGCGGGACACCAACGCCTCGTCGGTGAGGCGGAGGATCCCCTTCATGCGCCCGTCCGCAGCCGCCGCCAGCGCCCCATGGACCTCATCGACGGTCACGTCCCGCTCCAGCACCGCGGTGATATCGGTGACGGAGCCGTCCTCGACGGGAACGCGGAACGCCATGCCGTCCATCCTTCCCTCCAGCTCGGGGACGACCCGCGCCGTGGCCTTGGTCGCCCCGGTGGTGGTGGGGATGATGGAGACGGCCGCCGCCCTTCCGCGTCGACGGTGGCGGGTGGGGGTGTCCATCAGAGTCTGACTGGCGGTGTAGGCGTGGATCGTCGACATCATCAGGTGCTCGACGCCGAAGGAGTCGGACAGGACCTTGGCCACGGGCGCCAGGCAATTGGTGGTGCAGGAGGCGTTGCTCACCACGAAGTGCTGTTCGGGGTCGTAGGTGTCGTCGTTGACGCCCAACACGATCGTGGCGTCGGCGTCATCCGAGGGTGCCGAGATGACCACCCGCCTCGCCCCCGCCTCCAGGTGGCCGGCGGCGTCCGAGCGTGACCGCAGTGCTCCGGTGGCTTCGACGATCACGTCGACCCCGGAATCGCCCCAGGGGAGACGGGCGGGGTCGCGCTGCTGGGTGAAAGGGACCTCGGTGCCGTCGACGATGAGCCTGCCGTTCGACGTCGACACCTTGCGCGGGTACCAGCCGTGCACCGAATCGTACTTGAGCAGGTAGGCGAGCTCGTCGAGATCTGACAGGTCGTTGATACCGCCTACCTCGAAGCGATCGTCGGCCATGAGCTGCTTGAAGGTGCAGCGCCCGATCCGACCGAAACCGTTGATTGCTACCCGTGGCATGAGCCGCCTTTCCTCGCGTGCTCTTCAACCTAGCTCCGCCCTCCGGTCCGGCCCGGAGGCGTTTGAGGGGACGATCGGCGGGGTAGAGGGGTGACGCGGCAGTGACAGGAGGTTGACCATGCTGCCCGGCGATTACCGGACCCACTCAGATCAGGGGAACCGCTACTCACCGTTCCTCGACGAGCCGCGTCACCGGCCACGGAGGGAACGGATGTCGCCCCTGACGGCGGCGTTCGTCGCTCTCGTTTCCCTGGCGGCGGCGCTGGCGATCCTGGTGTGGTTGACGGCGGGATAGGACCACCGGCACCACAACGCCCGGATTCGACTGATCACCCGGCGGGGAGGATGGGGCTCTTCGGCACGCCGCCTCACCGGTGTGCTCGGGCAGCCTCGCTCCACTCCCCGCCGGGTGGCTCCTGAGGGTCGGACTCGAGCAGGTCACCCAACAGGAGAGCCAGCACCGAGAAGACTCCGGCCACCACGAACACCACCCCGGTGAGCACAGCCGTCAGGCTCAACACCACGGACATGAACGTATCCATGTCAAGAAGATGCCTGAAGGGTGTGACACGTTCCATGGGGGCGTAGATGCCCCCGACCTCGGTTCGGCAGAAAACAGGAGGCGACGGGTTCACCTCTCGTGTCCGAACGGCCCGCTGAAGTCGACGAAGGCGTCCGATGCGCCTTCTTTGGTTGTGGAGGAACGGTTCCCAGCTGGCGACGGGTGCCGTCGCGCCCCTAACATCGCCGATGTCTAGCCGAGGAGAACGTTGCGCACCGCACGGTGACCTGAACCACCCACTCCGTTCCCGGAGGTTCCACCGTGCCCGCAGTGCATCTCGATTCCGTCTCTTTCGCCTATACATCCGCAGTCGACGTCCTCTCCGACGTCTCCTTCTCGATCGGCCCCGGCTGGCACGGGCTGGTGGGAGAGAACGGTTCCGGCAAGACCACTCTCATCCGGCTGATACTGGGTGAGCTCCTCCCCACCACCGGCAACGTGTCGATCGATCCGACCGGAGCCGTCGTTGCCCGATGCCCCCAGGTCGTGGAGGATCTCGACGCCCCTGTGGAGTCGTTCGCCCGATCGTGGGATGCCGCCGACGTCGGCCTCCGGTCACGGCTGGGGCTGGACTCCGAGGACCTGGAGACATGGCCCACATTGTCGCCGGGTGAACGCAGGCGGTGGCAGCTAGCCGCCGCGGTGGCTGCTCGACCCGACGTGCTGTGCGTGGACGAGCCAACCAATCACCTCGACCACGACGCCGAGTCCCTCCTGGCTGGGGAGCTGTGTGGGTTTCGGGGAGTCGGAATCGTCGTGTCCCACGACCGGGCACTCCTGGACGGGTTGACCATTGGGACGATCCGGGTAGTGGACGGGAACGTCGAGCATCGTCACGGCCCCTACTCGGTGGCGGCCGGCGAGTGGCAGAGGGAAGAGGTCGCGTTGCGCGCCGAGGTCGAGGATCTCCGCCGGGACCGTGACCGCACTCGCCGCCGTCTCAGGGATCGCCGGCGGCGGCTGTCGGAGACCGAACAGCGAGACCGTACCCGTCGACGTCGGGCGGGGGTATCGGATCCCGACGCCCGAAGCATCGCCGTCAAGAACCGCCAGGCGAGCGCGGCCGCCATTCAGGCCGGGGCCGCCGGTGTTGACGCCGATCGGCTGGAACGCATAGAAGCAAAGCTCGCCGAGTCCCGGGTGGCCCGTCGTCGGGGCGGCCCGATCGAGATCGACGCCGAGGCGGCCCGGCGCCCGGTGCTCTTGTCTCATCGTGGAGTCCTCCGCGCAGGTGGCAAGGTCCTGCACGAGTCGGTCGACCTCCATGTGGAGCGTCACACGCGCCTGCGCGTCGAGGGCCCCAACGGGGCGGGCAAGTCGACCCTGCTGGCGTCACTCATCGCGGAGCCTCCCATAGGGCGCGAACGGGTCCTGTGGCTTCCTCAGGAGCTGAGCCGCACCGAGCGTATGGCGTTGCTGCGCCGTGTCTCCGGCCACGACCGGAGCCTCCGGGGGGAGGTGATGGCCGTCGCCGCCCGTCTGGGGATCGACCCCGCCCGTGTGCTCGACTCCGATGAGCCCTCGCCCGGGGAGGCCCGGAAGCTGTGGCTGGCGGAGGGGCTGGGACGACGGGTCTGGGTAGCGGTGCTGGATGAGCCCACCAACCACCTCGACCTCCCCTCCATCGAGCGCCTGGAGAAGGCGCTGGCGGCCTATACCGGTGCCCTGGTAGTGGTCACCCACGACGATCGCTTCGCCGAGGCCGTGGTCACCGACGAGCTGGTCTTGGACCTCCCCACGACCACCTGATTGCCGCGACGATGAGGGGCCGACTTCCGACTTCCGACTCAGCGGAGGGCGGCCTCCACGTCCGATGCACCCATCTCGCGGGCCTCCTGGATGAGCTCGGTGGCCTCCTCCACCAGCCGCTGGTACTGGCCGAGGTTGCCGTTGCGGAGGGCGGCGTCGGCTTGCTCCAGCAGCGACGCCGCCTCGTCGAGGAGCTCCTGGACCGACGCCGGGAGAGGCTCCTCCTCGGGCTCGGTGGGCTCTTCCGGTTGATCGGCGGTTTCCCCGGTGCCCGGATCGGCGGGCTCATCGGGAGACAATTCGATACCGAACACGTCCGCCAGGGCCCCGTCGAGGGTGGGAGCCCACTCGATGCTGTCGCCGAAGACCACCACCACCCTCCGGAACTCGGGAAAGCCGCCTGCCTGATCCGACTGGAGGTAGATCGGCTGGATGTACATGATCGAGTCCTCGATCGGCACCACCAGCAGATCGCCGCGGATCACGTCGGAGCCCTGCTGGCCCCACAAAGTGAACTGCTCGGCGATCTCGTCGTTCTGCTGGATCCGTTCGCCCACCTGGCCGGTTCCGCTCACCAGGATGCCCTGCGGCATCCGGAAGTCGACCAGGCGTCCCGGCGTGTCGGCGGTGGGCGCATCGGCCACCAGGAACGACGACATGTTGGGTTTGTCCCGCGGGTTGAACGGTTGGAGGAGAACGTAGGAGAGATCGTCCTCGCCCGGTAGCCGGGTGAGGAGGTAGTAGGGAAGCATCTCCGAGACATGCTGGACCGGCGCCCCCAGCGGCACCTCGTCGCCGATGAGCAGGTCGGCGCCGGGGAAGAGCCCACGGCGGATGGAGGCAGGGTCGTGGGGGATGGACCAGGCGTCGTTGCCGCTGAAGAACTCCGACGCCTCGTCGACGTGGTACTCGAGGTAGAGGTCGCCCTGGATCCGGAACATGTCCTGGGGGTAGCGGAGATGGTCCTGGAGCTGTTCGGGCATCTCGGTTCCGTCCTGGAACATGCCCGGGTAGGTCTCCTGCCAGGCGCGGATGACCGGATCGCTCTGGTCGACGACGTAGAAGTCGACGGTTCCGTCGTAGGCGTCGATGGTGGCCTTCACGGAACTGGATAGGTAGTTCAGCCCGGGGTTGAGCTGGGTGGCGTTGGTGAGGCGCCGCCGGGCGTTCTGGGTGATCGGCTGGGAGTAGGGGAAGTAGCTGCTGGAGGTGTAGAGGTCGACCACCCACACGATCCGCCCCTCGGTGACGACCGGGTAGGGATCCGAGTCGACCCTGAGGAACGGAGCGAGGTCGGTCACGATGGCGCGCACATTGCGCTGCACGAGCACCCGGCTGTCGGGGCGGATCTGACCGGAGATGAGCAGGTTCAGATCGCGGTAGCGAAACGCGAACGCAACCCGCCGCCATATGGCCCCCACGTCCACGCCGGCCGATCCGCTGTACTCGCTCGATTGGATTCCCTCGCCGCCGATCGGCATGTCGACCTCCTGGGGGGCCGTGCCGGTTTTGACGATGATGGGACGGTTGGGCTCGTAGGACTCGCCGAAGTAGACCCGCGGCTGCTCGAGGACCAGCCGGGGGTACTCGGCCTCGGGGGGGAGGTCGGACAGCAGGAACGACGGCTGGCCGTCCTCCTCGACGCGGTTGGCCTGGCTGATGACGGCCCCGATGCCGTGGGTGTAGATGAGACGAGTGTTCTGCCAGTCACTGCGGGGGAGATCGCCCTCGTCGAGCTCGCGTACCGCCACCATCGTCTGGGTGGGTTCCCCGTCGATCTCGTAGCGATCGGTGTCGACTCGCTCCAGGCTGTAGAAGGGTCGGATTTCCTGGAGGTTCTGATAGGTGCGGGGCAGCACCGCCGTGTCCCACAGGCGGAGGTTGTCGACAGTGAGCCGGTTGGCTTCTATGTCGTCGGCATCGAGAAGTCGGGATGCCGGGAAGTCGCGCACTTCGATGTCGTCGAGGGCGAAGGCGGCCCGGGTGAACTCGAGGCTGTGGGCTATGTAGGTGGATTCGCGGGCGAGAGGCTGGGGTTGCACCTGGAGGCGGTCGATCACCGCTGGGTAGATCAGCAGAGCGGCCGTGGACACCAGGATCCAGCCTCCCGCCGAGACGATGGCCAGGGTCCATCCCCGCCGCCAGATGTTGACGAGGAACAATGCGGCCGCCACCACCGCGATCGCCATGAGCAGGCGCAGCGCCGGAAGACGGGCCGTGATGTCGGTGAACCCGGGGCCGAAGAATGAACCGGCCTGGCGGTTGGAGTAGAGCAGGCCGAGGGCGTCCATGCGGTATATGGCTGCCCTGATGAGAGCGAGCACCGCCAGCATCACCGATATCTGGAGCTTCGCGCCCGACACGAAAGTGGGCATGGAGCCGCGACGCAAGCGGATCGCGCCGTTCAGGTAATGGGCCACCACCGCCAGCACGGTGGCGGTGGCGACGAGGTTGAAGAGCCAGCGCAGCGACGAGTCGATGAAGGGGTACTGGAACACGTAAAAACCGACGTCGATGGAGAAGATGGGATCGGCCATGTCGAAGTTCTGGCGGGCCATGAACAGGAAGAGGTCGTCACGCCAGGCAGCGACGCTCCCCCCCACGAACAGAGCCAGGACCGCCGAGAAGATGAAGCGGATCCGCCCCGCCCGGCCCTCCGACCAATGACGGTACCGGGCAACCAGTTCCTCCTCCTCGCCCAGGTCACGGGGGAAGAATCGCGGCCCGAGGCGTTCGGCAATCGCCAGAGTCGCCCAAAACACCAGGAAGGTGAACAGGACTCCCGCGACTCCCAGGCCCAGGCCCACCAGCCAGCGTCGTTGCCACACCTGGGCGAATCCGACCGACTCGAACCACAGGTAGTCGGTCCAGAGGGTTCCGAGGGCGGTCAGGACCAGATAGACCAGGACGGCTCCCACTACGAACAGGGTGAACCCTCGGCGCCGGTCCCCGGTGGCGCGGCCAGGCGGAGGGGTCCTGGTGAACATGATCAGCGATTGTAAGGATGGGAGCCGCTTAAGCCCTAGACGGCGGGGCTCACGCGGGGACGATGGTGCAGTTGCAGTCGCGGTGGGCCGGGGGCACGGCTTCACCCGAGTCCGCGGCGGTGCGGCACATCGAGCAGAGGCGTCCCGCCGGGATCCAACTCCAGGCCCTCCCCTGGCTCTTCAGCGCCCAGCTCAATGCCTCGTGATAGGAGGTGAGGGCGATGAAACGCACGCGCCGCTCCGCTTGGTCGGTCCGCCAGCCGCGGAAAACCCGGGACACCGCCGTCGACCTCTCCCGGGCATCGGCACCCGAAGCTTCCAGACCGGCAACGACGGCCCGGGTGAGATCGGTACCGATCGACGCCGTCTCCACGTCGGGACGGAACGGCTCGGTCACCGTCACTCCCATCTCGGCGGCCGCCTCCAGCCCCGCCTGGGCGGCACCGCCGATGAGGCCTTCCAGCTCTGCCGCCAGGGCGGACTCCAGCCCTTGGGCGTCGGGCTGCCAGGCGCCGTTGGTGAGCCGCAACTGCTCGAGAGCGTGGCTCTGGGCGTCGGTGAGCGTCCGCTTCACCGCCCTGAGAGCGTCGTTGGTTACAGGGAGGAGCAGGCGCTCACGGGTCTCGAACGGGTCGACGCCCTCCTCGCTCGGCGGAGAAGGGGGGCTCTCCCCGGCAGGCGTCTCCTCATCCTCGGTCGAACCGGGAGACGGCCGGACGCCTGCAACGTCGCGGACCTCAGGCGGCGGGGGTTGTCGCAGACGGCGGAACAGGTCGGACACGTCGTTGTCGTCGCCCGGCGGCGGCTCCTCATGGGTGGTTGGTCCCGGCGCCGGAGCCTCGCCGGTGATCTCCTCCGCCGACTCATCCTGTGACGGCTCCTCGTCGTCGCCCTCATCATCGGCTTCGTCGACCTCCCGGACCTCGTCCTCGGCCTCAGCGACTTCCTCAGCCCGGAGCCGCGCCACCTCGTCGGCCAGCGTTTCCGCGTCCGTGTCACCGGCATCATCGGCGTGGCGTTCCGGGCGGATGACCCGGACGGTGTGTCCCTCTTCCCAGTCTTCGACCCTGGTTCCCTGCTCATCCGCCACCACTGCGCGCCGCGGAAGATCGACGGGCTCCGACAAGCCGATCCCCTGGCGCCTCTCTTCCAGCTCTCCTTCGAAAGAGGAGAGGGCGGTGCGAACCTGCTCCAGCTCGGCCATCAGCTCCTGGCGCCGCTGGTCGAGGGCCCGGGTCCGTTCCTGGGCCGCCTCGGCCTGGCGGTGGGCGGTGGCGATGATCTCCTCGTGCTCGGAGCGGGCCTGGGTCACCAGCCTCTCGCTCTCCATCTTGGCGTTGCGGACGACATCGTCGGCTTCCCGACGGGAGGCGGCGGTGAGCCGGTGCGCCTCCCGCTCCGCCTCTCCCCGCGCAGCCAGTGAGTCCCTCTCGGCCGCCGACCGGATCCTCTCGATCTCCGCTGCGACTTGCTCGAGGAGCTGGCTGCCGGTCGTCCAGGCGTCGGTGCGCATGGCCTCGGCATCGCTGCGGGCCGTCGTGAGGAGCTCCTCGGCCTCAGCCATCGCCTCGGAACGCCACCGGGCGGCGTCGGCACCGGCACGCTCACGCATCGTCTCGGCGGCGGTACGGGCCGCCTCCAGAACCGACGTCACCTCCCGGCCCACTGCCTCGAACTCGCTCCTGAGATCGCGATCGGCGAGATCGCCCAGCCGCGCCGCCATGCGGTCCCGCTCCTCCATCAGTTCGCCGACGGCAACGGCCAGCTCTTCGAGCCTCGCCTCGACCTCGCCCTGATCGAACCCGCGGAAGACGACCCGGAAGGTGGCGCGCCGGATGTCGTCGGGGCTGGGGTGGGTGGTCATGGGACATCCCAAGATACCGCCGGTGAACTCACAAGCCCGACGTTTGGGAGGTAGAAGCCGGGTCAAACCTCGCCGAGAGTCGCCAGGTACTCCAGTGCGTCGTCGATGGTTGCCACCGGGATGAGCTCCAGGTCAGCGCGAGGAGCCGTGAGGGCGACCTCGTAGTTGGCCTCCGGCACCAGCATCACGTGGGCTCCTGCGGCCTCCGCCGCAACCACCTTCTGACGGACGCCGCCGACGGCGCCCACGTTGCCCTCGTTGTCGATGGTTCCCGTCCCGGCGACGATCCTGCCTCCCGTGAGGTCCCCGGGGGTGAGCACGTCGATGATCGCCAGGGTGTACATGAGGCCGGCGGACGGCCCGCCCACGATGCCGGAGTCGACGTCCACCCAGAACGGGAGTTGGCGGACGAACACCCCGATCATCGGACTGGCGGGTTCGTCCTCGCGGGCGGCGAGCTCGATACGGTGGGCGACGCGACGGCCTTGCCGTTCCACCTCGATGTCCGCGAGGTCGCCGGGCATGAAGTCGGACATCGCTGCCGCCAGGTCTCCGGTGGCGGCGATCTCCTCACCGGCGAACGTCACGATGCGGTCGCCGATCTCCAACGTTTGGCCGGCGGGGGTGTCGGCGGCGTACCCGGTGATGAAAACGGACGGTTCGTAGTCTTCGGTGTCGACGTGCTGCAGGGCGACGGTGATGGCGGCGGTGGTGGACTGGTCCATGAGCTGGAGGTTGCGTCGCCGGTACTCCTCGTCGGTCTCGTCGGGTCTCCGCACCGCCTGGCGAGCGAGGACGTCCACCGACGGATCGATCGCCGAGATCAGGGCCTCGAAGGGGTTGATGTCCTGACCGGCCACCGTCAGCACCACCAGCTCCCCTCCCGGCGCGTAGGCGGGGGCACCCTCTATCACCACCGAGTCGGCAGCGTCGCTGACGGGACCGGGTGAGTAGGCGATCAGCGGCAGCTCCACGCTCCAGGCGGCGACCACCAGTCCCACCAGGAAGAAGAGGGCGGCGGCGGCGATCAGAGCCCGGTTGCGCGGCGTTGCGCTCTCGTCGTTCACGGGAGTGAATCGTATCCCGAGGGGACGGTTAGGCCACCCTGGTGATCATGGCGGAGCGACGAGTTTGCCGGCCTGAGCGCGGTCGTGTGCACACTCGTCGGAGAGCCGTGTCGTGGCCCCCCTCGGAGACGGCCGTCTTAGAATCGCCCGATGTCGTATTCACCCGCCGTCATCGCCTCCCCCGTCATCGCCCGCTCCCGTTCCCTCACCGCCGCCCTCATTGTGGCCGTGGCCGGCCTCACCGCCCTCGCCGCCCAGTGGTATATCCCCCTGTGGCCGGTGCCGGTCACCGGGCAGACGTTGGTGATCCTCCTGGGGGGAGCCGCCCTCGGCTGGCGGGCGGGAGCCGCCGCCCAGGTCCTCTACCTGGCGGTGGGAGCGGCCGGGGCGCCGGTCTTCACACAGGCCTCCGGCGGCGTCGACGTGCTGTGGGGTCCCGCCGCCACCACCGCCGGGTACCTGTTCGCGTTCCCCGTAGCGGCCGCTTTGGTCGGATGGCTGGCCGAGCGTCGTCACGATCGCCGGTTCTGGACCATGGTCCTGGCCTTCGTCGCGGGCAGCGCCGTCATCTATGTCGGCGGCATGCTGGGCTTGATTGCCGTCTTGGGTCTGAGCGTGCTCGAGGCGTTCTCGGTGGGTGTGTGGCCGTTCCTCGTCGGCGACGCCCTCAAGGCCGCCGCCGCCGGAGTCCTGTTGCCCGGAGCGTGGCGGCTGTTCAGGTGATCGCTCGCGACGCGGCTATCGGTTATCGGTTGTCAGTACCGAGAACTGAGAACTGTCGACCTCACGGGGCCGATGAGAATTCCTCACCCAGGTAGGCGCGGATGACATCGGGGTTGCGCTGCACCTCGGCGGGAGGGCCCGTGGCGATCTGGCGCCCGAAGTCGACCACCATCACCCGATCGGCGATGTCCATCACCAGACCCATATCGTGCTCGACGAGGATCATCGTGATCTCCAGCTCGTCTTGGATGTCGAGGATGAATCGGGCCATGTCCTCGGTCTCCTCGAGGTTCATCCCCGCCACCGGCTCGTCCAGGAGCAAAAGCTCGGGCTCCATCGCCAGCGCCCGGGCCAGCTCCACCCGCTTCTGGATTCCGTAGGGCAACAAGCCCACGGGGTACTTGCGCCACTGCTCGATCTCCAGGAAGTCGACGATGTCCTCGACCTTGTAGCGGTTCTCCACCTCGGCCTTCTTGGCACGCGGTAACCACAGCGCCCCCGCCAGCCAGCTCGAGCGCATCCTGATGTGGCGGCCGGTGAGGATGTTCTCGATGACGGTCATGTGGGGGAACAGAGCGATATTCTGGAACGTGCGTGCGATCCCCAGCTCGGCCGTCTGGTTGGGCTTGATACCCAGGATCGACTCGCCCCTCCACAGGATCTCCCCCTGCTGAGGGTGATAGACCTGGTTGATGCAGTTGAAGATCGACGTCTTCCCCGCCCCGTTGGGTCCGATGATGGAGAACAGCTCGCGGTCGTTCACTTCGAACGACACGCCGTCGATCGCCTTCACCCCCTTGAAGGAGAGGTGCACGTCCCGAAAATCGAGCAGCAAGCCGGTGCCCCCCGTGGGCTCCCTGCTGCCTGCCTCCGCCTGAGAACTCCCGACTTCCGACTTCCGACTTGGAACTTCCGACTTGGAACTTCCCACTTCCGACTTCCGACTTGTTGGAACTTCCGACTGCGAACTCATGACAGCCACCGCTTGCGTCGCTTGTAGTGCTTGACGTCGCGGAACGACTTGCGACCCTCCCCGGACAGGCCCAGATAGAACTCCTGGACGTCTTCGTCTCTGAGCAGCTTGGCCGGCTCGCCGTCCATCACCATCTTGCCTGTCTCCATGATGTAGCCGTGGTGGGCGATCGACAGCGCCATGTTGGCGTTCTGCTCGATCAGCAGCACCGAGGTTCCCTGCTCGTTGATCTCCACGATCACGCCTTTCACCTGCTGAACGAGGAGGGGCGCCAACCCCAGCGAGGGCTCGTCGAGGATCAGCACCTTGGGATCCTGCATCAGGGCTCTCCCGATAGCCAGCATCTGCTGCTCTCCGCCCGACAGGTAGCCGGCGGTGGCCTTGCGACGGTCCGCCAGCGGAGGAAAGAGGGTCATCACCCGCTCGTAGGCACTGTCGTAGGCGTCGGCATTGGCATTGACATAGGCCCCTGCCCGGAGGTTCTCCTCGACCGACATTTCGGCGAAGACCCTCCGGCCCTCCATGACCTGGCTGATCCCGTGAGCGACGATGTAGGAGGGATCCCTGCCGGTGATGTCGTCGCCGTCGAGAACGATCTGACCCTTGGTGATGTCGCCCTCATGGATGTCGAGGAGTCCCGTTATCGCGCGCATGGTGGTGGTCTTGCCGGCTCCGTTGCTGCCCAGCAAGGCCACGATCTTGCCGTCGGGTACCTCGAGGGATATCCCCCGCAGGACCAGCACGACGTCGTTGTAGACCACCTCGAGGTTCGAGACGGTCAGCATGGCGAGGGCTCCATGATCACGGTCACCTCGTCCAGGGGTTGGATGGGGTGGGCGGTCACCCGCCCACCCCATCGGGTCGTCAGCCTGTGAAGCAAGCGCTGGTGAACTCGTAGGCGGCTGCCACCTCACCCACGAAGAAGTCGGCGAGCAACTCAGAGCCGGTGGTCCCACCGTTGGGGGCCGACCCGATCGTCTGGTTGGCGCCGCCGGCGGCCTCGTACGCCTCCAGGCTCGGCTTCAACATGGCGATCTCCCGCGTCACGTAGGAGTTGGGGTCGTCGGGCGGCGAATAGCTCTGGTCGGGGGCCACGCCGTTGAAGCTGAGGCCCTCGATGGACAGAGCCGCCTCGCGGATGCCGTTGCGGGTCATATCGCCGCTTTCGGCGGCCACCCGCAGCACCTGCTCGGTCGTCTGACCCTCGAGCCAGCCGAGCACGAAGGCATCGGAGGGACGCAGATCCGGCCGTGCCGCCAGCATGGCGTCGACCAGGTCGGCCATGCCGGGTACGTCGGTTCCCCACGACACGTTGTAGGCGGGCTGGAAGTACGAGGCATCGATCACCGGACCGAGCGCTGTGTCCAGCATACGGAAGTCGTAGCTGGGCACGGCACCCGTCCACAGGCCCTGATATCCGGCCTGAGCTGCTCCGCCCATCAGCACCCCGAAGTTGGTGGGGTTGACGGTGGCGAAGACGATATCGGCGCCACTCTCGACGATGCCGGTGATGACCTCGGTCTCAGGGTCGTCTCCAGCCGGTGTCACCAGACCCTCCCCGTCGAAGGCCAGTTCCAGGCCCAGCTCGGAGATGGCGTGCTTGGCGCCGAAAGCCGAGTCCTGGCCGTACTCACCGGGGAACGACACGACCGCCCACGAGGGCGCCTCACCCTGCTCCTCTTCGTACATGTTCGACATGAACTCGACCACGTTCATGCCCTCAAGGCAGTAGTTGGTCTGCTGCTCGAGGGCTGTTCCCTGGTCGATGCTGGGGTCGGCCCAGCCCGAGTACCAGCTCAACGGGATGGCGACCACTCCGTCTTCCAGCATCAGGTCGATGATGCCGGCGGTGTGGGGCGATCCCGTCGACTGACTGATGATGGCCACGCGATCGCGCATGGCCTCATACTGTGTCCGGTGCTGGTCGGGGTCGTAGGAGGTGTCGAGGACCTCCACCACGATCTGACGGCCGGCGATGCCACCGCTCTCGTTGACGATGTCCCAGTAGACCTCCTGCGCGGCCACGATGTCCTGGACCAGCGGAGCGAAGATACCGGTGAGGTCGGCCAGAAGGCCGACCGTGATGGTGTCCTCGGTCACGCCCACGTCAAAGGCGACGTCGCCGTCGGTGTCCATGGGTTCGGTGGTGTCGGTGGTCTCGTCCGGCTCGGTCTCGGGCGGAGCGTCGGTCGCCGGCGGGGCGTCCGTCTCCGGGGGAGCCGCCGTCTCGTCGGTGACGTCTCCGCCGCATGCCACGAGCAGCATGCCGAGAACGATGGCGATGACGAGCCATCCTTGTCTCTTTCTCACATTCTCCTCCTGTTTTCGTTCCAATCGACCCGGAGTGCCGGGACGTTTTCGCCGCCGTAACGGCTGCGAAACCTCAACCTCAATAGGTGAATGGCCATCCTTTCCAGTAGTTCCTGATCCGCAGCCAGATCCCGTAGAGACCCAGCGGCTCGAAGAGCAGGAACACGATTATCAAAAGACCGTACAGCAAAAGATTGAGCTGGAACACGGAAAGTCCGGGTCCTATCGCCGAGGTTCCGACCAGACCGAAGTCGCCAGGTCCCGTCGACACCAGCACACCGGCGATGGTCGCCCCCACGCCCTCCCCGGCCGACACCCCGGCCAGCCATGCCGTCGTGATCTCGACGAAACGGGGCACCGTGACGACGAAGAAGGCTCCCATGATCACCCCGGCGGTGGTGCCCGCTCCCCCGATCAGGATGATGGCGATGATCTCCACCGCCAGCAGGAGATCCCAGACCTCCGGTATGCGGCTGCCGAAATAGGATGCCAGCAACGCCCCCGACACACCGGCGAAGAAGGAGGAGATGGCGAAGGCCAGCGCCTTGTAACGGGCCTCGTCGACACCCATCACCTCGGCCGCCACGTCCCGGTCGCGGATGGCGGCGAAAGCGCGTCCCACCCGTGTCCGGGCGATGTTCTTGTGTATGAGGGTGAACACCACCAGCAGCCCCAACATCAACAGGTACTGCTTCGCCTGGCGCCCCAGCTCGATGCCGAACCACGGTCCCGCCGACGAGAAGTCGATCAGCGGCGTCTCCTCCTTCCACAGCCGGAACTCGAACGAGGGCCACTCCCGTCCCAGCCCGGGACCACCCGACACCGATCGGACGTTGCGGAAGATGTGGTCGCCCACGAAAACCAGGCCGATGGTGACGAACGCCAGATAGAGGCCTCTGACCCGGACGGCGGTGGGCGACACCAGCAGTCCGACGATGGCCGCGACGATTCCGGCGGCCGGGAGCCAGATCCACATAGGGAGCCCGTAGCCGATGAGGGTGGCCGTCTGGACACCCCCCAGGACGACACCGGTGTAGGCGCCCACCCCCATGAAGAAGGAGTGGCCCAGTGAGACCTGGCCGGCGATGCCGGTGAGGATGTTGAGGCCCAGCGCGGCGATGGCGAAGATGCAGGCTTCACCCAGCTCCACCAGCCACACGTTGGCACCGGCCCATCTCAAACCGGGGATGATCTGGAGGGGAAGGGTGACGGCCACCACCAGCAGCAGTCCCACCATCATCTTCTTGGTCGTCGTGGGCAGGATGGCCTGGTCGGCCTCGTAAGAAGTGAAAAGGAGGGGTCGTCCTCTCATAGCTCCCCTTGGGTGAGCGAGCGAAGCGACCAAGCGGAGCGAAGCGGCCAAGCGGACCGCAGCGACCACCTCATACTCGTCGGACCTCCTCGGTGCCGAAGAGCCCGTAGGGACGGACGAGGAGGAAGATCAGCATCAGCAGGTACGGCACGATCCCCCCGAAGCCGACACCGAGGATGTGGGAGTAGCCGGCGGAGTAGGTGCCTATGACCATCTCGGCTATTCCGACGAGGAACCCGGCGATCACCGCCCCCATGATCGAGTCGAGGCCACCGATGATGATGGCGGGGAAGGCCCGGAATACCACGAAGGCGGTGGTGTTGGAGACGCCGGTCGCCCGGGGCGGCATCGAGGCGAAGATCCCCGCCACTGCCGCCAGGGCCGCTCCGATCGCCCAGGAGATCGCGAAAATCTTCCCTACGTCGATTCCCTGGGCCTGGGCCGCCTCCTGATCGAAGGCCGTGGCGCGCATGGCCACACCCATACGGCTCTGGAAGAACCAGGCGACCAGCGCGAAGCAGACGATCGCCACCGCGAACGTGACGATCTGGGTGGTGTTGATGTTCACACCCAGGACGGACGTGACCTCGAGCCCCCAGGGATCCCGTAGGCTACGGGCGCCCTGGCCGATGAAGTCGTCGGTGACCGTTCGGAGGACGATGTCGACACCGACGGTGATGATGGCCACCGAGAACAGCGGCTCGCCGATCATGGGGCGGATGAAGATGCGCTCGACGAGGAGGCCCACCGCCATCGCCGCCGCCACCGCACACAGCGCAGACAGACCCCACTTCAGCCAGAAGGGGGCGTCACCCATGAACCTGCCGGGGAACTGGTAGATGGCGGCGAAGGCCGCCGCCAGGAACGCCCCTACCGCCGCCAGGGCGCCGTGGGCGAAGTTGACCACCTGGGTGGCCTTGAAGATGATGACGAAGCCGAGAGCGAGAAGGGCGTAGATGGCGCCCAATCCGATCCCGTTCAGGAGGGCGAAGACGAACTTATCCAGCCCCTCGCCCGCCACCTGAGCGAGGATCACGACCCGTACATCTCGTCGATCAGCTCCCCGAACATGTCTTCCATGGCGTTCCGCTTGACCTTCTGGGTGGCGGTCAGCTCCCCGTCCTCGTGGTCGAGCTCCTTGGGCAGGAGTCGGAACTTGCGGATGTTCTCCGCCCGGGCGAACCGCTCGTTGGTCTCGTTCACGACGCCCTGGATGAGCTCGATCACCTGCGGTTTCTCCGAGAGATCCCGATAGGTCGTGTAGGGGATGTTGCGCCGGGTGGCCCAATCGCCCACGTTGTCGAATTCGATCCCGATGAGAGCCGACAGGAACTTGCGCCCGTCACCCACCACCATCGCCTCCTTGACGTACGGCGACGTCTTGAGGCTGTTCTCGATCTCCGAAGGGGAAACGTTCTTGCCGCCGGAGGTGATGATGATGTGCTTGATCCGGTCGACGATCTTGACGTGGGTCCCGTCGACCCATTCTCCAACGTCGCCCGTCTTCAGCCATCCGTCGTCGGTGAACGTGTCGGCGGTGGCCTCGGGCTTGTTCCAGTAGCCCTTGAACACCCCCGAGTGCTTGGTCTGTATCTCCCCGGTGTCGGGGTCGATGCGGAAGCCGATGTTGGGGTAGGGCTCGCCCACGGTCCCGACCTTGTTGCGCCCCCACAGGTTGATGGTGGCGACGGCGGCGTTCTCGGTCATGCCGTAGATCTCGTGGATGGGCACACCCATTCCAATGAAGTCCTGGATGACTTCGGGGGCGATGGCTGCCGCCCCGGTGCCGGCCCATTTCACCCGCCTCATTCCGATCCGCTCCTTCATGGCGCGGAAGACGAGGGGGTTGAAGATCCAATGCAGGATTCGGGACTTGGGTGTGTCCAGGCCCCCGTTGCTCACCCTCTCCCGTCCGATCACCGAGGCTGCCTTCATGCCCAGCCCGAACAGGAGGCGCTTGAACCAGGTCCCGTCCCGTCCCTTGATGTGGACGGTGGCATGGATCTTCTCCCAGATCCGGGGGACGGCGAAGAACAGTGTCGGCTGGATCTCCCTCAGGTTCTGCTGCACGGTCTCGATCGACTCGGCGAAGTTGAGAACGGTGCCTTGGGAGGCGAGGTGCCAAGCCGAGAAGATCCGCTCGGCCACGTGACAGAGGGGTAGATAGGTGAGGATCTGGTCGTGGGGCCCGGGCGTGACGTTGCCGGGCAGCCTCCCTTCCACGTTGATGACCTGGTCGACGCAGAACTGGAAGTTGGAATTGGTGAGCATCGCCCCCTTGGGAGGGCCGGTGGTCCCGGACGTGTAGACCAGCGTCATCACGTCGTCACCTTCGGCGTCGGCCATGATCCGCTCTACCGCCCCGGGATGCTCGGCGGCGTGCCGGCGCCCCAACTCCAGAAAATCGTCCCAGAAGATGAAGCGGTCGTCCCCGCGGAAATCACGGAATCCGCGGGGCTCCACATGGACGATCTTGGTGAGGTTGGGAAGCCGGTCGATGACGTCCATCACCTTGTCGGCCTGCTCTTGATCCTCGGCGAGGTGGATCTTCGCCCCCGAGTCCTGCAGCAGGTACTCGACCTCTGCCGCCGGGTTGGTGGGATACAGGCCCACGGTGATGCCGCGGACGGCCACCGTGGCGAAGTCGAGGATCACCCACTCGGGTCGATCCTCGGAGTGGATCGACACCCGGTCGCCCGGCTCGGCTCCCAGGGCGAGAAGGGCGTGGGCGGCGTGGAGCACGTGACCCCACAGATCCGCCCAGGTGATCTCCTGCCAGATCCCGTAGTCCTTCTCCCGCATCGCCACACCGGACGGGTTCTCGGCGGCCCATGCCCTGACTCGCGCCGCCACTGTGGCAAAGCCCGATCCCACCGGAGGAACATCGGTTCGCTCGGCCATCGTCGTCATAGCAACTCCTCCTACGCCAACACACCCAATTCTGGCGCGGCGAGCGCGGACATTAGAGCAAACTGGCCCCGCTTGGGGGGAAGAGACGGGAAAGTTGATGGATTTGTTGCAGCCGGCAGGCCGGCGGGGGCTTCAGGCGCCCTCCACCCACTCGGCGCCTTCCGACCAGTGCTCCTTCTTCCACAGAGGAGCGCGTTGCTTCAACTCGTCGATGACGTAGCGGGCGGCGTCGAAGGCGTCGCTTCGATGAGCCGACGACACGGCCACGACCACCGCCGGTCCGCCCAGTTCGACGCGTCCGGTGCGGTGCTCCACCACGGTGGCCAGGAGAGGCCAGCGCTCTGTCGCTTCCCGCACGATCGTGGCGATGACCTCATGCACGCGGCCTTCGAAGGCTTCGTAGTCGAGATGGGTGACACCGGATCGTCCCGGGGAGTGGTCCCGCACCGTGCCCACGAACAGGGCCACCGCTCCAGCCTGGAGATGACCCACCTCGGCGAGAGCAGCCGCCGGGTCGAGGGCATGGTCGAGAACGGCGATCCTGACGGATTGGTCCGAGCCTTCCATACAATCACCAGTCTATGGACCCCAACCCCCCGTCGCAGCACGGCCGGAGCAGCGAGCCCCCTGATCCGTTCTGGCCGTCCACCGACTGGCCGGCGGGTCCTGTCGGCCCTCCTCCTCCCTCTCCGGAGACGGAACGAGACGTCGAGCCGGCGTCGCGGGGTCGTAGTGACCGTTGGGCGACGGCGCTGACCCTCTTCGGTGGGGTGCTGCTGGGCACCGGAGTGACCCTGGGAGTGCTGGGTCTGGTGGGCGTGCTCGATCCCAACGTGCAATCCGTCCCCGCCACCACCGTCGCCACAGCTCCCACCACCACCGCTCCTCCTCCTCCGATCGTCGCCGAGGGAGCCATACCCTCCGTTATAGAAGTCGCATCGGCTGCCATCCCTTCGATCGTGGCGGTCGAGGTGGTGAACTCCAACGACATCCGGGGCGGCGGCTCGGGTGTGGTCTACCGGGACGACGGCTATCTGATCACCAACCACCACGTGGTAGCCGACGCCGAAGACATCTTCGTCATCTTCGCCGACGGGGTGGGCTACCCCGCCGAACTGGTCGGATCGGATCCCCTCACCGACATCGCCGTTCTCAGCACCACCCGTCCCGACCTGGCCCCGATCCGGCTGGGTGCCGCCAGCGACCTCGTCATCGGTGAGCGAGCGGTGGCCGTGGGCAACCCCCTGGGACTCCTGGGTGGTCCGTCCGTGACCACCGGGATCCTGTCCGCCACAGGCCGTTCCCTCGTGATCGAGGCCGACACCCAGCTCTACGGCCTGCTGCAAACCGACGCCCCCATCACCCGCGGCTCGAGCGGCGGGGCGCTCCTCGATCAGGAGGCCAAGCTCATCGGGATAACCACCGCCATCGGGGTCTCCGACGTGGGAGCGGAGGGACTCGGCTTCGCGGTTCCGGTGGATCTGGCCGTCAGCGTCGCCGAGGATCTCATCAACGATGGGATCGTCCGCCACGCCCTGATGGGGATAACCGGCACGACCACGACCGAGAATCGCCAGGACGCCACGGTTCCCCTGGGCGTGGGTGTCAACACGCTCAGTCCCGACTCGGCCTACGAGCGGGCGGGAGGCGAGCTGGACGATGTCATCTTCGAGCTGCAGGGGGACCCGGTCACCTCGATCCAGCAGCTCATCGCCCGTCTGCGCATGTTTCGGGCGGGGGACACGGTCGAGGTGAAGGCGTTGCGGGGTGATCGAGAGCTCACGTTGCAGGTCGTGCTGGGCGAGTGGCAGCAATGAGCAACGACGACGATATCTTCTCGCGGCTCTTCGAGCTGTTCAGCCAGCCCGGACCGGTCAACTGGAAGCTCGCCGCCGAGGTGTCCCATCATCTGACCGGTGAACGCACGCCGATCGAGCCTTGGGCTGCCGAGGAGTACAGGGAGCTCACCCGTCTCGCCGAGTACCGGCTGGAGGAGTTAACGCCCGTCACCGCCTCCCCCGCTCCCGACGTGCTGCCGGTCGATGCTCGCGAATGGGCCGACCGGCACCTGGAGGCGTTCGGCTACTTGAGCGAGCCCTTCGCCGACATGGGCGGCCTGACCGGGCCGATGGCTCAACTCGCCCCGGCCATGGTGGGCATGCAGGTCGGCTCCCTGGTCGGGGGTCTCGCTCGCTGGGTGCTGGCGGGCTTCGACGGTGGGCTTCCCGCCGATCGTCTGCTGCCGGTGGCGGTGGTCGTGCCCCACATCGAGGCGTTCGCCCGGCAACACTCCTTCGAACCGAGCTCCGTCCGTCTGTGGGTCGTCTCCGAGGAGGTGGCCTACCGGGCAGTGACATCGATCCCCTTCACCACCGAGCACCTCCGGCGCCTGCTCGAAGCCGAGGCCGCCACCATCGACTTCGACCCGGCCTCCCTGAGCGGTCTAATGGGAATGACGGACCCTGCCCAGATCCAGGAGACCGTCGCCGGTGAGCTCGGCGACCTCTTCGCAGGCGAGGAGACCGCCGCCGCCCGGGGCGAGACCCGGGCTTACTTGGGTCTGCTCGCCGGGTACGCCCGCCTGATGGCCGAGCGATCCACCGCCGAGTTGCTCCCGGATCGCCAGGCGATCGTCGACGCCCGGGACGCCGAACGGATGCCGGGGGAGGAGGCGATTCCCTTCGGTCCGGGGTCACCGCCCAGTGAAGCCATCCGCGGCGGGCGGGAGTTCTGCCTGGAGGTCGAGCGTCGTTACGGCCCCGACGAGCTCAGCCGCCTGTGGACCTCCCCCGATCGCATCCCTTCCGCCGCCGAGATGGCCGACCCTGTCGCCTGGGCTGCCCGGGTCCTACTGGATGAGTTCTGAGTCGGCAGTCGGTAGGCTGAAGCCGTGAGTATCGGTGAGCGCGCACCTGCGTTCTCGTTGCGGGACCAGAACCGGAACGTGGTCACGCTGGAGGACATCGAGGGTACGCCGGCGCTGATCGTGTTCATGCCGCTCGCCTTCACGCGGGTGTGTGGGGGGGAGATGTGCGAGATCAGAGACAACCACACCGAACTGAGCGACACGGGAGCCCGGACGGTCGTCATCACCTGTGACAACGTCCCCGCCAACACCGCCTGGGCCGAGAAGGAAGGTTTCGAGTTCCCGATCCTGTCCGACTTCTGGCCCCACGGGGAGGTCACCCGGGCGTACGGATGCTTCAACGACAAGCTCGGTGTCCCTCACAGGGCCACCTTCGTTCTCGACGAGGCGGCGGTCATCCGTGAGGTCATCTCCACCGACAGCCTGAGAGAGGCCCGGCCGTTCAGCTCCTACATCGAGGCCCTGGCAGCCCTGTAGACCAGCTCATCCGAAGAGGCGGCTCCAGATCCTGCCCAGGAAACCCTCGTTGACGGGGGCAGGGAGGCCATCGAGGATCGAGTCCAGGAGATCCGGAGGCACGTCGCCGATCACCGCCAGGTTGCCTTCGTCCGACTCCCACGTCACGGTGACGCTTCCCGCCTGATAGCTGCGTCGGTATTCGCCGGCTTCGGTCGTGACGGTGGTGACCTCGTCCTCCGGTGCGAACCCGAAGGGTCGTTCGGTGATGACGACTCCAACGGAGAAGTAGCCGTCCGAGTAGTAGGAAAGCGTGCCGTCGTCGAGGGGATAGGTGTCGAGGAGGAGGAACCCGTCGATCTCGTCCGGTAGGAGGGAGGGGACCTCGTCGATCGGCGTCGACGCCTCCACCTCGACCGTGACGGCCACGTCCGGCATATCGGTGGTCCCGGCGGTGAAGGTGAGCATGCGCCGATCGCAGTAGAGCGCACCGTCGTCGTCGTAGGTTCGGGCCCGGACGACGGCGTCCGTCTCCGTGTCCACCGTCAGAACGACCCTTTGCTCACCCTGCCGCATCAGCCACACCTCCGAGGCCTCCCTGCCCAGATAGGTGACCTCGGTGGTGGAACCGACGTCGTAGGCGTCCGAGTCGTCGAGCACCCCGTTGCCCTCGACGACGGCCGCCTCCACCTCGTCGCCGGTGATGGTGGCGCTGCGGCCAGGACCCATCGTGAGGATGGTGGCATCGTCGGCTCCGGCCCATGCCACCACCGTCCCGTCGACCTGGGCGACCTCGAAGACGGTGGTCCGATCGCCGTCGGGGGTGACACAGGAGACGTACTGCTCGCCGGAGTATTCGGCGTCGGCGGAACGCTCCAGATAGCCGCCGACGTCACCGGTCAACCCGATGGCGGCCATAGCCGCGGCCATGAGGATGACGACCGCGCTCACTCCCAGCCTCCCGCCGGGAGGACCACCTTGAAGGGTGCGGCTCCGGAGTCGAGCGAGGCTCTCGCGCCGAGCTGGCGGGAGACTTCGCTGAGGTTCAGGGGCTCCGGTGCGGACGTGACGGCGGCGGCCACGGCGATGACTGCGGCCGCGGCCGCGGCCGCGGCGCCCACCCAGACCGAACGGCGATGCGGTGTGGACCGTGGCTCCGGGACCAGCCCGACGGGCACCTCGAGGGTGGGAAGGGACCGGACGGCCGCACGGGCCGAGTTCAAATCCGTCAGCTTCCGCCGACAGCGGAGACATTCACGCAGGTGCCCCTCCACCCGAGTCGACTCGGCGGGGCTGGTCTCACCGTCCAGGTAGACCGACAGCAGCTCGTCGAGGTGACTCACCCTGCCTCCTCTTGGGCCAGGGAGCTGCGGAGCATCCTGCGACCCCGGTGGATCCGGCTGCGTACGGTCCCCACCGGCACCGCCACGGCGCGGGCGATCTCGTCGTAGCTGAGACCCACCACGTCGCACATCACCACAGCCTCCCGGAATTCGTAGGGTAGCTCCAGGAGCGCTTCCTGGATCTCCTCACCGAGATGCATCGAAGCGAACTGCTCGTCGGCGCCGGGAGCGGCCTCGGCCTTCCATCGATCGAACGAGTCGGGCAGGGGGGCGGTGGGGCGACGCTGCCGCCGGCGCATCTCGTCGATGAAGGCGTTGTGGGTGATGCGCCACAGCCATCCGTCGAAGGAGCCGGGTTGATAGGAGGCGAGCCCGCGGCGGACCCGGAGCAGCACCTCCTGGACCAGGTCGGCCGCATCGTCGGGGTTGCCACACAGCCGGTAAGCGAAGTTGTAGATCTTCCGGCCATGGATCCGTGCCACCTCTTCCCAGGACAGCGGCGTGTCACTCATGCGCTGCCCTCGCACACGTCAACGACCCACAGCCGGCGAGGGTTCCCGCCGATGACAGAAAATCCCGCGGCGAACGCCGAGCTCAGTCCGTCGTGTCGTTCGTCTGCTCGTCTTCGGCCGCACCCTCCGAGACGCCCTTGCGGAACTCCTTGGCCGAAGCCCCCAGGGAGCGAGCGAGGTCGGGCAGCTTGCGGGCGCCGAAGAGCAGGAGCACGATGACGAGGATTATCAGCCACTCGCTGCCTCTGAGACCGCTCATCATGGTCGAAACCTCCTTTGGCGGCCATCATACCTCTCCCGGCGTCGGACCCTCCACCCGGGCCACCGAAACGGCCCCGCAGTGATGCTCACTCTCTCTTGACGAGTCCCCCTATTGACGTGTGGAACGGCCCCGCGGTTCCCTCCCCCGCCGCCCCATCCCGTTTTCGCGCATCGAAGGCGCGCTATCGCGCGCATTCGATGCGCGAAAACGG
>CAZTXD010000043.1:0-24556 GCA_964617995.1 uncultured Acidimicrobiaceae bacterium
AGGGCGTCGACCACCTCCGCCACCCGTTGGGCGGGTATCGCCACGGTCAGCTCGTCGTCGCCCATGCCGGTGCGGGCCCGGGACAAGGCGCACCCCATCGAAGCGGCGATGATGCCGTCGTCGGCGGCGCGGGGGAGGATCTGGCATTGGGGCTTGCCGGAGAACTCCACGGTCACTGCGTCACCCAATTCCATCATCTGACGGGGACGGAGACGCAGCAGCACGACGTCGGGCGTGGCGGTCGCCTCGCCCAACGGGCCGTAGGTCACCGCCTCGGGCCGCCGCGACAGAGCCGCCACCCCGCCGAAGGCCTCCAAGGTGACCCACCCCACGTCGAGGAGGGCGCCCACATCGGCCTTGTCGAGTATGTCGGCGGCTTCGGCCAGACCGTGGGTGAACCTCCCCACCGAGCAGTTGCCATGGTCGGCGGGGGCAGTGTGGAAGGTGGTCTCGTGGGCGTGCATCCAGAAGACACACGGCGCCGCTACCCGGCCGCTGCGCCCGTCCTCGGTGGGTTCGGACATGGGGGCATCGAACCAGGGAGCGCCGTTGGCGGGTGCCTGGGCATGGAAGGTGATCGCCACCGGGGCGTGCTCCAGCCCCAGCAGCGCCGTCAGGCGTTGGGAAAGTCCGGTCCAGTCCACGCTCTACTCCTCGTCGTCTACGAGATCCGACGGTAGCGGACCCGCTACCGCCACCCGACCGCCGGCCACCACGGCGGCGACCAGAGGGGAGGCGGGACGATAGGCGAGGTGACGATGGGAAGGTGCGTCCAGCACCACCAGGTCGGCCCTGGCGCCGGCCCTCATCCATCCCCGGTCGGCCAGGCCGAGGGAGAGAGCCCCACCCCGGGTGGCCGCCCAGACCGCCTGCTCCACGCTGAGGCCCATCTGGACCACTCCCAGCGCCACCACGAACGGCATCGACTCCACATATGAAGTGCCCGGGTTGCAGTCGGTGGCCAGGGCGACGGTCACTCCCTCATTCCAAAGCATTGGTCCGGGAGCCTGAGGACCGCGCAACTGGAACGACGCCCCCGGGACCAGCACCGCGGTGGTGCCCGACCCGGCCAGGAGGCGGGCGTCGTCGGCGGTGACGTGGTCGAGGTGGTCGGCGGAGACGGCACCGATCTCGGCGGCGAGGGCCGCCCCGCCGTGGTGTCCGAGCTGCTCGGCGTGCACGCGGGCGCCCAGACCATGGGTGGCGGCGGTGACGAACACCCGCCGGGCTTCCTCCACGTCGAAGACGCCTCCCTCGACGAAGACATCGCAGTAGTCGCTGTGAGGAGCGGCCGCCGGCAGCATCTCCTCGACGACGAGATCGACGTAGTCCGCTCTGCGGCCGCGGTACTCGGGCGCAACGGAGTGAGCGCCGAGGAAGGTGCGCCGCACAGTCAACGGCAGTCCCTCGGCGGCGGCGGCCGCGGCGGTGAGCATCACCACCTCGGTGGAGGTGTCGAGCCCGTATCCCGACTTGATCTCGATGGTGGTGGTTCCCGTCGCCAGCATCCGCCGGAGGCGTCGGCGGGCAGAGGCGACCAGCTCTTCGAAACCGGCTCGACGCGTGGCGGCGACGGTGGACAGGATCCCGCCACCGGCGGCCGCTATCTCCTGGTAGGTCTCGCCGCTCATGCGGCGGGCGAACTCGTCGGAGCGGTCACCGGCGAAGACGAGATGGGTGTGGGCGTCCACGAACCCGGGGAGCACCGCACGACCCTCGAGATCGATCTGTCGAGCGTCGACCAGGTGGGCGGGCAGGTCCCCGGCGGGGCCCGCCCACGCGATCGTGTCGCCGTCCACGACCACCGTCCCGTCGGCGATCACGCCCGCGGTGGCCCCGTTGTCCGGATCGTTGGTGACCAGCTCCACTCCGGTCAGCGCCCACGGCGCCATCAGCGGAAGTCGTCGAAGGCGCCGCCGTCGATGAGCCCGGCTACCTCCTCGATGTCGGAGCCGACGGGGCGATCCTCCGCCAGGGGAGGGACCCGGCTGCGGATCACGTCGATGACGTCTTTGACGCGGGGGGCCGGTTGGAGGGGGGCGCGGCCGGCGATGCCCTCGGCGCCACAGATCAGCTCCACCGCCAGCACCCACGTCGTGTTGTCCAGGACCTCTCCCAGCTTGCGGGCTGCCCCCCAGCCCATGGAGACGTGATCCTCCTGCGACCCCGATGTCGGGATCGACTCCACAGACGCCGGGTGCGACAGGACCCGGTTCTCGGCCACCAGCGCCGCTGCCGTGTACTGGGCGAGCATGTAGCCGGAGTGGAGACCCGGGCGGGGAGAGAGGAACGCCGGTAGGCCGGCGGATCGCTCCGGGTCGAGGAGGCGGTCGCAGCGACGCTCGGAGATCGAGCCGAGCTCGGTGACGGCGATGGTGAGGAAGTCGGCGGCGAAAGCGAGCGGCTGACCGTGGAAGTTCCCCCCGGATATCACCTCGCCGCTGGCAGGGAGGACGATCGGGTTGTCGACGACCGAGCCGAGCTCTGTCGTCACGACCTGGCGAGCGTGGCCGGCGGTGTCGGTTACGGCGCCATGTACCTGGGGGGCGCAGCGCAGCGAGTAGGCGTCCTGGACGGCGTGATCGAAGTCGTCGGCATGGCTGGCTCCGATCTCCGATCCTTCCAGGAGCCGAGCGATACGCGCTGCCGACTCCGTCTGGCCGGGATGGGGCCGGAGAGCGTGGATCTCGGGACGGAACGGCCGCGCCGAGCCAAGCAGAGCCTCCACCGTGAGGGCGGTGGCCAGATCGGCGACCATGACCAGCCGCTCGGTGCGCTCGATGGCCAAGCAAAGCATGGCGCTCATGCCCTCGGTCCCGTTCAGGAGGGACAGGCCTTCCTTGGCTGCGAGGGTGAGGGGCTCGAGGCCGGCGTCGGTGAGAGCGTCGGCGGCGGGGCGGATGACACCGTCGTGACGAATGGATCCCTCCCCGATCACCGGGAGAGCGAGATGGGCGAACGGTGCCAGGTCTCCTGAGGCTCCCACCGAGCCGTAGGTGGGGACCACCGGGAGGAGATCCCGGTCGAGCAGCTCCAGCAGCCGCTCCACGAGCAGTGGACGGACGCCGGAGTGGCCCTGAGCGAGGGTCCGGGCCCGCAGGACGAGCATGGCGCGCACCACATCATCCGGCATCGGCTCGCCGACGCCGGCGGCGTGACTGCGCAGGAGGTTGACCTGGAGGGACCGGGCCTCCGCCGGGTCGATCCGGGTGGAGGCGAGGGCGCCGAAACCCGTGGTGATGCCGTAGACGACTTCCCCGCCTTCGGCGGCGGCGCTCACCAGCTCTCGGGCAGGCCCCATCCGGACGGAGAGGTCGGGTCCGGGCGTTGCCCTGGCGCGGGATCGGGCCACCGCCACGACATCGGCGATGGTGAGCGGGCCCCCGTCGACTATCACATCCATGAGGTCATTGTGGCAGGGCCGGATGGGTCGGTACCGTGAGCCGATGGACTGGCCGGTCACCTACGTTCGCAAAGTTCGCTACTCCGACACCGACGCCCAGGGCATCGTTTTCAACGGAAACTACGCCACCTACTTCGACGACACTCTCACCGACCTGTTCGACGAGATCGGTTACCGATGGGGTGAAGTCGAGATCGTCCTCGCGAGGATGGAGATCGACTTCCGCTCCCCGGCCCGGCTGGGCGAGACCCTGGTGACGGGGGCGAGGGTGGAGCGTATAGGGCGCACCTCGCTGACGGTGCGCATGGCCACCTGGGAACAGCAGACAGAGCGGTTGGTGGCCGAGGCGAAGCAGATCCATGTGGCCGTCTCCGGCGATGAGCTCCGGCCGGTCCCGGTGCCCGACGACCTGCTGGCGGCCATCGAGAGCGTCCAGGGATCGGTGGAGCGATGAAGTACGGACTGGTCGCATTCGACGTCAACGAGACCCTGCTGGACGTGTCGGCCCTGGCACCGGCTTTCCAGCAGGCAGTGGGCCCGGACGTGTCGATCGGAGAGTGGTTCGCCCGGATGCTCCACCGGTCCCTGGTGGCGAACCATCTCGGGCGCTATCAGCCCTTCGGTGAGCTGGGAGCGGAGAGCTTGATGTGGCTGGCCGCGCGGAAGGACATCGACCTTGCCCCCCAGGTGGCTGCCGATCTGGTGGAGGGCATGGCCCGTCTCCCCGCCCATCCCGACGCCGCCCCCGGCCTCGAGGCCCTCGCTGCCGAGGGCGCGCGGATGATCGCACTCACCAACAGCGCCACCGAGATTGCTCGGAGTCAGCTCGAGGGCGCCGGTCTGGACGGGTACTTCGAGCGGATCCTCAGCGTCGACGGTGTCCGCCGCTTCAAGCCGCACCCGGACGTGTATCTGGATGCGGCGACTACCTGTGGGGTCGACATCGGCCGTATGGTGATGGTGGCCGCCCATGATTGGGACGTCGCCGGAGCTCAGGTGGCAGGAGCGGTGGGATGTTTCGTTCGCCGCCAGCCCTGGGGTCTGGCACAGATGAGCCCCAACCTGTCGGTGGACGACATCGGCGGTCTCGCCGAAGCGCTGGAGGTCTGATGGATCAGCTCACCGAACTGCTCGCCAATCCCGACGCCGTCGTGGCTGTCGTGGGAGCCACCGACAACGAGTCGAAGTACGGGTCGGTCATCTACCGCGACCTCAAGCGAAAGGGCTATCGCGTTTACCCGGTCAACCCCAATCGTGACAGCGTCGATGGTGACCCGACCTATGCTTCGGTTGCTGACCTGCCCGTCGCCCCCGACATCATCGACCTGGTGGTGCCCGCCGACGTCGGTGTCAAGGTCGTCCGCCAGGCCCTGGACGTCGGATACGACCGGATCTGGGTGCAGCCAGGCGCCGAGAGCCCTGAGCTGCTGACGCTGCTGCAGGAGTCGAACGCGGACTACATAGCCCACGCCTGCATCATGGTCCGCTCCCGCCTCGGCTGAGGCGGGAGCGTCACCAGGTGAGCCGGCCCTGGCGGATCTCCCGGGCGATGATCCCCCGCTGGATCTCCGACGTCCCCTCGTAGATGCGAGGAGCCCGCACGTCGCGGTAGAGGTGGGCGAGACGGTGACTGGCCTCCAGGCCGCGGGCGCCCAGGATCTGGACGGCGCCGTCCACGACTTCCTGGGCGGTTTCGGTGGCGGTGAGCTTGGCCATGGCGGCCAGACCCGTCACCGCCCGGTGGTCGCCCCGGTCGTAGGCGGCTGCGGCCTCATACACCAGGAGCCGGGCGGCAGCCGTCTTGGTGGCCATGTCCGCCAGGGAGTGGGACACCGCCTGGAAGTCGAATATGGGCCGGCCGAACGCCTGGCGGTCCTCGGCGTGCCGGCGGGCGATCAGCAGCGCCGCCTCCGCCATACCGACGGCGAAGGCTCCCACCGAGGGGCGGAACAGGTCGAGGGTCGCCATCGCCACGGCGAAGCCGTTGTCCAGCTCACCCAGGAGGTGCTGGGACGGGACCGCCACCTCGTCGAAGGTGAGGTTGCCGATCGGGTGAGACGAGATCATCTCCACCGCCCGCCCCGACAGACCCTTGCTGTCGCCGGGCACCAGGAACGCCGAGACTCCCCGGGAGCCTGCTCCCGGGGTGGTACGGGCGAAGACGACGTACACGTCGGCGTCGGGAGCGTTGGAGATCCATGCCTTCTCACCGCTGAGCCGCCATCCGTCGCCGTCCCGTTCGACTTCGAGCGTCAGGGCGGCGGCGTCGGAGCCGGCGCCCGGTTCTGTGAGGGCGAAGGCGGGGACGATCTCGCCGTTGACCACGCCGGGGATCCATTGTTCGGCCACCTCGGGCGCCGCCGCCTGGTGGATCGGATAGGACCCGAGGCCCTGCATGGCGAAGGCGGTCTCTGCTTCCGTGTGCACCCGGGCGAGGCCCTGGCGGATGAGGCACAGCTCCAGAGCCGACAACCCCCCTTCGGGGTAGAGGCGGGCCAGGAGGCCGGACTCGGCCAGTGAGCGGATGAGGTCTCGGTCGATACCGGCCGCGGCGTTCCGCTCTCTCGGCTCCAGCGAGGCTCCCACCGTCTCGGCGTGGTGCAGCAGGTCGGACTGGTCGGTGGTCAGTGTCATCCGTTGGGACGGTGCAGGCGTTCGAGGACCGATCGGATCTGCTTCTCGATGTCCTCCAGACCCATGCCATGTTCGATCGCAGAGTTGACGGCGTCGGTGAAGATGCTGGAGAGGCCGGCGTCGCCGACCGATTCGGGATGATGGATGAGACGATGTTGGAGTATCCGGTCCCTGGTCCGGGAGAGACGGTCGAACTCGGCCACCAGGGCGTGTCGGGCCCCCTCGGGCAGCTCCGAGGTCAGCTCGTGGGAGAGGGCCCTTAGGTGGTGGCGTCGGTCCTGTAGCGCGACCCGGCGGGCGAAGTCCTCGGCGGGGAGGTCGACCAGCTCCTCGTGGATGGCGGCCAGCTCTGCCCGGACCTCGTCCAGGGACATCGAGTCCATGCACGTCAAGCTAACAGCTTCGGCGTCCCAGCTCTCTGGGTCACGCTAGGTTGCACCTCCATGAACGGACTCTGTGTCGTGACCGGCGGCAGCCGGGGCATCGGCAGGGCGGTGGTACACCGGATGGCGGAGGACGGCTTCGAGGTGATCGCCACCGGCCGCGACGAGTCGGCCCTCGCCGAGACCGCCGACTCCGCCCCGGGGAAGGTGCAAACGGCCGTACTCGACGTGTCCGACGCCGGTGCCGTGCCGGCGTTCTTCGACGGTCTGGCGGTGGATGTGCTCGTGAACAACGCCGGCGTCGCCCTATCGGCTCCCGTGCATCGGACCTCCGTGGAGGACTGGGAGTGGGCCATGCGGGTGAATGCCACGGGACCGTTCCTCTGCACCCGGGCGGTGCTGGGGGGTATGCGGGAGCGCGACCGGGGGCGCATCATCACCGTCGCTTCGATGGCTTCCCACGTCGGGTCTCCTTACACCGCCGCCTACACGGCCTCCAAACACGCCGCTCTCGGTTTCATCCGGGTCGTGGCGAGTGAGGTGGCAGGCACCGGTGTGACCGCCAACGCCGTGTGCCCTGCCTATGTGGACACAGCCATGACCGACAGCACCGTCGACCGGATGGGCCGAAAGACCGGGATGGCCGAGGAGTCGGCCCGTGATCTCTTGGCCAACCTCGTCCCGCTGGGCCGCCTCCTCGACCCGGGGGAGGTAGCGCATGCGGTGGCGTTCCTGGCTTCTCCCGGGTCGGGAGCGATCAACGGCCAGAGCATCGTCCTCGACGGGGGAGGGCTCCAGAAGTGAGCCCCTTCCGCGCCTCGGCTGCCTTCACCCCAGAATGGGAGCACTTCCGCCTCCACATCGCCGACGGGGTGGCGGCCGTCACCTTCGACCGGCCCGAGCGGCTCAACGCCCTCACCTTCCAGGTGTATGCCGATCTACGCGACCTCCTCGCCGAGCTCCCTCATCGCGACGACGTCTCGGTGGTGGTCATCACCGGCGAGGGTCGGGGGTTCTGTTCGGGTGGGGATGTCGACGCGATCATCGGTGAGCTGCTGGAGATGGACTCACGTTCACTTCTCGAGTTCACCCGGATGACCGGGGCGGTGGTGGAGGGAATACGCCGGCTGCCTCTCCCGGTGATCGCCGCCGTGAACGGTGTGGCGGCCGGGGCGGGTGCGGTGATCGCCCTCGCCTCCGATTTTCGAATCGTCGCCCGCTCCGCCCGGTTCCATTTCCTCTTCACGCGGGTCGGCCTCGCCGGCGCCGACATGGGCTCGGCTTACCTGTTGCCCCGGGTGGTGGGGCTGGGGAGGGCGACTGAGCTGCTCATGCTGGGAGATCCCGTCGACGCCGAGAGAGCCGAGACGATCGGGCTCGCCACCCAGGTCACGGACGACGATGCTCTCCTCGAGGAGGCGCGGGGCCTGGCCACCCGCCTGGCTTCGGGTCCCACCTTCGCCTACGGGGCCACCAAACGGCTGCTCACCGAGGAGCAGGACATGAGCCTGTCGGCGGCCATCGAGCTCGAGGCCATGACTCAGGCGCTGCTGATGACCACCGAGGATCACGCAGAGTTCCATCGAGCATTCTCCGAGAAGCGCGACCCTCGCTGGAGCGGGCGGTGAACGGGGCGATCGTCGACGTCCTATTCGCCGGATACGCCCGGCCGGATGGAGTGGCCGGCACCGTGGGGCTGATACGCGACGGCTCCCACACGATCATCGTCGACCCGGGCATGGTGCCGGACCGGGCCGTCATCCTCGATTCCCTCGAGGAGCTCGGTGTCGGCGTCGCCCACGTCACCGACGTGGTCATCTCCCACCACCATCCCGACCACACGCTCAACATCGCTCTCTTTCCCCCGGTGCCCGTTCACGACCACTGGGCGATATACGACGGTGACAAATGGACCGACCGGCCGGCGGAGGGGGCCTCGGTGTCGACGAATGTCCACCTGATCGAGACCCCCGGACACACGCCCCAGGACATCACCACCCTGGTCAATACCGACGACGGGGTGGTGGCCTTCACCCATCTGTGGTGGTATGAGGGTCTCGAGGGCGACCGGCGGGCCACCGACATGGGGTCTTTGCTCGTCGAGCGGGAACGGGTGCTGGCGCTGGCCGATCTCATCGTCCCCGGTCACGGTCCCGCCTTCGAGGTGACGGGGTGAACCGGCGCATCGAACCCGAAGGGATGCCCGCCGCGGTGGGTTTCTCCCACGCCGTCGAGACGACGGGCGAGCGAACGCTGTACGTGGCCGGTCAGACCGGTCACCGCGCCGACGGGACGATCGACCCCGGGCTCGTCGACCAGTTCCGCCAGGCGGCGCACAACGCCGCCTCCTGCCTGGAGGCGGCCGGCTTCCCTCCCGACTCGGTGGTGCGCATGCTCATCTACACCACCGACCTCGCCGGCTACCGGGCCGATCTGGAGGCGATCGGTGAGGCCTACCGGGAGGTGTTCGGGCGCCACTATCCGGCCATGGCCCTGTTCGGGGTCAGCGAGCTTTTCGACCCCGCCGCCCGGGTGGAGCTGGTGTGCACCGCCGTTCTGTGAACGGAATCGCGGCTGAGAGCCACAATTCCGTTCACGGAAAGGCCTCCGGGGTCGATCGCCTGGTACTTTCAGGAAGACGCCTACTCAGCTGATCGACTACGACTACCCCGAGGAGAAGGTCGCCGCCGCCATGGAGAGGATCCCCTCGGTGGCCGGCTGACCGCCGGCCTCACCGGGGCTCGGTCACCGAGGCGACTTCCTCCATCGCCAGGAGAGCGTTGCTCAGGAGGCCCAGCTTGTCGGGTCCTACGATGAAACGGAGTGTGATCGAGCCATCATCGGTCATGAGAGCGTCCTCGAGGTCGACGCTGGGATCGATCGACGACAGGCCGTCTCGGACACCGAGGAACGCCGCCGCCGGCTTGACCCTCACCTCGAGGGCCACTCCCGTGCGGAAACGGGATATCCACTCGTTGACATAGCGCAGCCCCAGGAGGACCACCATGCCGACGCCGGTGGCCAACAGGGCTATGGCGTACTCCCCGCTGCCTGCCGCCATTCCCACCGCCGCGGCTGCCCACAGGCCGGCTGCGGTGGTCAAGCCCTTGATGAGGGCTCCCGATCGGAAGATCGCCCCCGCGCCCAGGAAACCGATGCCGCTGACTATCTGCGCCGCCACCCGGGACGGGTCGAGGGCGTCGAAGGCATGCTCGGAGAGGAGGGTGAAAAGTGCCGCGCCCAGACCGACCATGCTGTGGGTCCGCAGCCCCGCCGCCTTGCCGGTCACCTCGCGTTCGATGCCGAGCACGGCCGCCAGGCCGGTTCCCATCACGATTCGCAGGAAGAAGTCCCAAATGTCCATCTCAGTCCTCTCTCATGCCAGACGGTGAATGATCTCGCCCAGGCGGTCGATGTCGTCGGCATCGTGATAGATGCCCAGACCGATCCGCCACCTGTCGGCCCGATAGTCGGTGATGATGTCCCGCTCGTGCATCCGGCGGTACAGGTCTCCGGCGTCGGCACGGCGGAAGGTGAGGAAGTTCCCCCTGTCCCGACCGTTCTCCTCGGGCACCAGCCGCGACCTCATCCCGGCGGGGAGAGCCTCGAGGAGTCGTCGCTGGAGGGACCGGACGTGGTCGTGGATCGCCTCCACCGTCACCTGCTCGTCCTCCAGCCAGCCCAGCACCGCATCCAGCCGGTACACACCGGCCGGGTCGAAGGTGGCCCCGGCGAACCGCTGGCCTCCGGACGAGTAGGCGACACCGCCCTGCTGACCATCGGTCAGCTCCCCGAAACCGGCGAACCAGCCGGTATTGGCAGGCCGAGCCGGCGCCGAGCCGGGGACGTGGAGGAAGCAGACGCCCTCGCCGGCCATGGCGTACTTGTATCCTCCTGCCAGGTAGAAGGCCCGATCGGCGATGTCGCCCAGGTCGGTGGGCAGCGCCATGAAGCCGTGGTAGCCGTCGACGACGATCACGGCCCGGTCACCGAGAGCCGACACCAGCTCGTCCAGGTCTTCGGTCACGTAGGCGGAGTTGAAGTGCACGTGGCTGAAGAACACCAGGTCGTGGTCGTCGAAGGAGTCGACGAACCGGTCGGGGAAGCTGTCGAACGGCTCGGCGGAGACACGGGTGGCGACGGCCATCCCTTCCTCCTCCCATCTCGCCAGCTGACGCGCGAACGAGTGGAACTCGGAGTCGGTGGTGAGGACACGGAAAGGGGCGGGCAGCGTCGAGGCGATCCGGACGACGAACTCGTGGGTGTTGGGGGCGAAGACGAGGCTGTCGGGACCGGCCAGACCCAGGACCCGGGCCACCCTGCGGCGGGCCTGCGGCAGCACCGATTCGAACACGTGGTCCCACTTGTCGTCCATCAGGGAGGCGGCGTCTTCCCACGCCCGGGCGTGGGCGTCGAAGGTGACGTCGGGCCACGGATGATGGGAATGGGCCGCGGCGTGCAACCGTCCCGGCCGGGCACCCAGGAAACGAGAGAAGCCCTCCTTCACGACTGGTACCGGAAGCGCATCTTCTCGGCCAGCTCCTCGGGCAGCTCGGGGCGGGCCGACCGGGGGACGAGGAAGGTGGGAAGCAGCAGCAGATCGGGGAAGGCACGGGTCCGCTCCGCCAGCCTGAGCAGATACTTGGCGCCCGCCGACCCTCCGGTGCCGATCTTGGAGCCGATCATCCGCTGGACCATCAGGGCATGGCGATAGCGCCAGGTGGCGAAACCCTGATCGACGTCCACCAGCAGCTCCAGCAACCGGAACGGCTCCTGGAGAGCCGGCTGGTCGCGATACATCGATATGAACAGCGCCGCCTGGAATGCCCGATACGACAGCCGCCGGATGCCCGCCGTCACCATCTCGGCGTGGCGGTCCGGGTCGAAGGCCGCCTCGAACTGGCTGATGGTCTTGTCGAATGAGCGAAGCTGGTCGCTGCGTTCGTCCTCGCCCAGGTTGGGGTTGGCGGCGATCACCTCCCGGTCGGCCGCCAGCATCGACCTGACCGACGTCGCGTAGGCCTCCCAGAAGGCATACTCGTCCAGGAAGGGCGTCCGGGCCAACCACCGCTCGACGGCGTCGTGGAGTGACGGCTCCTCCTCCGACGCCTCCACCTCCTCCCGGTGAGCCGCCGACAGCCGGTGGGTGTAGGGAGCGCCTTCGAACAGCAAGCGATCATCCGGCCTCACCCCGAGGCGGTTCTCTATCAGCCGGAACTGCACCGACTGGAAGCCCGAGGCGGGCACGAGATGATCCCGGAACTCGAGGAAGTCCATCGGCGTCATCGTCTCGAGCACGTCGAGCTGGTCCACCAGGAGCCTCTGGATCACCGTTATCCGACGGAGCCGGGCGACGACGCGCCCCGTGTCGTGCTCGTCGAGGCTCTCACCGGAGAACGCCCCCATCACGTCCTCGAGCTCCCACAGGATCTGCTTGAACCACAGCTCGTAGGC
Source organism: uncultured Acidimicrobiaceae bacterium (assembly GCA_964617995.1). Taxonomy (GTDB): domain Bacteria; phylum Actinomycetota; class Acidimicrobiia; order Spongiisociales; family ZC4RG35; genus CAZTXD01. Next base: position 11,875 of record CAZTXD010000043.1, read on the forward strand.
CTGGTGGACCACGATGAAAAGCATCTCGTCGTGGACGGGCTCGCCTGCCCGGGCGCTCTCGAGCTGCTGGGCGGCGAGCAGGTCGTCGAGGTTCAGGTAGGCGTGGTAGTAGAGGCCGGGGTTCCTCTGGTCGTCCATACCTCCACACTATGCCGGTTCGGTGCCGGACCCCGGCGGGGGCGGTCGTCGGTCGGACGTGGCGCCGGTGAGGCGGCGGTGGCGGTCGACGTGGGCCATCCGGCGCAGGGCCAGAATCACCGGTTCGAACAGCACCGTGCCCAGCACCGCATACGTGAGGGCGCCGGTGCCGTCGCCGGCCGGTTCCCAGTCGTCGGGGATCTCCCGCTCGGCGAGCAGGCGGGCGACGTCGGCGTAACCCGCCAGTCCCTCGATGGTGTACGTACCCGGCCAGTGCTCGTCCAGGGCCGCCAGGGCACGTTCCAGCATGGCGTATCCCGCCGACCCGGGATCCACCTGCCAGCCCAGCCGTGACAGGAGAGACTCGATCACGGGGTGGGGCTCCCCCGAGCCGGGGGGATGGAGCGACCGCAGCGCCGTCTCGATGTGACGCGACTCTGCCACCGACCGCGGCTCGTCGAGAGCGGCGACCACCTCCCGGATGGTGGCCACCGACAGGCCCGCCACCTCACGCAACGACCGGATCAGGCTCAGCCGCTCGACGTGGCCCTGGCCGTAGCTGGCCTGGTTGGCGGCGGTCTTGTGCCCTCGCTCCAACAGGCCCTCCCGGATGTAGTACTTGATGGTGGGCACCGGCACCCCGGCTGCCTCACCCAATTCCGAGATCCGCATCGGGTCTCCGTTGACAGACATGGTGGATAGTAATACTATCTGTAATAGATACTATTACTATCCATATGATGTGAGGTGATCGTCGTGGCGCCCGTGTCTCGCCGTCTGGCCGGTGTCCTGTTGGTGCTGTTCCCGACCGTGGTGTTCGGCGGGGTGAGTCTCCTGTCGATGCTGGTGGGTGACCCCGCCTACCGGGAGAACGCCCTCCGTCAGGATCTGTGGCGGGCCGGCCACGCCCACGCCGGAGTGCTGCTGGTGCTCTCGCTGGTGCTGCTTCGGTACGTGGACGAGGCTCGTCTGGGCGACAGAGCCCGCCTCGTTGCCCGGCTGGCGGTCCCGGCGGCGGCCATCCTCATACCGACCGCCTTCTTCCTGTCGGTGGTCTCACCGGATGCCACCGAGCCCAATGCCCTCATCTGGCTGGCGCCCCTGGGAGGGGTGTCGCTGGTGGTGGGGATGCTCACGCTCGGAATCGGACTGCTGCGCAACCGAGACTGATCCGGCAGCCCCCGATCGGTTACCTTGAGGGGGTGATGCCACGTGTCGACCTTCCGGTTCGTCTGAACATCGACCAGTGGTTCCTGGGGGTGTGGATCGACCGCGGGGAGGGCCAGCGGGAAGCGCTCCGCCTCGACGAGGGCTCCCTCACCTACGACCAGGTCGACGACCTGGCCCGGGCCTACGGTGTGGCGTTGAGGTCGCTGGGCGTGGCACCCGAGCAGCGCGTCCTCATCGCCCTCCCCGACGGTGCCGACTACGTCGGAGCCTTGTTCGGGATCCTCCGGGTCGGGGCGGTGGCCGTGATGGTCAACCCGGACCTGGCCGTCGAGCCGATGACCACCATGATCGAGCGGTCCCGAGCCCCGGTGACACTCGTCCACGTCGATGGGGCCGAGGCCATGGCTGAAGCAGCAGCGGCGGCAGCGTGGAACACCCGGCTGGTCGTCGTGGGCGGTGAGCACGCCGGACATCTCCCCTTCCACGACGTCGACACTTCCGGTGGCTGCCCCCGGTTCGACACGCACCGCGACGACCCGGCCATCTGGCTGTTCTCGGGGGGGACCACCGGCCTGCCCAAGGCAGTGCCCCAGACCCATCGGTCGTTCGCCAACACCGCGGCTCTCTACACCGCCGCCGTTGGCTACCGACCCGACGACGTGACGATGGCGGTGCCCAAGCTGTTCTTCGGTTACGCCACCGGTGCCAACCTGTTCTTCCCTTTCTCGGTGGGAGCGACCTGCGTCCTCTTCCCCGAGCACCCCACACCTGAGGTCCTATTCGACCGGATCGAGCGGTATCGCCCCACGATCCTCGTACACGTGCCCTCGGCCATCAACCAGATGCTGGGGCATCCCCGCGCCGCCGAAGCGGATCTGTCCTGTCTGCGTTTTGTCACGTCGGCGGGGGAGCCCCTCCCCGAGTCTCTCCACCTGTCCTGGCTGCGCCGTTTCGGTGTGGAGATACTCGACGGGCTGGGCACCGCCGAGATGTGGCATATCTTCGTCACCAACACCCCCGACGACGTGCGGCCCGGGACCCTGGGCCGGGTGGTGCCCGGCTTCGAGGTCGCCGTCCGGGACGACGAAGGCAACGACGTGGCCGACGGCGAGGTGGGGCGCCTGTGGGTGAGGGGCGACTCCCGCGGCCTCGGGTACTGGCAGGATCTCGACGCCACCGCCGACGTGTTCCGGGGCGAGTGGGTGGTGGGCGGTGATCTCGTATCCCGAGATGCCGACGGCTACCTCACCCACCGGGGTAGGGTCGACGACGCCGTCAAGGTGAAGGGGAAGTGGTTCCGTCCTCAAGAGCTGGAGGGGTGCCTCCTCCAGCACCCGGCGGTGGACGAAGCGGCGGCGATCACCATCGAAGACGATGACGGGCTGCTGCGTCCCGTGGCGTTCGTCGTCGGAGGCGGAGAAGTCACCGAGCAGGAGCTGCGCGACTGGGTCCTGGAGCGGCTCGAGCCCTACAAGCACCCCCGGCGGGTCGTGTTCGTCGAGGAGCTGCCCCAGACCCACCTGGGTAAGGTCGACCGGGGCCGGCTCCGGCAGATGGCATGAAGTCCCTCGAGTCGGCTCTCCGCCGGGCGGCTCTCCTCTTTCGCCTGTTGGCCGTGGCCTGGATGGCGGTGATGGTGGGTATCAGCCTGTTCACCGACCGTGACTCGCGGGCCTGGGTCGTCATCGCCGCGCTGGTGGTTGCGGTCGGAGGAGCCGCCTGGTCGGCGAGCCATCTGGCCTCCGACCGGCCCCTCGACAACTCCTTCCTCGTCCGGGACGCCGCTTTGGCCCTGGCGGTGGCGGTAGCTCCCCAGTTGGCAGGAGCCACCGACGCCTTCTACGGCGGCTACCCGATGTCGGCGGTCGTCGTGATCGCCCTGGCTCGCGACGTCGGTTGGGGGCTGGCAGCGGCGGCGGTCTTCGTGGCCACCCAGGGGGTGGTGCTGGTGAGCGGCTCACCTTCGGCGCCGTCACCGGCCGAGCTCGTGTCTCTCACCGTTATGGCCGGCGTGGTGGCCCTGGTGGTTGCCCTGGGAGCCGAGTTCCTGCGGTCGGCGGAGCGAAGGCGAGCCGAGGCGGAGGAGGCGCTGGAAGAGGAGCGCCGGCGGCACGCAGTGGAGGAGGCGCGACTGGCTGAGCGGGTGGGCCTGGCCGACGACCTCCACGACTCGCTGCTGCAGACGGTGAGGGTGATGGGCCAGAGCGCCTCCGAGCCGGACCGGGTGCGATCGCTGGCCCGGCGCCAGGAGCGCGAGCTGCGCAATCTCATCGAGCGGATGCAGGGCGACGGGCGACCGCGGGCGGCGGCGACCCTACGGGCCGAAGCAGCCGATGTGGAGGAGCTGCACGGCGTTCCCATCGACGTGGTGGTCTCCGGCGATGCCGAAGCCGACGAGGTCGTGGCCGAGCTGATACGCGCCGCGCGTGAGGTGATGGTCAACGCCGCTCGCCACTCCCGGAGTTCCCGCATCGACGTCACCTTCGAGGCCGTCGGGCCGAGCTTGGCGGTGGTGGTTCGCGACCTCGGGCAGGGATTCGACCCGGCCGACGCCGGCGGTGGCCACGGCCTCTCCTCGGTGCGCGACCGTCTCGAGCGTCTCGGGGGACGGGTCGTGGTCGACAGCGCCCCCGGCCGGGGGACCGAGATCGAGCTGGCCGTGCCCCGGAGCGGGGCGTGAGCCGGCCCCGGGTCGTGCTGGTGGACGACCACGCCATCGCCCGGGCGGGGACCCGGTCGTTGCTGGGCGACGACGTGGAGGTGGTCGGTGAGGCGGAGACGGTGGCAGAGGCCATCGAGCTCGTCCGTTCGACGATGCCCGATCTCGTGCTTCTCGATCTGCGGATGCCCGGTGGGGGCGGGGCAGCGGTGATGGAAGCGATCGCCCCGCTGGGGGTGCGCGTCCTCGTCGTCTCGGCGTCGTCGCAGAAGACCGATGTCCGCGACCTGGTGCGGGCGGGAGCCGTCGGCTACCTGACCAAAGGGGTGCGCGAGGACGAGTTCGTCGAGCAGGTCCTCGCTGCCGCCCGCGGCCAGGCGGTGTTCTCGCGGGAGTTCGCCGCCTGGCTGGGTGAGATCACCGCCGGGTCGGCCGCCGATCACGCCGACATGGCCGGGCTCACCCCCCGGGAATCGGAGATCGTCGCCCATGTGGCCGAAGGGCGGACCAACAAGGAGATCGCGGCTTCTGCCGGCATCTCGGTGAAGACGGTGGAGGCGCACATGGCCAACATCTTCCCCAAGCTGGGGGCGGCCAACCGGCGGGAGGTCATGAACTGGGCTCGCGAGAGGGGCATGGGCGAGAGCCCCGAGCTCACGGACCGCCAGCGCCAGGTGCTGGTGCTGATCGCTAGGGGTTTGCGCAACGTCGAGGTCGCCACCCGGTTGGGGACCACCACAGCCGAGGTCGAAGACGAGGTGCGTTCCATCCTCGAGGCGGTGAGGGCGTTGGAGGCATGAGGCGTCGGCATCGTGCCCCTTCCCATGCAGGAAGCACCGGCATGGTTGGGAACCCAACCGGGCGGGTAGGGCCTCACGATGCCTGATCTCATCGCCGGCCGGTATGAGCTGCTCGAGGTGCTGGCGTCGGGAGGAATGGCCACGGTGTGGCGTGCTCGCGATCTCCGGCTCGAGCGCGTCGTCGCCCTCAAGAGACCCCATCCGGCTCCTGCCGATGATCCCACCCACCGGCGTTTCGAGAGGGAAGCGAGGGCTGCTGCATCCCTGAACCACCCGCATCTGGTCACCGTTTATGACACCGGCCACGACGAAGCAGGGCCCTTCCTGGTGCTGGAGCTGGTGGAGGGACCCACGCTCGCCGCGGTCGAGGGTGAGCTCGATCGCCCCCGGATCGTGGAGGTGGGTGTTCAGATCGCCTCGGCGCTGGCCGCCGTCCACGCGGCGGGGATCGTCCATCGCGACGTCAAGCCTGCCAATGTGCTCATGTCGCCTCGTGGCCCTCAGCTCACCGACTTCGGGATCGCCGTGGCTCCCGACGCCACCGGCCACCTCACCCAGCCGGGAACCGCCATCGGGACCCCCGCCTACGCTGCTCCCGAGGTCCTGGAGGGCCGTCCTCCCACCGCCCGCAGCGACGTCTTCTCACTGGCGGTGGTCCTCTACGAGCTGATGACCGGTCGGCCACCCTTCGAGGGCATCGACCGCACCTCTCCGGTACCTCCCATCGACGATCCCCACCTCGATGCGGCACTCAGGAGCGCCCTGTCCCGGGACCCCCGGCAACGGCCCGACGCCCGCGAGTTCGAAGCCCGCCTGCGCGGCGCCTCCCCGACGCAGGCCATGGACGCGGTGGGAGGGTCCACGATGGTGATGGACGTCCCCACCCCATCCCCTCACACGGACGAGCCCGCCCCCGCCGGGCGGTCCTCCCATCTGTGGTGGCTGGCCGGCGTGTGCCTGGCGGTACTCCTGGCGGTGGCGGCGATAGCGGGATTGACCGACGGAGACGGTGCCGGAGCCTCCGATACGACCGCACCGTCCGCAACCGCCGCTCCCACGACCACCACCGTCACGACGACCACCGTGCCCACCACGACCACCTCCGTCACGACCACCACCGTCCCCACCACGACATCCACCTCAGCCGACGAGGTCATCGAGGCCCGGTCGGCTCTGGAGTCGGCCCTGTCGTCGGCTCACCCCTCCCGGCTCAACCCACGGGAGGTCCGGGATCTGATGGAGAAGGCGGACGACGCCATCGAGGCTGCCGCCGAAGGAGACGAAGAGGAAGCGAGGCGCAAGCTCCGCGAGATCGCCCGCGACATCGACGGGCGTCTCGATGGGGACACCCGCGACGAGTCCCTCGAGGCCCTCGATCGGTTGGCGTCCGCGCTCGGTGTGAGCATCGACGACGACGATGATGACGACGATGACGACGACGATTGAGCCCATCCGGTTTCCGACTTCCTCCTCCGCCTAGGGGTTCTCCCCGATGGTGACGACCAGGGCCGTGACCGACGATGAGCGGGTACCCAACCGAGGAGTACCCGTGACAAATCCCGACACGCCCAGAACCGGCATCCCCGTCAGCGGGCGGTTGATCTTCCGGTCGGGCATCGCCCTGGTTCTCGTGGGGATGCTCTTTCTCTTTCGCTATTCGATCGAGCAGGGATGGTTCGGTCCCACCGCCCGGGTGACGCTGGGAGCGTTGACTTCGGCTGCGCTGGTCGGGGCGGGCCTGGTCGTCCCGCGGCGCGCTTACGGGCGTCTCCTCCAGGGGGCGGGGATAGCAGGCGCCTACACCACCGCCTGGGCCGCTCACGGCCGCTATGAGCTGGTCGACGAGACCACCGCCTTCGTGCAGATGATCCTGGTGGCGGCGGCCGGCATCGGGCTGGCCTGGAGGGAGAGATCCGATGTGCTGAGCGCTCTCGGCCTGGTCGGGGCCGTGGCGGCTCCTCTGCTGGTGGGCGGTGAGTTCGTACTGCCGGCGGGAGAGACGATCTACCAGGTGGTGGTGCTGGTGCTCGTCGGGCTGCTGTTCGTCACGCAATCGTGGTGGATCACGCTGGCCGTGACGGTGACCGGCTCCGGCCTGGTGCTGGCCACCACGGCCTTCGGCGCCGACCCTCCGGCGATCCTGCTGGTGGCGATCGCCGTGTGGTGGGTGGTTGGATGGGTGGTGCCCGTGCCGGGGAGACAGGTGGGGTTGTCCCGCCTCGACCCGGAGATGACCACCGTGGCGACCGTTCCCGTCCCCCTGGCGGCCTGGGCCATGACCTGGGTGGTGGTCGGCCAGTCACCCGGCATCGGTGCTGCCGTGGCGGCCATGGGAGTGGCCGTCCATGCCTCGGTGTGGGCTTCCACCCGCCGGAGCCCCGAGTCGGCGGTGCAGCTCCTGGTCGCCATCGTGTTCACGGTCGTCGCGTTGGGCATCTGGTTCGAGCCGCGGATGGCGCTGCCCCTGTACCTGGCTGTCACGTTGGCGGTGGCCGTCTACGGGAGCCGGGTGGGGGACAAGGTCGCCCTGGTGGTGGGCACGGCGGCCGCCGCTCTAGCCCTCCCGGTGTGGCTGACGATCATCGAGAACGGCGGTCCCTCGACCCTGTCGGGAGCAGTCTCCGATCTGTCGTCGGTGTTGATCGTGGGGACGGCGGGGTTTCTCATCGCCGATCGGTCGGTCCGGATCGGAAGCGCCACCACCGCCTATGTCATGGCGCTGGTGTGGATAGCCCGGCATCCGGGTGGGGTCGATCCCGGCTGGGCCACGGCCGGGTTCGCCATTCTGGGCCTCGTCGCCCTGGTCGGTGGCCGTTTTCAGCGTTCCCGTCTGCTGACGGGCGTGGGGCTGGCGACGGTGGCGATGGCGGTCGTGAAGCTGATCCTGGTGGACCTCGCCAGCGCCGACCCCTTGCTGAAGATCGGGCTGGCGTTCGGCATCGGCATCGCCCTCCTCGGCGTCGGCTACTGGGTGGGGGACTCGGAGATACTGACCGCCGAAGACGAGGAAGCCCGATGAGTGCCCGCCGCTGGGGCCCTCGAGACGGTAGTTTCGGGCGGGATGTCTCAGTCGAAGCGTCCCGAGGACCGGCAGGCACCCCCGCCCGGTGAGACGGTCGAGTTACGCGTCCACGGGGTAGGGGGTGCATCACCCGAGGAGCTGCTCGATGTTCCTCTCACCGAGCTGGTGGCAGGCGACGAAGGAGCCGGTTTCTTCCGTCCCTGGAAGCAGCTCGGCGCCTCCTCACCCGCCCTGGAGGGCTATTCGTGGGGCGGGTTGACGTCGGCGGCGCGGCTGCGGGCGCTGTGGGTCCTGCTCACGCCCTTCGCCCTGGCCAACCTGGCCGGCTGGATGCTGCGTCATGGAGGCGACCCCACCGACCTCGAGCCCCGCGGTCGTCTCCGCATGGAGACGGCGGCAGTGGCCCTGATCCGCATCTTCGGGGTCGTTCTCACGGTGGCGGCGGTGGGCTTCCTGGCAGTGGCGAGCATGGACCTGATCGGGTTTCAGTGCGGCACCCATCCGACCTGTGCCGGGGGACGTTGGTGGCTGTCTCCGTGGGAGAGCCAGGTGGTTTCGAACGATGGCGGCCGGGCCGTGGCGGTTGGCGCCCTGGTCCCGGTGGGGGCCGCCATGGGGCTCGCCTGGCTCGCCCGCCGCAGCCAGATCGCCATCCACGAGGGCCGTCGGGGCGCGTTTCGGGGGGCTTCGGACCCGGCATTGCGGGTCAACCTCTTCCATCCCGAGATATGGGAGTCGCCCCACGTCGCCCATCGTCTCGGGTTCACCCATTCCGCCGCCGCCCTGGCCGCCGTCGGAGTCACGGTCACGTCGGTATCCGATCACGCCGCCGGCACCGGGGCGGGGTGGCTCACGATCGCCGGGTGGGCCCTGGTGGTGCTGACGGTCCTGGCCGCCGGGCGCCTGGAGGGGGTGGCCGGCCGATTCCATGTCGGGCTGTTCCTGGTCGGCTCCCTGCACCTGGTCGTGGCCCTGGCCCGCATATGGACGGCAGGCGCTCCCGGCCAGATGTCGGGCCCGCTACCGGGAGGTCGGGTGGTTCCGGCCGTGCTGCTGCCGGTGTACCCGCTGGTGGCGCTGGCGGCCGGAGGAGCGGCGTTGATGCTGTGGCGGCGCAACCGTCACGGGCGCCTCCGGGTGGCCTTGGTCCCTCCCGTTCTGCTCCTGGCGGCCGCCGGCCTCGTCAACACCGTCGGGTCGGGTCTCCTCATCAGGTTGGCGGATCTGCTGGGGACGCCGGTGGCGGCCTCCGATCACCCGGCGGCGGGTCCCATGACCCAGCCTCCCATCGTCTACGCCGACGTCGTGGCCGACTCGGCGGTGGTGACGGTCTTCGGTCTGGTGGTGATGGCCGTCGTGGTGGGAGTGGTCTGGCTCCGGGCGGGGAGCGGCGCCGGCTGCGAGGAGCTGGCGGTCCGCTACGCCGGGCGGGGCGGCCTCGACTGCACGAGGTCCGACGACCAGGAATGGGCGCGCCAGGTGGGCAAAGCCGAGACGGCGGCCCGTCTCACCGATCAGGCGGCGGTGGTGCTCGGATGGGTCACGCTGATCATCCTGGTCGCGGTCACCGCCGCGATCCTCCTGGCCTCCGACGAGACCGGCGTGGGGCTGGGGGAATGGTCGGACCGGCTGGCGCGCCCCGCCTCCGTGGTGCTGGGGTCGATCCCGGTTCTGGCGGTGATCGGGATCTCCCGTCTGTACCGCAGTCGACGCCTCCGCCGTGTGGTGGGGATCATCTGGGACGTGGCGACGTTCTGGCCGCGCTGGTACCACCCCTGGAGCCCACCCTCCTATGGCGAGAGGGCGGTGCCGCAGCTGGGTCACCGACTGGAGTTCCTGGCGGGCAGGGGCAGGGTGGTGCTCTCGGCCCACTCGCAGGGCTCGGTGATCGCGGTGGCGACCCTGACCCGCGCGACTCCCGAGACCCGCCGCCGGGTGGCGCTGCTGACCCATGGGTCACCCCTGACCCGCCTGTACGCCCGCTATTTCCCCGAGTACTGCGCCCCCCAGCTCTACTCCCACCTGGCGGGGAGGGTGGCGGGATGGATCAACCTGTGGCGGGCGACCGACTACATCGGGGGGAAGGTCGACGCCGACGGTGTCGACGATCGGGAGGTGTTCGACCCGCCGTCGACTCGGGCGCCGGCTCCGGGGGAGCCCCGCCCCCGCCCCTTCCGCCACTCCGACTACGACCGGACCGATGAGTACCACCGGGCTCTCGACGAGCTGACGGTGAAGCTGCCGTCCGCTTAGGGGGTCGGAGGGGGTGGTCGGCTACCTTGCGGGGCGATGCGTCGCCGAATCCGGGTCGTCGAGCTGGCCGATGTCTTCGAACGCATACGTCGGGAAGGGGACCTCCCGTTGGAGTTCCCCGACGGGGTCGAGGAGGAAGCCGCCGCCGACCTCCCCAACGTCTCCGATGCCGTCGATCTGCGTTCGGTCCCGTTCGTGACCATCGACCCTCCTGATGCCATGGATCTCGACCAGGCGGTGGCTTTCGAGCCCCTCCGCGGAGGATCCATCCGCCTCCGCTACGCCATCACCGACCTGAGCCGGTACGTGCCTCCCGGAGGAGCGATCGACGGAGAGGCCCGCCGCCGTGGCACGACGGTCTACTGCCCTGATCGGGCCGTTCCCCTCCATCCGGTCTCCTTGTCGGAGGGACGCGCCAGCCTCCATCCGGGCGCGGACCGTCCCGCCGTCGTCTTCGAGATCGACGTCGACGGTGATGGAGCGGTGGAGCGCTTCGACGTCCGCCGGGCCATCGTGCGGAGCAGGGAGCGCTTTGCCTACGCCGACCTCCAGGAGAGGTTCGAGAACGGGGATGCACCCGAGCCGGTCGCCCTACTGGAGCCCTTCGGCCGGGCCCGGCTGACCCGGGCAGTGGAGCGGGGTGCCCTGACCCTTCGCCTCCCAGAGCAGGTGGCGGTGCAGGCGAGCGGTCGATGGACCCTGACGTGCCGCAGCGATCTGCCGGTCGAGCGGTGGAACGCGGAGGTCTCGTTGCTCACGGGGATGGTGGCAGCCGACATCATGTTGGAAGCGGGAGTCGGGGTCCTCCGGACGCTGCCAGAGCCGGATACCGACGCCCTCGGGAGGCTCCGGGGCGCCGCCAAGGGGCTGGGCGTGGCCTGGTCACGCGACATCCCCGTGGCCGAGCTGCTGGCCGGGCTCGATCCCGGCAAACCTCGCCAGCTCGCCCTGTACGAGGCCGCCACGCTCCTCCTGCGGGGGGCCGGGTACCGGGGATTCGTCGGAGGCGAGCCCGAGGGAGACATCGGCCACGCCGGAGTCGCCGCACACTACACCCACGTCACCGCTCCCCTGCGTCGACTCGTCGACCGCTTCACCCTGTCCGCCTGCGCCGAGCTGGCGGCGGATCGCCCCGTACCGGGATGGGTGGAGGAGGCGGTGGGCACCATTCCCGCCGTCATGGAGGAGACGGACGGACGGGCCGGGACGATCGAAGGTAGGTGCATCGACGCCGCCGAGGCATGGGTGATGGGCGGACGCATCGGGGAGGCCTTCGAGGCGGTCGTCGTCGACACCGGCGGCCGGGGCGCCCACATCTGGGTCGACGATCCGCCCATCCTCACCTGGGCGGAGGACGTGTGGGCCAAGGCCGGTCAGGTCATCGAGGTGCAGGTCGACGACACCGACGTCATTCGTGGCATGATCGCGTTCTCTCGAATCGACTGAGATTGCATGTGGCTGCTTGACCCAGACGTAACCCATCTGAACCACGGCTCGTTCGGTGCCACGCCGCTGCGCGTCCTCGAGGATCAGGACCAGTGGAGACGACGCCTGGAGGGTAACCCGGTGCGCTTCTTCGACGAGGAGTACCAGCCGGCCCTCGACGACGCCCGCGATCGCCTGATCGACTTCGTGGGGGGCGACGCCGCCACCACCGTTTTCGTCACCAACGCCACCAGCGCCATCAACGCCGTGTTGGGTTCCGTGCAGCTCGGTCCCGGGGACGAGGTGGTGGTCACCAACCACGAGTACAACGCCTGCCGCAACGCCGCCGAGGCCTTCGCCGTCAGGGCGGGAGCCAAGGTAGTCGAGGTCCCCATTCCCTTTCCGCCCGCCTCCCCCAAGATGGTTGTCGAGCGGATCATGATGGCCGTCAATCACCACACACGCCTGGTCATCGTCGATCATGTCACTTCGCCCACCGCCCTGGTCTTCCCCGTGGAGGCGGTGGTGGCGGCCCTCGAGCCCGACGTGCCGGTGCTGGTCGACGGTGCCCACGCCCCGGGGATGATCGATCTCGACGTGGGCGTCGTGGGGGCTTCGTTCTACGTGGCCAACCTGCACAAATGGGTGTGTGCACCCAAGGGGGCGGCGTTCCTGTCGGTGGCGGAACGGCACTCCGCGTCGATCGAGCCGACCGTGATCAGCCACGGCTGGAACACCCAGGGTCCCGACCAGACCCGGATGCACGCCCTGTTCGACTGGACAGGGACCTTCGACCCGTCGGCGCGTCTGGCGGTGCCCGCCGCCATCGACACCATGGGAACGGCCCATCCCGACGGCTGGGAGGGTGTCCGATCCGCCAACCACACCCTGGCGGTGGAAGGACGCCGCATCGTCGTCGACGCCCTCGGCCTGGATCCCGGTCCGGGGGAGGAGTGGCTGGGCTCGATGGCTGCGCTGGTGATCCCGGGCGAGCCGGAGGAGGGGGTCATCGTCGACGAGCTCACCTCCCGTCTCCGCCACCACCACGCCATCGAGGCACCGGTGTTCTCGTGGGGCGGCCGCCGCATCCTGCGTCTCTCGGCGCAGCGCTACAACCGCCTCGACGACTTCCGCCGCCTCGTCGACGCCCTCGCCACCGAGCTGACCTGATCCCGTTTTCGCGCATCGAATGCGCGCTATAGCGCGCATTCGATG
>CAZTXD010000044.1:0-24490 GCA_964617995.1 uncultured Acidimicrobiaceae bacterium
CGGATCGAAGCCGGTCTGCCGGCGGTGTCCCCGGCCGACAAGGAGGCCATCGAGCGGATGGTCGCAGCAGACCTCCCCAGCGAGATCTACGCCTTCAGCCGGTGCATGGTCTCTGACGTGCAACTGGCGGTCGACTGCGGAGTGTCGGGAGTGGTCATGGAGGTTCCTGCCAGCCACCACCTGATAGAGAAGGCGTATCGTTGGCCGGTGGAGCGGGCCATCGAGGCCTCGGTCGAGGCTACCCGCTATGCCCACGAGCAGGGACTGGAGGTCACGTTCTTCCCCATCGACGCCACCCGCTCGACGATGACCCAGCTCCTCGACGACCTCGAGGCGGTCGCCACCGACGGCCACGTCGACAAGATCGCCCTCGTCGACACGTTCGGGGTGACCTCACCCCATGCCATCCGCTACTACACCCAGCGCGTCAAGGAGCGGCTCGGTGTGCCGCTCGAGACCCACTTCCACATGGACTTCGGGATGGGGGTAGCCAACAGCGTCCTGGCCGTGGCCGAAGGCGCCTCCGTCATCCACACCACCGTCAGCGGCATCGGCGAACGAGCGGGGAACGCCCCCACCGAGGAGACCGTCCTGGCGCTGCTCACCATGTACGGCATCGACACCGGCATCAGGACCGAGCGGTTCACCGAGATCGCCCGGCTGGTGGCGGACCTTTCGGGAGTGCAGCAGCCGGCCAACCGACCCGTCACCGGCGACCGCCTCTACAACGTGGAGTCGGGCATCATCGCCACATGGGTCAACAACGTCGGGAACGACCTGCTGGAGCCCTTCCCCTACCGCCCCGAATTGGTCGGCCAGGCCGATCCTGTGATCGTGATGGGCAAGGGATCGGGCCTGGACTCGGTGGCCATCTGGCTGGGACACAACGGCGTCTATGACGCCGAGACAAAAGAGATGGAGGCCATCCTGGCCGAGGTGAAGGCCCGGTCGCTGACCAAGAAGGCACTTCTGGACAACGACGAGTTCCTCGCCATCGTCGCCGAAGTAATCCCCGACAAGCTGGGATGAGCGGTCCCGAAAGCTGATCGGTCCTAGAAAGGGAGAAGCCGGAACCATGAGAGAAGCGTTCTTCACGCTGAGCACCGACTGGAAAGAGGGCATCAACTGGGCCCGGGTCCGCGAGTGGCGACTCAAGCGGGCCCATGAGGCGATGGAGCGGCACGGGCTGGGAGCGATGCTGCTGTTCTACGACGAGAACATGCGCTACGTCTCATCCACCCTCACCCCCGGGTGGAACCGCCTCAAGCCCGGCCTGCGCTACGTGGTGCTTCCCAGGGGAAAGGCGCCGATCGTCTACGAGCAGGGTGACATCGGCTTCCACCTCGAGGTCCACAATCCCTGGATACCGAAGGAGAACATCCGCTACTCCTACGCGTGGATCAAAGGCGCCGTCGGCCCGGCGGCCGATCAGCAGGTCAACAAGTTCGTCAACTCCCTCATGAACGACCTGGAGGAGGCCGGCGTGAAGGATGAACCCCTCGGGGTCGACTTCGTGGACATCAACCTCGTGCAGGAGTTCCAGAACCGGGGCATCGACTGGACCGACGGGATGAGCCCGATGATGGAGGCGAGAGCCATCAAGAGCCCCGACGAAATCAAAGCCTTCTCCATCGTCGGGGCGATCTGTGACTACGTCCACTATGAGATCACCAACTACATCAAGCCGGGAATGACTGAGAATCAGGTTGCCGCGTTCGGCTTCGAGAAGCTCTACTCGATCCCTGGAATGGAGGACGTGGAGGATGTGATCGTCTCCTCGGGCCCCAACGCCTGGCCGAACTGGCGGAACTTCTCCGACCGCATGATCCGTCCCGGGGAGCTGGTCATCATCGATCTGGCCGCCCTCACGTGGAACGGTTTCAAGTCCTGCGTCTACCGCACCTACTGCGTGGGCGGCGAGCCCACCGACGAGCATCAGAAGACCTACGACCTGGCTCACAAATGGCTGTGGGACTCGATCGAAGCCACCAAGCCGGGTGTCACCACCGCCGACGTCGCCTCGAAATGGCCCTCGGCGAAAGAGGTGTGGGGCTACGAGGAGGAGGACCAGGCGGCGGCCAACTTCTGGGGACACGGTCTGGGGCTCGCCCAATACGACCCCCCGGTCATCTCGCGAATCTGGTCACTGGACCACCCCGTCGATATCGAACCCGGAATGACATTCGCTCTCGAGACCCAGCACGGAAAGCTCCACGATCACGGCGTTCGCCTCGAGGAGATGCTCTACGTGACCGACACCGGAATCGAGATGGTCTCGACCTACGCCAGTCACGAGATCATCTCGGTCACCTGACGCGGGGTTGATCGCCGACCTCGACCGCGAGACGAGCCTCGACCCCCAACGGGTCGGTTGGAAGGCAGCGACGCTGGCCAAGGCGCGCCACCGCGGGCTCCCCGTCCTCCCCGGTGTCGTGGTCGAATGCTCCGCCTCTCGCCATCACATGGAGATAGGGGCAGCGGCGTTGCCGACCCGAGGCTCGGGTGGCGCTCGCCTGGCGGTCACCTCCGAGCCGGTTCCGTCCCCCGGCTCGATCCTGTCGGCCGCCGGCAACCTGTCGCGAGCCCTGGTCGCCCGTTCCTCCACCGTCCTCGAGAGCGGATCCGAGTGGGCCGGCGCCTTCACGTCTTATGTAGGCATCACGGCCGCCGAGCTGCCGGCGGCGGTGGCGGGCTGTTGGGCGTCGGCCTTCTCGGTCGACGCTCTGAGGCGCCAGGAAGCAGCGGGTGTCATCCCCGGCTCGTTCGGCATGGCGGTGCTGATCCAGCCTGCTCTTGAGCCGGAGGCAGGCGGCGTCGCCGAGCTGGCGCCAGACGGCTCCGTCGTCGTTCACGGAGTCGCCGGTCAGCCCGCCCCGCTCCTCGGAGGCTGGGTGGCGGGCCGGGAGGCGCATCGTCCAGCCGGGGAGGGCTGGAGCGGGGATCTCCTCGATCTCGTTCCCGGCCCGAACCTCGATGAGATAGCCGACGCCCTCCGGCATGCCCGCGACGCCTTGGGGACCGACCGCTGCGAATGGGCGGTCGCCGGCGGCACCTGGATACTCCAGCTCGGCCGGGTGCCGACCCCGCCTCGGGCTGCCCCCATGCCCAGGAAGCTGCCTGTCGAGCTCGTCCCGACGGTACGGGCGCTGATGGCCGCTCCCGGGGCCCTGGGCGAGGAGCTGATCCTTCCCTGGGGTATCGCCGGCTTGCCGGCTCCGGCGAGGGCTCCTGCGGTGCCCGCCGCCAGCGTCGAGCGAGCCCGCCGCCTGAGCCGGGAGCTGGTCGCGGAGGTCTGGGACCTACCGACCGAACGGGCGTTGGCTAAGGCCGAGGAGTGCCTCGCGCTCTTGCGTAGCTCCGAGCCGGCATCGGCCCTGAGGCTCATCGCCGGTCTCCGCCCGGCCGACCCGGGACGGGCGGCGGAGCTGCTGGCCACCGTCGATGCCCTTCGGAAGACTCTCCATGCCGCTGGGGTTGTGTCTCACCCGGATACCGTCTGGGACCTGACGACTTCCGACATCGAGAGGACCCTAGCGGGCGCCGCCGGCCGGCCCGTCGCCCGGGTAGGCACCCGCCCCTGGGAACCCCTTGTGGCAGCTACCGTCCTCGCGCACGGTACCCGGCGCCGCGGGATCCCGGCGTCACCGGGAGTCGGTGCAGGGATCACATCTCACGTATCCCGTCCTGCCGACATGGAGGCCGCACCTCCCCGCAGCGTGGTGACCGCATCCCAGGCCATCCCCAACCTGTCCCAGCTGCTCTGGGACACTGCCGGTCTCGTCACACATGGCGGCAGCCCGGCGGCGCATGTCTTCGAATCGGCCCGGTCGCTGGGCGTGCCGGCCGTTTGCGGGGTGGGGCTGGGAGAGCACATCGGCCACATCGTGGCGGTCGATGGTGGGACTGGCGTGGTCGCGGCCCTGTCGCTGCACCCGGTCTCATGACGGAGAAGGGGCAAAAGCAGTTCCGGGTGCGCTCGCTGACGGCGGCGGTGTACGTCCCCAACCTGCTGTTCTCGATCGGTCAGGGGGCGGCAACCCCCATGATCGCCCTGGTGGCGCTCGACCTGGGCGCCTCTCCCGCCGTGGCCGGATTGGTGGTTGCCCTCCGCGGCGTCGGCACCATGGCCTTCGACGTCCCCGCCGGTGTGCTCGTGGCGCGGATTGGGGAGAAACGGGCGATGATCATCTCCGGGGTCGCGCTCGCCTTCATCTCGCTGACGATCTGGAACCGCCCCTCCTTGTGGCTGTTCGCGGTTCTGGTGTTGTTGATGGGATGCACCTGGTCGGTGTGGCTGCTCGCCCGTGTCGCCTTCGCCGCCGGGTCGTCGACCACCGCCTACAGGGGTCGCGTCATGTCGATGATCGGTGGCGTCAACCGCATCGGCCTGCTGGTAGGACCGGTGATCGGCAGCCTGCTCGTCACCCGCCAGGGGCTCACCGGCCCTTTCCTCGTCCTTTCGGCTCTGGCAACGGCGGCCTCGGTGTCGCTGGCGCTGGCCCGATCGGAAACGCTCATCGCCGAACCGCCTGCAGGCGGGGACACCACAGTGCGGCGAGTGCTGCGAGACCACCGCCGGGAGCTGGCGACAGCCGGTTCGGTGGCAGTCGCCGCCCAGGTACTGCGCAGCTCGCGGGAAGCTCTCATCCCCTTGTGGGGCGACCACCTCGGGATAGGAGCAAGCACCATCCCTCTGATCTTCGCCGCCTCCGCGGGCATCGAGAGCTTGATCTTCTACCCGGTGGGGATGCTCATGGATCGCAAGGGCCGCAAGTGGACCGCCTTGCCCAGCATTGGCCTGCTAGCCGTCGGGATCGCTGCCATACCCTTCACCGTCAGCGTCGCCTCGTTGACCGGCGTGGCGCTGGTGATCGGGCTCGCCAACGGGTTGGGAGCGGGTATGAACATGACCCTCGGATCCGATCTATCGCCCCTCGCCGGACGAAGCAGGTTCCTGGGTGTGTGGAGGCTGGTATCGGACGTCGGGAACGTGGGAGGGCCGCTCCTGGTCTCGATCACGACCTCGGTGGCGAATCTGGCCGCGGCAGCCTTCACGGTGGGGGGGATCGGAATAGCCGGGCTGATCGTGCTGTGGCGTCTAGTCCCCGAGACACTGGGGAACGACGCTGGCGGCCCCTGGAGCCCTGAGGCCGATCGATGAACGTATGTCCCCTTCCAGCTTCACGATATCCCGAACAGGGCTGCGGCATTCCCACCGGAGATGGCGGCCCGATCGTCGTCATCGAGGCCGTCGGTGTTGCCGATGAGGCCGAGGGGATCGGTCTCGCTCATGTCGAAGGGGAAATCGGTCCCGAGGAGCACCCGGTCGACACCGACCACGTCGATCAGATGCCTGAGATAGAGCGGCTGGAACACCATCGTGTCGTAGAACAACCTCTTCAGGTAGTAGCTGGGGGGATGATCGGGGATCGCCACCCGTGTTTCGGGCCGCACCTGCCAGGTGTGGTCCGAGCGCGAGGCGTAGAAGGGGGCGTACCCCCCTCCGTGCAGCAGGAGGAGCTTCACGCCGGGGTGCTCCTCGAACAGCCCGCTGAAGATCATTCTGGTGACGGCAACCATCGTCTCGAGCGGGTTGCCGACGCAGTTGACGAGGAAGTAGTCGCTGAACCGCCGGCTCTCGGGGTAACCATTGGGGTGGAGAATCACCGGAATGCCCTTGGCCTCGACGGCCGCCCAGAACGGACGGAACCGCACCTCGTCGAGGTTGTGACCGTCCACCGTTCCTCCGATCTGGAGCCCCTTGAACCCCAACTCGTCCACGGCGTGGTCCACCTCGGCGATGGCCATGTCGACATCCTGGAGCGGCACGGTGGCGCCCAGCGGCACGAAGCGATCCGGGTGAGCGGCCGCGGCAGCCGCCAGGTTCTCGTTTTGGATCCGCGCCGACTCGGCCGCGGCTCGCGACGGTGCCCAGTAGAAGTACTCCGAGACGAAGGTGGCCAGACCCTGGATCTCGACCCCCATCTTGTCCATCGCCTCGAGCCGGGCCTCGGGACGGGTGAGCTGTTCGACGATCCTCGGGAACATCTCCTGGTTGTGCATCCGGGAGTCCTCGCCCATGTAGTACTGGTAGGGCTCATACTCGGGTCGGCGGTGGGGCTCCACGGGAGAACGGCTCGCCGGGGTCGCCAGGTGGCAATGGATGTCGATGATGGTCATGGTCTCCTGCTGTCCGCTGGGGGAGCAAGCGGCACCATACCCGGACCATGGTGGCGGCGATGACCGGCCCGCTCCGCCAACACTTCTGGGAGCCGGGGGACCACCCGGCCCACAGTCGACGGCTGACGCCGATCGCTCTCCATGTCCTGCTGGTCGTAGTCGTCGTCATCCTGGGTCTCAACTGGCCGATCATGGCCACCGGCGTGAAATCGATCACGCCGACCTGGATGGGTGTGTTCCGGGTCGGCGGTGCCACGCTGGCGGTGGTGACGATCGCCGCCACCACCGGGCGGCTGCAGCTACCGCCCCGACGCGACCTGCCCATCGTCATGTCGCTGGCCGTCTTCCGGCTGGGGGCGGTGACACTCCTCGTGTTCACGGCTCTCCAGATGGTCCCGCCGGGGAGATCATCTGTCGTCGCCTGGACCACCCCTCTGTGGACCGTTCCCCTCGCCGCAGTGTTCCTGGCGGATCGGATGACGCCTCTCCGCTGGCTGGGGCTGCTACTGGGCATTGCCGGGGTCGTTGTCCTGTTCGAGCCGTGGGGCCTCGACTGGTCAGATCCCGACATCGCCTCCGGGCACGGCCTGTTGATACTGGCCGCCATCACCAACGCCTCCACATCCGTTCACATTCGGGGCCATCGATGGACGATCACACCGCTCGACGCCCTCCCTTGGCAACTCGCAGGGGCCACCGTGATCCTGCTGGTGATGGGGTTGCTCACGGAGGGACTTCCCGCTGTGACCTGGACACCTTCCCTGATTGGCGTGGTGGCCTATCAGGGCATCCTGGCGTCGGGGATCGCGCTGTGGGCGCAGATCGTCATCCTGCGGAACATCGACCCGGTCTCGGCCAACCTCACCATGATGGGGGTTCCCGCTATAGGAGTCGTGTCCTCCGCCCTCCTCCTCGGGGAACGAGTGACGCCAGAGCTGGCCGCCGGGCTCGTGTTGGTGACGCTGGGAGTCGCCCTCAACCTGGTGGCGGGGCGTCCCCCCTCCGACCCCCATCGCCTCGCCGAGCCTCTCTAGACGTCGCCGTGGGTTTCGTCGAAGGCGTCGATCGAGGTCCTCAGGTGCTCCACCAGAGCAGCGACAGCCCCTTCGGCGTCGCGACGCTCGAGGGCCTCGAGGATGCTGGCGTGATCGTGGTTCGCCTCGTCTCGCAGAGAGGGCTTGTCCTTCAGGGAGGCGCCGATGTACATGACCGATGCGTCCTGGAGGTTTCGAATGATCCCCGCCAAGCGAGGAGAGGCGGCAGTCTCGTACACGGCCATGTGAAAGACACGGTTGCGGTCGACCCAGTCGGCGGAGTGAGGCTCATCCAGCATGCTCTGATGCAGCTCCCGTAGGCGCTCCAGCAGGGAGTTGCTCAGCTTGGGCACCGCCTGCCGCATCGCCAACGGTTCGAGGACCATCCGGATCTGATAGATGTCGTGGACGTCGTCACTGGAGAGCTCGGTGACTATCGCCCCCCGGTGGGGGTCGAACCGGACCAGCCCCTCAGTCGCCAAGTCTCTGAGTGCCTCTCGAACCGGGGTGGTGCTCACGTCGAGCATCGCCGCCAGCTCGGCCTGGACGAGACGGGTGCCGCCGGTGATCTCCCCGTTGAGGATCGCCCGCCGCAGGACACTCCGCACGTACTCGTGAGCGGTCTGGCGGGCGTTGGGGAACTCTTGGCCGGACAATGCCAGGCCGACTGCGGTATTCGGTTCCATTCCTCGATATCCTACAAAGTCCGGACGGATCCCCGTCGGATCCTCAACGGGCCGGTGTCACCGCGGCCACCTCTAGCATGAGGCACCCGCCCAGGAGAGCCTTGAAAGCAGTACGTGTCATCCGGCCCGACGTGGTAGAAGTCGCCGACGTGGCTGAGCCATCCGATGCCGACCTGGCACTCGTCAGGGTCCATCAGGTGGGGATCTGCGGGACAGATACCAAGATCGTCTCCGGCAAGATTCCCGTCGCCTACCCCCGGATCCTCGGACATGAGATGACCGGCGAGGTGGCTCACGCACCTCCGGGCTCGCCCTATCGTGCCGGCACGCGTGTCCTGGTCGACCCCGGCGTCTCTTGCGGATGGTGCGACTTGTGCGTGTCCGGACGGCCGCACCTGTGCCGCAACGGGGGACTGCTGGGCCGGGATGCGGATGGGACCTTCACCGAGTACGTGCTGGCGCCGCCCCAGCGACTGGTACCCGTACCCGAAACCATCTCCGGCGAGGCGGCGGGGCTGCTTCAGGTGCTGGGCACCTGCGTCCATGCCGTCAAGAGGCTCGATCCGTTCCCGGGACAGACGGCGGCCGTGATCGGCCTGGGCGTCGCCGGTCAGCTCATCACGCAGCTTCTCGCCCTCGCAGGGATGAAGGTGGTGGGTATCACCCGGTCGGAGTGGAAACGTCTGCTCGCTCTCGAGTCGGGAGCGGAGGCGGTGGCGGAGCCGGCCGAAGCCGCATCGGTCCTGGCCGGGTTGACAGACGGCCGTGGCCCCGACGTCGTGGTTGAGGCGGTAGGAACCGAGTCGACGCTGGCGCAGGCGATCGAGCTGGTGACGATCGGAGGTGAGGTGCTGGTCTTCGGCACCATCACCGGCGGCCAGGAAGGGTTGCCCTACTACCACCTCTATCACAAGGAGCTCACCCTCCACAATCCCCGCGCGGCCCTGATCGGCGACTACGCGGACGGTATCGCCCTGACGGCGTCGGGCGCCCTGCGCCTCGAGCCGATCGTCACCCACCAGCTCGATCTGGCCGAGGCCTCCCGGGCCTTCGACCTGGTCCACGACTCATCCTCCCTCAAGGTCCTGATGACGGTCGGCTGATCCGTTTTCGCGCATCGAATGCGCGCTATAGCGCGCATTCGATGCGCGAAAACGGGACGCTACCCTGCATGATATAGGATCAGATCCCGTCGAAAGCGAGGGGTGATGCCCAAGTACAAGGTCGTCGTCAGTGATCAGGTCTTTCCGTCGGTTGAGATCGAGCAGTCCCTGCTGGCAGAAGTCGACGCCGAGTTGACGGTCGCCTCCGGCGACATCGATCAGGTGCTGGCCGTGGCGGCCGACTCCGACGCCATCCTCACCACATATCTTCCCTGGGACGCCGCCGCCATCGCTCGCCTGCAGAACTGCCGGATCATCGCTCGCTACGGGATCGGCGTCGACAACGTCGATCTAGCGGCTGCCGCCGCGGCCGGCATCGTGGTGACCAACGTCCCCGACTACTCGGTGGAGGAGGTGGCGACGCATGGGCTGGCACTGATCCTCACCTCGCTCCGCCGCCTGGTCGACGCCGACCGCGCCGTCCGCGCAGGGACATGGGGCGTCGACAACTTCCGTCCCATCCACCGCTTATCCACACTCACGGTCGGCCTGGTCGGCTACGGACGCATCGCCCGCAAGATCGCGGCGCCGCTGAGAGCACTGGGCGCCAACCTCGTGGTACACGACCCCTATCTCGACCCCGGAGCGGACCTGCCCCCGATGCTGGCCCTGGACGAGCTGTTGGCTACCTCCGACATCGTGTCGCTCCACCTGCCTCTCACAGCCGAGACGAGGGGGATGATCGCCGCGGAGCAACTGGCGAGGATGAAGCCGCGGGCGATACTCGTCAACACCTCGCGGGGCCCCCTCGTGGACCTGGATGCCGTCACGGCTGCCCTGTCCGAAGGCCGACTCGGTGGTGCCGGACTCGACGTGTTCGATGTCGAGCCGCTCGACCCGGCACGTATCGGGGAGATACCCAACCTGACCGTCACGCCCCACATGGCCTACTACTCGGAAGAGGCGCTGGAGGAATCGCAGCGCAAGGCGACGACCCAGGTGATCAAGGTCCTCACCGGCGAAGAACCGGACTATCAGGTCAACTGAGATGCCGGCCGCGGACATCGTCGACGAGGGAGAGTTCGACCGTTCGGAGTTCGCCGAGGAGCTGCAGGCTGCTCCTTCCAACCGCCATGTCGGGACCTCACTGTGGTTCGAGAACGACCGGGTCCGGGTGTGGGAGGTCGAGCTGTCACCGGGAGAACGTGGACCCTTCCATGCCCACACCACCGACTACTTCTGGACCGTGGTGGAGGCCGGACGGGGCCTGCAGCGTCGAGCGGATGGGTCCTTCACGGTCAGGGACTACCGGGAGGGGGAAACGACCTTCCTCCAGAACTCTCCCGACGAGCCCACCATCCACGACCTGGAAAACGTCGGCGAAACGATGCTTCGGTTCGTGACGGTGGAACTGCTCTGAGACACCGACTCGAACATGGTCTCCGACGCCATCCCCTGGTGGCGGCGGTCGCGTTCACCGGTTGCGGAGTTCTGCCCCTGTTCCTGGTCAGCGCCCAGATCCTCCAGATCGACCAGGCCCTCGGGTTCGGTGTTGCCCATCTGGCGATCGCCGCCGGTGCCTTCATGGCCACCTCTGCACTCACCGCCGGTCCTGCCGGCGGTGTGGTGGCACGGGTAGGACCCACGCGGGGACTGCGCCTGGGGGCCTGCCTGACTCTCGTCTCCTCCGCCCTGGCCGCTTCCGCCGCCGCCCCGTGGTTGATACCGGTCGCCACCGGTGTGGGTGGTGTCGGCAACGGACTGATCCAGGTGGCGGCCAACCTCGCCATCTTCGACGGCGTCAGAGCGGGGCGTCAGGGCGTGGCCTACGGCATGAAGCAGGCGGCCGTTCCTCTCGCCAGCGTCCTGGCCGGGGCGTCACTCCCCCTGGTTGGTCTTGCAGTCGGCTGGAGATGGGGTTTCATGGGAGCGGCGCTGCTGGGCCTGGTCCTCGCCGTCGTCACACCCCGGTTCGACACGACGATCGTCTCAGAGCGAGCAGAAGCCGCTCGAGGCAGGGTTCCCGCTGCTTTGCTCCCGCTGGCCATGGCCGGCTTCACGGGTGCTATCGCCGGCAACGGTGTCGCGCTTTTCGTGGTGCCGTCGGCCGTCGAGATCGGCATCAGCGAAGCGGCCGCAGGAGCGGTGCTGGCCGCTTGCTCCTCCCTCGTGGTGGGAGTGCGGGTGGGAGTGGGATGGTTCGTCGACCGGAGAGACAGCAGCGGTCACCTGGAGATGATGGCCCTGTCGGGGACGGGAGCCATCGGCGCATTGATCCTGATGACGGCGTCGGTGCCCGCCCTGTATCTGGTGGCCCTGCCGCTCACTTTGCTCGGCACCTGGGGATGGCCGGGGGTCTTCTTCTTCACGGTGGTCAACAGCTTCGCCGAGATACCGGCGCGAGCGTCGGGCCTGGTGCTGGCCGGCAACTTCACCGGGACGCTCCTCGGGCCCGTCGTGGTCGGTCTCTTCGCCGCCCGGGGGGACTACCGGGCCGCGTGGCTCTTCGTCGGTCTCGTGGCGGCAGCCTCCACCGCGGCCTTCCTCCTCGCCGACAAGCTGTGGAGACGCCGCCCAACCCTCACTTCAGGGGGAGGTCGATGACCTGATGCTTGGCCACCGACAGGTCGGCGGCGATGTAGACCTCCATGGTCTGGCGAGCGAGTCGGGGGGCGACCATCACTTCCTGGTCGCGGTAGACCGCCTCGATGAAGTGAAGGGTCTCTCGTTCCATCGGCCCGGCGTATACGTGGTCTACGTACTCTCCGGGCATCGTCGACAGTGGGAACCTGGTGCCGTCGCGCATGGTGTGCATGACGATGTCACGGTGGCTGGCATCCATCATCAGGGCCCCTTCGGTGCCGATGAACTCGATCCATGTCGCCGAGTAGTTCGGGTATCCGGGCGGTAGGGACCATCCCGCACCGACCGTCACGGTCACCCCGTCGTCCATGGTGAGGACGATGATTTGGTGGTCGGGCACACCGTGGTCGGCCTTGCGGGCACCGAAGGCGACCTGTGAGTAGACGCGCACAGGTGTCCGTGGTTCGAGCGCCCACAAGGCGAAGTCGATGTCGTGGGTCGCCTCCATCGCCGCCGGAGAGAGCTTCGTGCGTGAGCCGATCTTGGCTCCCAAGGAACGGGTGATGTGCCTGCTCACCAGCACGGTGACCGGGTCACCCAGCGATCCGTCGGCGAGGCTCCGCTTGACCAGCGCCTGCTTGGAGTTGAAGCGTTGGGAGTAGCCGATCGTGAACTTGAGCTGTCCTGTCTCGGCAAGACGGATCAGCTCATCGGCCTCCTCCAGTGTCATGGCCATCGGCTTCTCCAACAGCACGTGCTTGCCGGCCGCCAGGGCGGCCCTGGCCATCGGGTAATGGGTGGTCTCCGGGGTGGCCGAGATCATGAGAGCATCGATGCTCGGGTCGGATACGAGCTCCTCCCAGTCGGTGGTGGTCCGCTCAGCTCCTGTAATCGCCGCCACTTCTTCCAGGCGATCCTCGTCGATCTCGGCGAGATGGAGCCGTCGCACCATCGCGCTGCCTGTGGAAGCGACGGCCCGGATTCCTCCGCACCATCCGGTGCCGATGACTCCGACTTCGATCGGCTCCCTGATCCCTTGGCGCTGTTCAGGCATCTGAAACGGTCCCTTCTGTCTGCTTTCTCACAATTTCAGTCCGAGAAGTCGAGCGGCGTTGCCTCCGGTCACCATCCCGACCTCGTCGGGAGTCAGGCCTTCGACCTTGCCGATCAAGCCCAGCGGATCGGTTTCACCCATGTCGTAGGGATAGTCGGTTCCGAGAAGAAGATGGTCCGCCCCGTATCTGCTCGCGAGGAACGCGAGCTGGTCGGGCTCGAAGACCATGGTGTCGAAATAGAACATCGAGAGATACTCGCTGGGAGGGCGGGGAAGCCCGTGTCGCACGTCCGCGCGGGCCTGATAGGCGTGATCGAACCGCCCCGCATACATGGGGAGATAGCCACCTCCATGGGCGAGGACGACCTTCAGTTCAGGATGGCGTTCCATCACCCCATCGAAGATGAGCCGGCCGACACTGATCGTCTCCTCCAGCGGATGGCCGATCGTGTTGAAGAAGTAGTGCTCCGTGAACCGGTCTGGATGGGTGAAGCCGGTGGGATGGATGAACACCACCGCTTCCAGCTCCTCGGCGGTCTCCCAGAAGGGCTCCAGACGGGCTGAGGATATCTCTTCACCTTCGACGTGGGTGCTGATCTCAACGCCGCCGAAGCCGAGCTCGTCCACACACCTTCGCAGCTCGGCCACGGCAGCGGACATGTCCTGAAGGGGGACTGCACCCAGCCCCACGAACCGATCGGGATGGGCCTCCACCACCGCGGCGAGGTCGTCGTTGATCATGTGGAAGGCACCGATGCCGAGGTCGCCCTGTGCCCAGAAGAAGAGATGGTAAGGGGACACGCTCATGACCTGGATATCCACCCCCATGGCGTCCATGTCGGCGAGACGCCGCTCGACCGATTCCATCTTGGGTCGCAGGGTCTCGAGCTGACGCCGGTTGACCTCTCGGGTCATCTCGTTTCCGAACTGGAGCGGCGCCCGGCCGAGGCGATCTGCTTCGGGTTTGACCCGGGCAGCGGCGGGACCGCATTCTCGGTGACAGTGAATGTCGATGACGTGGCTGAGGCGACCTCTCATCGTCGATCATGCATGATATAGAATCAGGTGGTCGTCGTCCATTCCGCGGTCAAGGAGAGACCCGACCCACACCCGCCCGTCTCCTCAGCACCTCGATCACAGCCGAGTTGTCCAGGTCGCCGAGGCCCGACGCCTCCCCCTCCTCCAGGACCCGGCGGGCGATGGAGACGAGGTCGGTCGGTGCCCCCAGGTCCCCTGCGTGCTCGACGATCAGCCGGGCATCCTTGTGACTCTGCCGGACTCGGGCGAAGGGATCGGCGTGATCACCGGTGATCATCCGCTCTCCCCAGGCGTCCATCGCCTTGGAATAGGCAAGGCTGTCCTTGAGCACGTCGAGAGTGGCGGCGAGGTCGAGGCGGGCCAGCTCTGCCACCACCAACCCCTCGGCGAGGGCGAGCCGGTGGATGGTGAGCAGATGATTGACGAGGAGCTTCATCCGTGCGCCTGCTCCCGCGGCCCCCACGTGATGGTGGGACCGTCCGATCGACTCGAAGATGGCGACGCCGCGCCGATAGGCGTCGACGGGACCCCCCATCATCACCACCAGCTCGCCGCGTTGCGCGATCTCGCCGTTCCCACTCACGGTGGCGTCGGCGTAGGTGATGCCCACCTCGTCGAGCGCCCGGGCCAGATGCTCGGCGTCCCGTGGACGGCCGGTGGTGGCGTCGTAGACGGTCAGTGGTGTCACGCCCGAGGTTGCCAGGCCGTCGTCGCCCAGGCACACCTCCCGGGACACATCGGAGTCCGGCAACGAGAGCAACGCTCCCCAGCACCCCGACGCCGCCTCGGCGGGTGAGGTCGTGGGCTCTCCGCCCATGTCACGGAACTCGGCGAGACGAGCCGGGTCGGGGTCGAAACCACGCAGCCGGAAGCCGTCTCCCAGAAGACGGCGGGACATGCGCGAGCCCATCAGACCCAGACCGATCACAGCCACGGGCCCGGCTCGAATCGTCTCGTTGGTGGCAGTGCTCATCCGGTCGGCTCTCGCTCCACATCATGCATCATATGGCGGCCCCTGGCTCCGCCCAATGACGGATGGTCCTCATCTTCTTCACCGAGACAGAGCGATCCACGGCGAGGAGCCCCTTCCCATCGTCGGCATGAACCGGGATCGGGCTGTATGGTCGTGGCGTAGGACCTCACGGACCCGCAGCTAGGCGGTCGGGACTGTCTGTGTCCCCGCTACCCCTGATTCCCCACGTGACTCCTTCTCCAGGCACCGACCACATCTCGACGGAACGCACCGACGGCGGAGTTCCTCTGGTCGGGAGAACACCGGAGCTGGAGATCCTCCGAGGTGAGCTCAGGCTGGTGGCCGACGGTCGGTTCCGGTTCATCCTGATCGACGGAGCCGCCGGTGTCGGCAAGAGCCGCCTCATGCACGAGATCGTCGAGAAACACCGGAACGAGGCCGAGATCCTGTCGGCCCGTTCGTATCAGCTCGGTGTGACCACGTCGTTCGGTCCCTGGTTGGAGGCGTTGGATCGTCACGCCCTATCGACGGGCGATTCGAGGATCCGGGAGCGAATCGGCGTGACGGGAGGGAGCGGCCTGAATCGAGAGCTCCTGTTGAACGAGGTGACGTCGATCCTCGCCCGGCTCAGCGAAGAGGGTCCGATCCTGGTGGCGATCGACGATATGCATCTTGCGGACGCCTCCTCCTGGGAGGCGCTCCGCTTCGTCGCCAGACGGTTGTGGAATCGCCCTGTGGGCGTCCTCGCCACCGCTCGTAGCGGCGGTCTCCGCTCCCGCCCGCTCATCGGCGACGTTCTCCATGCCCTCGGCGACGACGCTGCCTTGCGTCGGGTCAACGTCCGCCCGTTGAACACCGACGAGTTGGCGGAGCTGGCCCGGGCTCGTCTTCGTCACCATCCCGATCGGGAGACCCTGGCCGTCCCGCAGTCGCTGGTCGACTGGCTAGTGGACCGATCACTCGGCACCCCCTGTTCGCTCTGAGTCTCATCGACGCCCTCATCGACGAGGGAGCCGATGTAGCCACCCCGGATCTAACGGAACCTCCCCGATCGCTGCGAGAAAGAGTGGGCCTCGAGCTTTCCATGCTGGCTTCCGGACCTCGTCAGGTTCTGGAGTTGCTGGCTGTGATGGATCAGAGGACCGATCCCAGCGACCTGGCCGAGGTGTTGGGTTGGGAACTCGCCGAGGTCGGGCGTGTCCTAGAGGAGTTACACGTCTCGAACCTCGTCAGAGAAGAGGCGACAGGTCGCGGATTCATCTATGAGATCTCCCACCCTCTCATTCAGGAGACCATCTACGAACTCGTGGGGGGAGCGAGGCGGATGGCCCTGCATCGAGCGGTGGCGCGGGTCCTGAGGGACCGTGGTCGCATCGGGGCGGCAGCAGCCCACTTCGCTCGATCTGCGATGGTGGCCGACGACGAATCCCTGGACGCTCTCTGCGGTGCCATCAGCGAAGCCGAGAGCCAAGGCATGTACCGAGAGGCCCTTGAGATACTGGGTGGCCTTCCGGACGTCCTCGAGCGGGGCGACAGCCGCTGGTTACGAGTGTTACGCGCCATCACCTGGCAGGCCGACTGGGTCGTCGACCACCTGGCGGAGGGAGATGCCGAAGGGGCCATCACGACCATGCGTCGCATCGAGGAGGCGAGCCGGAACCACCACGATCTCGTCGCGCAGGGAATCGTCCAGTTCCATCTAGCCAGCTTCCTGTCCATCGGCGCCGGTCGCCTCGACGAAGCAGCATCGGCCTGCCGGCGCGCCATCGACCTGTTCGAGGCGGCGGGAGAGAAGGACCGTGCCCTGCTCGCTCGGAACGAAATGGTCTGGATCTCATCCTGCGCCGGCGAACTGGAGCATTCCAACGACCTGGCAGCCCGGGTGCTCATCGACGCCGACAGCAACACCGATCCTCTCGTCATGAACCACGCGGCGGGTTGCCGCGCCTACACACTCGGCCTCATGGGACAGTTCTCCGATTCGGAGGCACACTATGAGACCGCCGAACGGATCGCCGTCGACAACGGGATGACCTACCGGAGGATATGGGGACTCGCCCAGCGCAGCCTGGAGCTCTCGTTGAGCGGCAGGCTGACCGAAGCCGAGCGACTGGTCGAGGAAGCCATCGAGGCCGACTACACCCTCGCCTGCGACGCGGTGGCGTTGGAGCGGCTGGCACATGTCCGGTGGCTGCAGGGCAGGCTGGTCGAGTGCACCCGTCTCATCGATGAGTCCGGCGCCCGGCGAGCATTTCGGGGAAGCCGCCGCCGGGCCTGGGCGCTGGCCCTCTCCGCCCGGGCTTTGGGTGAGATGGGGCACCTGGCCCGAGCCGAGCGCCAACTGGATCAAGCGAGGGAGACCTACCAAGGTGACGAGATCCTCGACTGGACCGCGTGGTGCCACTGGACCGGTGGCTATCTGTCATTCGTGAGAGGCGATGCCGTGGGGGCGTTGGGTCACTATGAGGCGGCCCTCATGCGCTACCGGAACATGGGAGCACGCGCACTGGAGGGACTCGTCCTGGTCGATATGGCCGAAACGGCCTTGGAAGCAGACGAGTACGGTGTAGTGGCTTCCGCCACCATCCGGCTCCGGGAGATCGCGGGAGGGGTGGGAGGCGAGCTCCATCCGCTTCTTGCCGACATCGGAGAGGCGGTTCTCGCGCTCACCGGCTCGAGGACGAGCCTGGACGCACCGATCTCTGCAGTCCAACTACTGGAAGATCGCGGCTACAGGCTGCTGGCTCACAACACCTCCTATCTGGTTGGAAGGATGCTGGTAGAGCGGGGGGACGATCGTGGGCCAGAGTTCCTCGAGAGGTCGGCGCGGATCGCCGACGAGTGCGGGGCAGCGTGGCGGAGGGATCGGGCCCTCAAGTCGCTCGGCGAGACCGGCTCCGCCGGGCGTCGGGCGACAGGCGCCATCCTCGGCCCTCAGGCCCTGACGCCGAGGGAGAAAGAGGTGGCGGAGCTGGCGGCGAAGGGTTACACCGCCTCGCAAATCGGGGAGCGGCTGTTCGTGGGGACACGCACCGTCGAGAGCCACCTGGCCAACATCTATCCCAAGCTGGGTGTCACGTCCAAGCAGGAACTGACGATCCGGGCAGCCGACCTGGGCCTGGATCGACCATCTCCGTAGCCATCTCCGTATCGACTACGGGTGTGCCCCGCGCCCCGGTCACCTAGGTTCGCTCCTCGTAGTCGTAGAGAGGAGCAGAATGTCGCTGTACCAGGAGCTTGGTGGATCACAGGCAGTGGAGATGGCACTCGACCGGTTCTATCAGAAGGTGATGGACGACCCGAGGGTCAACCGCTACTTCGGTGACATCGCCCTCGACGAGTTGAAGGGCAAGCAGCGGGCGTTCCTCACCATGGCGTTCGGAGGCCCCAACGAGTATCAGGGGCGTGACCTGCGAGCTGCTCATGCCGCCCCCAGGGCGGAAAGGCTCGACGAAGCAGGATTCGAGGTCTTCATGGATCACTTCCGAGCCACATTGGAGGAACTGGGGGTGGGGGACGATCACGTGTCCCAGGTGATGGCGATCGCCTACTCAGGCCGGGACGACGTCCTGGACACCTGACACGCCACCGACATACGCGAAGAAGGGGACCGGCCCCGAGCCGGTCCCCTTCTGTGCGGCCGGTCGATGATGACTACCGGCCCTCTTGGACCGTCAGGATCTCGTCCGCCACGAGCCCGTGGGAGTCGCGGTGCACCGCCTCGGCTGCCTCCTTGGAGGGGGCATCCACCAGACAGAACACCGTTCCTGCCTCCTGGCTGAACCAGTATCTGAGGTAGTTGGCTCCGTGACGCTCCTGAACCTCGAGGTCTCGCTCGTGGGCGCCGGCCAGGGCGTCGGGGTCGATCCCATCCATCCTGTGGATGTCCATGAAGAGCGGCATCTGATCCTCCTTCTCGTCGCTCCCGCTCGAACGTATCGGAAGGGGGTACCTGGGGCTTCCGTATCGACTACGGAGGGGGCTACGGATCCATGGCGGACCGTCACGGCACCTTCGTGGTGCCCTCTTGGTGCGGCCACCTTCTCCCGATGGGACCAATAGACTCGTAGCCGATCTCTCGGACAGTCTGGTGGGATTTCGCTCACGACGCCTCAATCGGATTGGCAGGGCCGGCTTGGTGGTCGGGTCGGCCATTGTGGCTGTCGGCCTTGCTGCCCTGGTGCTCGAACTCGGAGGTTCCGACAGCCCCGGCGGAGGTGCTGAAGTGGACACTCTGTCCGAGGCGGCTGCCCAGGGCGACGTCGATCGAGCTCGTGAACTTCTCCGAGAGGGCGCTGACCCTGACGAGCCCCGTCACTACGGCTTCACGCCGGTGATGAGGGCCGCGATAGGCAACCATGTGCGGATGATCGAGCTGCTACTCGATGCGGGAGCTGATCTCGCTGCCGTCGACCCCAACGGGCTGACCGCCTGGCATCTGGCCGCACGTGTGGATGCCACGGAGGCGCTCGAGGCTCTCATGGCGGCCGGCGCCGATCTGGGCGTTCGGTCACGCGACGGTATGAACGCCCTGGACCATGCTGCCTCGGCCGGAAGCGTCGATGCGATTGCCGTTATCGCCGCCACCGGGATCGACCTCGATGCTCAATCCGAGACTCGCACCCAGGGGCACGGCTACCCCGTCGATGAAGGCTCCACCGCTCTCTCCATCGCGGCCCGAGCCGGTCAGATCGAGGCAGTAAAGACACTTCTCGAGCTGGGCGCGAACGTCGACGCTCCTTCGGCGTTTGAGCAGACTCCATTGCTGATGGCCATCGTGTCGGGACAGCCACCCGAGCTGGTTTCGGTTCTGCTTGATGCCGGCGCCGACCCGACCGTGCGGGCTAGATGTCGTGCAGGGTGTTCGATCGACGAGGGCGACGCACTGCAGTGGGCCCACCGACTGGGCCATCCCGGGGTGATCCCACTACTCGAAGCCGCCATCGCCGAACGGGACTCATGACGCGACTCCGCTCGTGACTTCAAGCTGGGTGTGCCACCGTCACATCCCGGGGATCGAGCGATGTACCGCGGAGGAACTGCACCTGCACGTACTTGGTGTAACAACGGAATGACAGGAACCAGCCCTCGTCCTTGTGGCCGTAGAACGGCTGGTTCCATTTCACCGCCTTGTGTACGTCGGGGACCGTGCGCACGATGAGGTCATCGAGGCGTTCTCCAATGTCTCGTTTCCAGCCGGGCATGGCAGCGATATAGTCCTGCACCAGGCCGTTTCCCTCCCCCTTGGGGATCTGCGGGTTCCCGCCTGAGAGCAGCTTCGGCCCGGCGTCGTCCTTGTTGCGATCAGTCATCGGGTTGCCTCCTGTATGCGATCCGGGTCAGCCGCCGGGATGCTCTCGAGTGCGTCGAACCAAAAACTGTCGGCCGACTTCATGTCGACTGCCACACGAATCCGTCCGGGTCGGTGAAGGGCCCGGCATCGCTGCCAATCAAGAGCCGATGCGATCCGGTGCCGTCGGCGGACACGCCGGCGAGCTTGGCGAGGGCACGACGCTTGTAGAGCGCCAGCTTGACGGGACCTGTGTCGAACTCGACATACCTCCGGCCATAGACCCTATCCACGGCGAATCCGCGGTCGACGTAGAACCGCTTGCTCGCAGCCACATCCGCCACTCCCAGCTGGAGCACGACCTCGTCG
Organism: uncultured Acidimicrobiaceae bacterium; assembly: GCA_964617995.1. Lineage (GTDB taxonomy): Bacteria > Actinomycetota > Acidimicrobiia > Spongiisociales > ZC4RG35 > CAZTXD01. Next base: position 20,311 of record CAZTXD010000044.1, read on the forward strand.
ACCTGTTGGGTGGCCGGGCCGGTGTCCTTCTTCGCCGACGACGCCGCCGTCCAGATCGTCCCATCCGGAGCCTCTACCAGCCGCCGTAACCCCATAACGACTTCGCGGCCGGTTTGAGCGACACGGCGCCGGCATCCAACGCGGTGCCGATGAGGTCGTCGACAGTGCTCGGCTGGGACGCGATGAGCGACAGCGTGAAACCGCGAAAGCCCGTCGTAGGTGCCTCCGAGGCTCGCAGGCGCACCCGAGTGCCCAAGCCGAAGGCGGCGTCGTAGAAGCGCTCGGCGGCCGTGGTGTCGACCACCTCGATCGTGACATAGTCGATGGTAGCCATGGCAGTCTGAGTCAGGACACTATGCCTGCTCGAGGCGGAGCATGTTGCCTGCCGGGTCGCGCACCGCGGCGTCGCGGACACCCCAGAACCGGTCGGCCGGCTCCTCTAGCACCTCGACCCCGGGGGCGGAAGCCACCCTCTCGAACGTCGCATCGAGATCGTCCGTACGGAAGAAGGGGCCGGGCATCTCACCCTTGGCGACCAGGGCGGCAAGAGCGTCCCCATCCTCCTTGGAACGGCCCGCGTACGGCGAAGACAACACGATCTGAATCTCGGGTTGGCTGTCGGTGACGAGAGTGATCCACCGGAAGCCCTCGTTTTCGACCTCGTTCTGCACCGTCAGGTCCAGGGTGTCGCGGTAGAAGCCGAGAGCGGCGTCGGTATCGTCGACGTAGATGTGCACTGTGCTCAGTGATACGGACATGGACACCGACGCTAAGAACTCGCCGGGACAAATGCTTCTCGAAATCTGCTTTCTTCGTCGCTCCATCGGCGGTTGCGCTTACGCGGCCGAGTAAACACCATCGTCTGACAAGGAGGCAGCGCCCGCAATTCGTCGTGGTCACGGGCCCGGTATTCACTCGGTGTCTCGCCGACGAGTTCGGTGAACCGGGCCGAGAACGAGCCGAGTGACGTACACCCCACCGCCATGCAGACCTCGGTGACCGACAACTCGCCCCGACGCAGCAGCTCCTTGGCCCGCTCGATGCGCCGGCTCATGAGGTAGGAGTACGGTGTCTCCGAGTACACGGCGCGGAAGCGACGGCTGAAATGCGCCGGCGACATCATCGCCGTCCGAGCGAGCGCCGGCACATCCAGCGGCTGGGCATACTCTCGGTCCATCTGGTCCCGAGCCCGGCGCAGCCGACGCAGCTCATCCAAATCGACGCTCACACGGCCAGCCTACCGAACAGGCGTCTGCCCGAAACTCACCCAAGGCGAGAGCGCCAACTCACCATTCGGCCTTCGGCTCCGGACCTCGGCAACCCAATGCGATTCGCCGCCAGACTCGACCTCCTTTTGCTCCGTACGTCTCCAAGCGGTGTCCACCGGCGTCCCGGAAGTCCACAGGTCCTGGTCCTGAATGATTCCGGGTCCACCGCTATCCACGACCGTCCGGACGAGTCCACAGTGGATGGCTCCCAACTTGGCTCCCGAACCGAACAGGTTGCGTTGTCACGATATTGCGTTGTCACAATATTGCGATATCATGACTTCATGACGAAGCAAACCACTGTCCGCCTGCCCGAGGACCTCGCCGAAGACGCTGAAACCGTCGCCCGGGTCAAAGGCACCAGCGTCAACACCCTGATCATCGACGCCCTCAGAGCCGAGATCGAACGTGTGCGACAAGACGAGGACTTCACCAGCCGCGCCAATCGGCTCCTCGAACGGGACCGGGAGCTGTTGGAACGCCTCGCCCAGTGACCCGCTACATCATACTGGCGGAATACTTCTGGTTGGCGGAACAGGTCACGGGAGTGGACGCCGACGTCCTCGCCAAGGCGTCACGGTCCGACTTGGCCGATTCGGCGTTGCATGCTCTCCAGGCCGGGTTCGGTGACATCGAGTTCCACCCCGACATCTACGACAAGGCCGCCGTTCTCGTCTGCCGGCTGGCATGGAACCATCCCCTTCCCGACGGGAACAAGCGGGCAGGATGGGCGGCGCTGGCCATGTTCATCGACCTCAACGACGGTATCTGGGACCCCGACCCTCCCGACATCGACCAGGCGGAGGAAGCGATGCTGGCCATCGCTGCCGGCGACGTCGACGAGAGCTGGACTGCGGCATGGCTCAGAGAACGCGTCCGGTTCCCTGACCAAGGCTGAGCGAAGGCCGGGCGGGCCAACGCGCCCAGGTGGCACGGATGGCTCCCAACCGTCAGACAAGGTCGCTCACAAAGGAGAGCCGAATCCGTTATGCCACAACGGATTCGTAGCACGCTCGGAGGGACTCGAACCCCCAACCTTCTGATCCGTAGATCTCCAAGCGGTGTCCACCGGGGTCCACGGACAGCGCTTACCTCGATCACTTTGGAGAGTGGCCGCTAGAAGACTCGATGCCCTCGATCAAGCCGAGATTCTGGATGACCTGCGGGTACCACCAGGGAACCGACTCGAGGCACTCCGCGGAGACCGCCGAGGGCAACACAGCATCCGGATCAACGAGCAGTATCGGATCTGCTTCCGATGGACGGAATCGGGTCCGCTAGATGTTGAAGTAGTCGACTACCACTGAGGTGACAGATGGTCCGCATTCCAACCAACCGAGCCCCCACCCATCCAGGAGAGATGCTCCGCGAAGAGTTCCTCAACCCGCTCGGCATGACACAGCGGGAGCTGGCGGAAGCTATCGGCGTGCCGTATCAGCGGATCAACGAGATCGTGAACGGTCGACGCGGGATCACACCCAGCACCGCTCTCAGGCTCTCCCGCTACTTCGGCACGTCCAGCGGGTTCTGGATGAACGGCCAGATGCGCTGGGACCTTTACCACGCCCAGCAGTCAGAAGGCGATCAGGTCCGCCGGATTCGCCGTCATCCCCGTGCTCTGTCAGGCCGAGAAGCCTCCGCTTAGGCGCAAAGCATGTCAGAAGGTCGATCAGCCCTATCTCATGCGAAACGCCTTGAGTTAGGGCTTGCCTCGCCCGCAACGCCGTCACTCAGATGGCGAATGGCTCCCAACTTGGCTCCCGGCGTGAGATCTCCAACCGCACTCAGGCTCTGGACGTTTGATGTGCTTGACTGTCGACATGGGGCACCCAAGGGGTCGACGGTTCGAGCCTCGTGACAGCAAGGAGCGGGGCGACTGGAGGCACGACCATGGTTGACACCACGAACGAAGATTCGCTCAAGGACCTGTTCGACTATCCCCTTCTCGAGGCGATCTACGGGAGGCGCGCCCGCCGGTTTGGCCTGGGTATGGAAATCCCTTCGGGGCCGCTGGCGTTCAGATCGAGCGCCGAACCCGCTCCGCTGACCGAACTCGAGCATGCGGTGCTCGTCGCCGCCGGAACCGGAGTCACCGGGTGGAATTTCGGTGTGCCGTTCGGCCCGGATCGCCCGAATTCTCATGCGCACTACACGCAACGATTCACTGGTCGCACCGCACCCACCGCCGCCGGGTTCGGCACCCCTGTGCTGTTCCACACCGACGACAACGGCACATACCTCACTAATACCCGCGACACCACGCCGACGGCGATCCGGGAGTTGGACGACGGGGTCGACGACATCCAACGAATCCTGGAACTGGGCCGCCAGCGCACCACCCAGTTGTCCGATCGGAGGCTCGACCTCCCGGCTCAGCCACCGCACATGCTCCCCCCCAACCTGTGGATGGCGAATGCACCCGGTTCAACCCTGTTCATGCCCGTCGGCGATGCGAGCGAGCAAGTGCTGGGGCTTCTAGCCATGGCCCTCGCCAACGGCAACTTCATCGTGGATGACGAGGCGGGCCGTCCCGCCGGTGACCTTGCCCCGTTCGTCCGGAGCGGGCTGCTCGATGAATCCAAACTCTCACCTCTCTCGGTGCTGCAACAGATGGCCTACGAGGCCAACACCGCCGAACTCAGCTTCATGGCCCACAACATCGTGCTGACCATGCAAGCGATGGGTCTCGGTGGGTTGTTTTTCAATGGGATCAACCGATGGAGTGTCCTGGGAGCGTTTGCCGACGACGGCATCGGCGGACTCCGGTTCCGGTTCGTGGAGGACGAACGCTGGACGCTGCCCAACCCGGTGGGTCTCGACGGCATATACGAGGCGTTGTGCCCGCCCTACCAGCCCGATATGCGGACCGCTGCGCACGTGTTCGCCGAGCGCAAGTTCGGCCCGGGCGGCAC
>CAZTXD010000045.1:0-24392 GCA_964617995.1 uncultured Acidimicrobiaceae bacterium
TGCCCTTCGAGCGACTCGACTATTGGGACGAGGACAAGGTCGACCGGGAGCAGCTGTCACCCTGAGGAGCGGGCCACGTAGCAGGGTCCCACCGCGCACCAACGTTGCCTCCATGGTGACCCTGCTCCCACCTCGGCGTCAGCTCCCGCGAATCGGAACATACGACTCGCGAGGTGGTCTCCGACGACGCCACCGATCAGAAGGAATGCGGCCTCAGGACTCCGACCGCTTGGAATGCCACGGCAGCTACAACACCACACCAAAACAGGACCTGCCGCACCCGGATTCCCTGCACCCAATTAACGTAAGATAGGAGTAGCAATGGGGCAAACGCTATGAGTGCCTCAAGGGGATAACGGTATCCGATGAAGCCACTACCACCTCCGAATCGATTGAGTGAGTACTGAACGGCCAGGTAGAGGCATCCACCCAGTGCAGCTCCTCGAACCCATGAAGGTGCCCGTTTCCACGCGCGTGGAAGACCGGGCAGCAAGATCAATAGATAGGGTGAATAGACAAACAGACCACGCCTACCGTCGAAGAGCACACCAATGGCATTCAACAAAAGAGGAGGGCGAACAGGGTTATCAAGGCCTACTGGTGATTGTTCGTATCCACCGAAAATACCAAAGTCTCCAAAGACGTAGAGATTGTATGCTGCCAGTAGTCCAGCTCCGATGATACAACCAAGAAGGGGCCATAGGAATCCGGCGTCCCTTGAACGTAAGAATTGATATACGGAAATCGCGGCTCCGATCAATATCGTGTGCGGGCGTGTAATAGGGGCTAGTGCCCACGCTAGGGTTCCGGTTCTGATCCGGCCCAACGCCGTCATGAGCATCCCCGCTGCTATCCAGCACATGGCCGGACCATGCTGCCAAAGCGCCTGAGATGACACGGACCAAGCTCCTGTGCCGAGGGCCATGACCATTGCCGCCATTAGTGCCCCACGCCACGGATATAGAATGACCAACAGGCGAAAGACCATTGCCACGGCGCCAGCTGTCGTCACGGAAGCCACCAATGCGCCGGGCCAAACTGGAGGTACAATCAAGCTCGAATTCTCAAAAGCTGATGCTCTGATGGCGGCGGGATCTTTACCCGCGAGGGCATAAACGGGAGCGGCGGTCAAGGCCGCCCCTGGTGGATACTGGGAAACCGGACCTTCGACACCGGCTACAACATTGATGATTGCTATGGGTCGTGTGTTCAAGAACGCTTCATACTCAGGCATCCACGGCGTTTGGTACGAGCCGATTTTCCAAGCCGACGCCATATTCGTCAAAGGATCTGCCGTCCATGAAGTCTTTGGGGCTGTAACGAAGTAGAACCCGCTCAATGCAAGAAAGACTAAGACCGTAACCGCTACAGCATGGCGGCTTTGCGGGTCTAATGTCTTCATACCGGACATCTATCTGACCTATGACTCGTTGCCGGTTATAGTTTGCGGTTTCAGTGGATCACACATGATCCCATGCAATAAGATGGAACCGGCTCCTAATGGCTTCGATTCGTGATGACCGAGCAACGGTAGTCATTGCCTACGTCAAAGGGCGGGCAGGAACACCGTCTGGCAACGGTCCGGCTGGTCGCCGTCCACGGCCCGCAGGGGAAGCCACCGCCACCACCAGGCTCCTCCCTCGGAGTAGACCGAGTCCGCCACCCGGGGAACCTCATGAACGACGCCGAGACGCTCGAACGTCACCGAGATATCGGGGTGCTCGGCCAGATAGCTCAGGAACGAGGGCGCCGGAAGCAGGTAGCCCTGGTCGGCGTAGACCTGAAGACCGGGGTCGCTTGACTCGATGACCGTGATGAGCGCCTGGTGGCCTTCCCGCAGCGGCAGCGTGGAACGGACGATCAGATGGTTCGATTCGCCGTCGACGGTGACCAGGTTGGAGTACATGTTCCACCCGTAGGCCGTCTTCAGCTCCAGATAGGGCGTGAGGCCGTTGAGGACCGCCAGGACGACCAGCCCGATGGCCACCGGACCCATGCGCCAGCTCACGGCCACCGACCGCCTCGCTCCCGACGCGGCCCAGGCGACGACCGCCAGGTAGGGGACCCACCACAGGAACGATCCGTTGTCGAGGAACCAGGCCGTCAGCCCCACCAGCGGCGTGACGTTGGCCGCCGTCACCGCCAGACCTATCAGTCCTACGACCACCATCAGCACCCGGCGCAGGCGCGGCTCGAGACGCTCGCCCTGCTTCTCGAAGCACTCGAAGAACGCATCCGACAGGAACAGGGCGAACAGAGGCAGCAGCACGGCGGTGAAATCGAAGAAGTGCTGGTTGAGGTCGAGGCTGATCAACCCATGGAACGCCATCCCCGCCAAAGCCCCCCACGCCCGGGTCGCCGGCACCATCAGCAGCACCGGGATCGCCAGCTCCACCAGGGCCGCTCCCCAAGCCGACGTCCATCCCAGGAGACTGGCGGCCGGGATCGAGCCCAGCCCGAAGCCGTCCAGCCACTGGTTGGTGTAGACCAGCCCGCAGCTCGTCGCCGGGTCCAGGAAGCCAGTGTTGAGCTTGGCGAACGCGGCGAACGCGTAGAAGACGAGGAGGATCATCCGGGCCACCGGCTCGAAGCGGTCCCAGTCGGCTCCCACCACCAGGTACCCGACCGATACGAAGGCGGCCAGGAGCCAGTGGTTGCCCAGCACCGGCGCCTCCAGCACCGCCGACACGGGAACGGCGATGCACAGCGCCACCAGCGTCGCCCGGCGGGGAGTGATCACCAGCCATGTCCCGAGGAGGCCCACGGCGAGCAGCACGAACCCGATCAGGGTCGGCTCGGGAGCGATGTCTCCATAGCGCCAGTTGCCGGCGAGATGGGCGAGGGCGGCCACTCCCCACATCCGGGCGAACACTCGGTGGCGCTGGCTCATCCCGTCATGATGCATCGCCGGAGCGGAGCGTGCGGGATTTGGGCCCGAGGGAGGTGACGTTGGCGACGCTCCGGCGGCCGATAGGGTGACGGTCGTCATGTCGCTGATGACACCGGAATCCGGTCCTGTCCTGGCCGCCTACCTGGCGGTGATGCGCGCCATCCGGGCGGCCCTGGACCGCACCTCACTGCTGGAGCGCTGGACCGCTTACGCCACCGAGAACCCCGGGAGCCTGCTCGCTCATCTCCGTACCCTCCTCGCCGTCCACAACGCCCCCGACCTGGTCCGCCTCGACCTGCCGTGGTGGACGTACGAAGCGATCGATGTCGTAGACGCCTTCCTCGCCGGTCGACCGGAAGCCCGGGTCTTCGAGTACGGCTCGGGAGCGAGCACTCTGTGGCTGGCCCGACGGGCCACCTCGGTCGACAGTGTCGAGCATCACTCCGCCTGGGCCGGGCAGGTCGAAGACCTTCTCTCCTCCACCGACGACCTGATGTCACGGCCCCGCCTGCACATACCCCCGGTCGCGCCCAGCCACACCCCCAGGGTGGCGTCGGCATCTCCGAGGGGACGGGGACTCGAGTGGGGGGGCTACGTCGACGTCATCGACGAGGTGGAGGGGCCCCTCGATCTGATCCTGGTCGACGGCCGGGCCCGGGAGGCCTGTCTGCTCAGGGCGCTGGACCGTGTCGCCGACGACGGCCTCGTTCTCCTCGACGATGCCCAGCGCAAGCGCTACCGGGCGGCACTGGCGACGGCGGAGAGCCGGGGCTGGGACGTGCTGCGCACCCGGGGGGCGACTCCCTGCCAGCCCCTGCCCCGGGAAACGGTGCTGCTCACCCGGCGTCCTGCCGATGGCTGAGCAGGGCGGGGTGGAGGCACCCCGTCCGATGGGAGGGCGGGGGAAGCTCACGATCGTGGTGGGCATCGTCATCGTCGCTGCCGGGGTATGGATCACCGCCAGCCGCTGGTCAGAGGTGATGGAGTCGGCCCGGCTGGTGGGTATCGAACGGGTCCTGGTGGCCGCCCCCCTCATGCTGGTGGGCGTCGTGCTCACCGCCGAGACGTGGCGGCGGTGGCTCAACTCGTTGCACCGGGGCTTGCCGTGGCCGACCAGCCATCGCTTCTTCTACCTCACCCAGGCTGGAAAGTACCTGCCGGGATCGGTGTGGCCGATAGTCGCCCAGACATCCCTGTCCCGCCGTTTCGGAGTGGCCCGAACGGTGGTGGTGGCGTCGATGGGCCTGTTTCTCATCACCCACGTGGTCACCGGCACCGCCCTGGGAGTGGGGTCGCTCGGTGCCGCCACCCGGAGATGGGCGCCCTATCTGATCCCGGCGGCAGTGGCCGGAGGCGCCCTCCTCACCCCCCCGGCGATTCGGCTCATCGCCCGGTTCGTGGCGAGGCTTCGCTCGCTGCCGGCTTCCCAGCTCAGGCCCTCCTGGTCGACGACCGCCATCACCGCCTTGCTCATGCTGGGTGCCTGGGCGGGCTACGGCACGGCGACTTACGTCCTCAGCGAGCCACTCGGCGCTGACGTCGGGGATGTTCTCGTGGTGGCCGGTAGTTATTCGCTGGCGTGGGTGGTGGGGTTCCTCGCCTTGCCCGCGCCGGCAGGGGTCGGGGCGAGGGAAGGGGCCTTCGTGGCGTTGATGGCGCCGGTGATCGGGGTGGATCCGGCGTTGACGGTGGCTCTCCTCACCCGGTTGCTGCTCACCCTGGCCGATCTCGGTCTGGCGGCGGTGTCGGCATCGGTTCTCCATCCCCGCCACTCGCCGGGACCGCCGGGCTGACGGTCTGGGGCATCACGTCGTGGCGCCGCCGGTTGAGCTGCACGAACAGGTCGGCCAGCATCCCGAGCAGAGCCAGCGCCAACGCCACCCCGAGGATCACAATCGTGTTGATGGCGATCCCGAAGTCCTTGTCAACGATGTCGTAGACCAGCTTGCCGGCACCGACCACGCCTAGCAGAGCCGCCGGCGGCCCGAACACCCGCAGCGGCTCATACATCAGCACCATCCGCACTACCTGCATGAGGTAGCGACGAGTGTCGGACAGCCAGTGGAACTTCGATTCGCCCCGGCGGGGGAAATAGTCGATGGGGGTCCACTTCACCGAGTAGCCGTTGGAGAGGAACGCCATCGTGAGGGTGGTGACACACGAGAACCCCCGGGGCAGGAGGTAGAGGAACTGGAGGGCGACGTCCCGGCGGAACACCCGGAATCCCGAGTTGAGGTCGGGGATCTTCACCTTGGTGAGATAAGAGGCGAGGCGGCGGATGAGCCACTTGGTGGGTCGTCGCAACAGCTTGACGGTCCCCTGCTCCGACTTCCTGGCTCCCACCACCTGATCCCAGCCGTCCATTTGGTCGATGAGGGCGGGGATGTCGTGGTTGGGGTAGGTCATGTCGACGTCGGTCCACACCACGTAGCCGCCCCGAGCGGCCATCGTCCCGTACTTTCGGGCCGAGCCCGATCCCCGGTTCTGATGGAAGCGGAGGAGGCGGATCCCCTCGATGCGGGTCAGAGCGTCGCCGGAGCCGTCGGTGGAGCCGTCGTCGACGACGATGATCTCGTAGCTGTAATCGGAGGCTTCGAGCGCCTTGCTGATCCGCTCGATCTCCTCTGCCAGGTGACCCGACTCGTTGTAGACGGGCAGCACCACCGAGACGTCCACTTCAGGGGCTTCGACGGGAGGCTGGGACTCGAACATGAGGCCTCAGGCTACCGGGCGGCGATCCGGCAAGTCGGAAGCAGGACCTGTTCATCCACCGTCATCTTCGCCTCCACCGGACTCCCAGCAGCCGGGGGATGTGCTCCTGGCCGGCCAGGGACGGCACCCGGGCGACCTGGGCGGCGCTGACCCCGGACTCGATCATCCTCTGCAGGTCCCAGCCCGCCGACGCCGCCGACGTCAGCAGCCTGCCCATGGTGCGATGATGAAAACGCACTGTTGCCTCACCGGCCGGCTCGTCTGACCAGCCCACCGAGAAGTACTCGCCCGGTCGCCACAGCGCCTCGCCGTCTCCGTCAGCGATGGGGCTGGAGCCCGGCGCCGTCCACACCGGGTGGTTGATCACCAAACCCAGGACGCCGCCCGAACGGGTCACCCGGGCGGCCTCGGAGAAGACCTCCTCCTCGTCACGGAGATGCTCCAGCACCAGCACCATCACCACCCCGTCCACGGAGCCGTCGTCGAGGAACCCGAAGGGAGGGACGTCGGCCCGATGCACCTGCCCGAAGCGGGCGGCCCGATCCAGCAGCTCGGCCGAGACGTCCACTCCGACCGCTGCAGCACCCGCCTCGACCATCGCCGCCATGACTCGTCCCTCCCCGCAACCGATGTCCAGGTAGGTCCTGTCCGGCTGGGGATCGAGGAGTTCGAGGGCTAGCGGCAGCACCTCGTCTTGGTAGGAGGGATCGTCGGCCAGTTCATCCAGCCACCACCCCGCCAGGGAGGACCATTCCATCGACTCGGCGTCTCGATCCATCTAGGTGTCGGCGGGCCGCCGCGCAGCGGCTATGAGGCTGAGTCCGGGGAGCCGCTCCATCCGCTCTGCCACCCTCGCCATCGGGAGGATGAGGGCAAACAGTCGAGCCTGCCACGGCGAGATCGAGGTCTTGGCGGCCACCTTGTTGAGCCACCACCCCAGCACTCCCAGCCGGTTGAATTGGCGGACCCAGAGAGTCTCCAACCCGGCCTCGTCGATCTGTTCACGCAGCACATCCTCGGTGTAGCGCCGGCGATGCTCCAGCGCCTCGTCGGCGGCGGAGAAGAGCCACGGGTGGGCCGGGACGAGGATCAACGCCGTGCCTCCCGGGCGTAGAACTCGACGGAATCCGGCCAGGGCGCGTTCGGGATGATCGAGATGCTCCAGGGAGTTGACGCTCACCACCGAGTCGAATTCCCCCAGGCGCTCATATTCGGACGGGTCCTCCAGGTCGGCCCGGCTCACCGTCACGTTGGCGAGGTGGCCGTAGCGGCGGCTCAGGTCGGCGACGTGGAACGGAACCGGATCGAGAGCATGGAGGCGCTTCCGGTCGAGAAGAACGGTGGTCATGTAGCCCACGCCGCAGCCGGCCTCGAGAACCTCGTTGCCCAGGTGATCGCTGAACTGATCGAGAGTCCACGCCGCCACCCGGCGACTACGAGCCAGCCCTTCGAGGTTTTCCTTGCCCGTTACGCGGCTGAACCGCGTGTCGAGGAAGCGATACTTGAAGATCAGCCACAGCGCTTCAAGGCCATCTCGCCAGCCGATGTTCTTCCCCTCGGCGTATGTGCGGCCGTGGTAGCTGATGTGCACCTCATAGATGCGGGCTCCCCACGCGGCGAGGCGGGCGGTGATCTCGATATCGAACCCGAACCGGTCAGACGTGAGACGGAGTTGCCTGAGGAGGTCGGCCCTGACGGCCTTGTAGCAGGTCGCCTGGTCGGTCAGGTTGAGATCGTTGGCCATGTTCGTGAGCGTGGTGAGCACCTGATTGCCCAGGGTGTGCCAGTAGAAGAGGACCCGGCGCTCCTCGGATGTGGCGTAGCGGGATCCGTAGACGGCATCGGCCCGCCCGTCGAGGATCGGCTTGAGGATGCGGGGGTACTCGGCGGGGTCGTACTCGAGGTCGGCGTCCTGAACGATGGCGATGTCCCCGCTCATGTGCTCGATGGCGGTGCGGATCGCCTTGCCTTTGCCCATGTTGTGGGGCTGGACCACGATGGTGATCCGGTCGTCGTCGGCTGCCAGCTTCTGGAGGATCTCCACGGAATCGTCCGTGGAACCGTCGTCCACCGCCACCAGTTCGATCTCCATGTCCACCGGTGACGCCAGCACCCGACCAACGATCTCCCGCAGGGTGCGGGACTCGTTGTAGACGGGCATGAGAACGGACAGCTTCGACATCGTGGGCGAGAGTATCGGATCGGTCAGCTCAAACCTATAGATCGGCGTAGAGACCCGGCGACCGCTGTGGTGTTGGATGAGCATTACCGAATTCACCAGCCGCCGCATCGCGTTCTCTCAATTGGACGGTGCTGAACCGTGCCCTTCAACATATTTCCGACGCGTCGTCGGATGACCTTCGATCAGCCCCCGATGAAGCAGCTTGCATCTCATCTCAGCGCAGGTGCGCTCAAGCGGCTACAAGTTGCTTGGTCGTTGCATTCGCGACGAATGCCCGCCTCCACTCAAGTCGGGCCCACCGGTTTCCGAATCATCGAGGGTCAGCCCGTTCGCCCCCTACCCTGAAGAACCAATACGTGAAGCATGCGGCAATCATCGGTGGCTGTGGCCATGTCGGGCTCCCCCTCGGGATCGCTCTGGCTCGAGCCGGCCTCAGAGTCACCTTGCTGGACATCGACGAGGCGGCTGTGCGGAGAGTCAACGCCGGTGAGATGCCGTTCCTCGAGAACGGAGCCGACGAGGCGCTACGAGCGGTCGTCGACGAGGGCTCGTTGCTGGCCACCACCGACCCGGTGGGCGTTTCCGAAGCCGAGGCTGTCATCGTCGTGATCGGAACTCCCATCGACGAGCACCTCAACCCCGACCCGACCTCCATCCCCACCGCCCTCGAACCCGTCCTCCCTCACCTGCGGGACGGCCAACTCCTCGTCCTCCGCTCCACCATATACCCGGGGGTCACCCGCCTCGTCGGGGACCTCCTGGAAGGGAAGGGCCTCGACATCGATGTGGCCTTCTGCCCGGAGCGAATCGCCGAGGGGCGGGCCATGACCGAGCTTTTCGAACTCCCCCAGATCGTGTCGGGACGGAGCGGACGAGCCGAGGAGCGTGCCGCCTCCCTGTTCCGTCTCCTCACCGACAAGATCATGGTACTGCAGCCGGAGGAGGCGGAGCTGGCCAAGCTCTTCACCAACACGTGGCGCTACATCAAGTTCGCCACCGCCAATCAGCTCTTCATGATGGCCAACGACTTCGGCCTGGACTATGAGCGCATCCGTCACGCCGTCCGCTGGGAGTACCCCAGGGCGGCCGACCTCCCCTCCGCCGGGTTCGCAGCGGGACCGTGCCTGTTCAAAGACACCATGCAGTTGGCCGCTTTCAACAACAACAACTTCGCCCTGGGGCATGCGGCGATGCTCGTGAACGAGGGCTTGCCCCTCTATCTGGTCTCCAAGCTGGAGGAGCAGCACGACCTCCCTTCGATGACGGTCGGGATCCTGGGAATGGCGTTCAAGGGAGAGTCCGACGACATCCGTTCCAGCCTTTCGTACAAGCTGAAGCGCATCCTGCGGTTCAAGGCCAAGGCGACGCTGTGCACCGACCCCTACGTCACCTCCGACCCGGAGCTCGTTCCGCTCCAGGAGGTAGTCGACCGATCCGACGTCTTGATCATCGGAGCGCCCCACGACATCTATCGCACCGTCGACGCCCGCCAGCCGCTCGTCGACATCTGGAACCTGACCGGCAACGGGACGAAGGTATGAGTCCCCGCGTCTCCGTCGTCATCCCCGCCTTCAACGAGGAAGACACCATCGTCGACGCCCTCGATCGGATCTTCGAGGCGGTGACGCTTCCGTGCGAGGTTCTCGTGGTCTACGACCGCCCCGAGGACAACACGGTCTCCATCGTGACGTCCTACGCCCTCCACGACGATCGGGTGCGCCCCACCCTCAACACCTACGGCGACGGCCCCGCCAACGCCATCCGCTTCGGTATCGACGCCGCCAAGGCCGACGTGGTGGTCGTGACGATGGCCGACGGAAGCGACGACCCCCACCAGATCGACGGGCTAACCCAGCTCGTGGAGCGCGGGGTGGTGGTGGCGGCCGCTTCCCGATACATGCCCGGTGGCCAACAGGTGGGCGGGCCGGCCCTCAAGGGTTTTCTCTCCCGGCTGGCGGGCAGGATCCTGTATCTCGCCTGCCGAATCGGCACCCGCGACGCCACCAACTCCTTCAAGGCCTACTCGAAGCGGTTCGTCGAACAGGTCGGCATCGACAGCCGCCACGGCTTCGAGATCGGACTGGAGCTCACCGCCAAGGCGAAGAGGCTCCGCCTGCCGGTGGCGGAGCTGCCCACGATCTGGCTCGACCGCCAGGCCGGGTTGTCCCACTTCAAGCTGGCGTCGTGGATACCTCACTACTTCCGTTGGTTCCGGTTCGCTTTCGGTCCCCGTCTGACCCTCGACCAGCTCCGAAACCGTATGGAGAAGAAGGCGGCTTCGTCTTGAGCCGGGTTCTGGTGACGGGGTCGGCCGGATTCATCGGCGGCTACGTGGTGGAGGAGCTGCTCGAGCTGGGCCACGAGGTGATAGGACTCGACAACCACTCCAAATACGGGCCGGTGAGCCACGCCTACGACACCCATCCCAACTACAGGTTCGTGGAGGGTGACGCCCGCGACGTGTCGCTGCTGGCCGAGCTGCTCGACGGCTGTCGGCACCTGATCGCCGGTGCCGCCATGATCGGGGGGATCTCCTATTTCCACACCTACGCCTACGACCTGCTGGCCACCAACGAGAGGATCATCGCCGCCACCTGCGACGCCGCCATCGAGGCCCACCGGGGAGGGTCACTGGAGAAGGTGACCTACCTGTCGTCGTCGATGGTGTTCGAGTCGGCGGAGAAGTGGCCGTCGTACGAAGGCCAGGAACGCGAGATCCCTCCTCCGTCGTCCTCGTACGGCTTCCAGAAGCTGGCCGTCGAGTACTTCGCCCGGGCGGCCTGGGACCAGCACCAACTTCCCTACACGGTCCTGCGTCCCTTCAACTGTGTGGGCATCGGCGAGCAGCGGGCGCAAGGCGACGTCGAGATCCAGTCCGGCAACGTCCGCCTGGCCATGTCCCACGTGGTGCCCGACCTCGTTCAGAAGGTCCTCAAGGGCCAGGACCCCCTCCACATCCTCGGCGACGGCACCCAGGTGCGCCACTACACCTACGGCGCCGACCTCGCCCGGGGAATCGTCACCGCCATCGAACACCCCGCCGCCCTCAACGAGGACTTCAACCTCTCCACGGATGTCTCAACCACCGTCCTCGAGCTGGCGGAGTTGATCTGGCACAAGATCAAGGGCCCGGAGGTCCCGTTCCGCTACGTCTGTGACGACCCGTTCGACCACGACGTGCAGCGGCGCATTCCCGACGTGACGAAAGCCCGAGATGTCCTCGGGTTCGAGGCGAAGACCACCCTCGATGAGATGCTCGACGCAGTGATCCCCTGGATCGCCCGAGCAATGGAGGACGGCCAGATCTGAAGAGAGTGGGGGGCCAGCACAGCTGCCTCCTTCTCCGTTACACCCCCGTATGCCTGTTGAGTCGCATTTCGATTTCAGTGATCCTCAAGCCCTGCTTCCAACAGATCTTCTAGCGTCGCATCGCCTACCTCTACGGGCAACTCTTCGCCGCTACTTCCTGAGGACTCGAACGAAGACAAGAATGCCCGAGCTTCGATAGCCTCGGATGGTTCACCGGTCACACACGCGAGAATCGCATTGACCACTCCAAGCGTCCATCGGAGGTCTGCCGAACACTCACCGGGTAAGCCATAGGGCCGCAATCGTAAGGAGTCCTTCATGGATCATCTCGGGCGTCCAGTCCGCAACCGGAAGAGCAAGCTGGCCATACGAATCAGGTCCATGATCCCCGACCACGGCAATGATCGTTCCCTCCACCAACGACTCCACCAACTCAGCTATCAATCCACTAACGCACTCGACCTGATCAACGAACAGTTGGCGACGAACATCAACAACCTCGCTGTCCGTGTCCGGATTGGCAATGACGCGGCCGCTTCTGACTCCAGTCGGTGCCACATGCGAACAACCATTGCTCAAGCTGAAGGGCGGATGGGGCACCATGAGATGGAGAACAACTAGATCCTGCACGCCGTTTGCGTTCGTAACGTCCGGCAAACGCTCCATCCATTCGATGGTGTGATGCACACCTCGTGCGGCCGCAGTACTCTGATCGATCCTCAGCATTGAGCCCATCAAGGACTGTTCCATTACCGACCCCAGCTGCTCATCCAAGATCGGAGCACGAACACAGTTTTCGACGTCGACCGCAAGCTGGAGAGGTGCCACCCATTCTCCACGAATGTAGTCTCATACCCTTGAGCTTTCAGATCGTGTCGCAATCGACTCCTTCCGCCAATTACTCTTCGCAGTGAGGACATCTCACCGCGACCGATGCCTACTTCTGGCAGAACCCTCCCGTTGAGTAACGCAGGAAACGACAAGTGCGTCATCGCGTAGGGACTCAGCGCATTCCTGTTTACAGCAAAGTCCTGATCCTCGAGGAACTCGCCCAGTTCAGGCCGTTCGTAGTCATATAGCGACCGCAGAACACTTGCACTCGGGTACCCGTCGACAAGAACGAACCATACATCGGGATGGTCTTCCCTTTGCTCCATGAACTGAGCCGCTTGATTGCGCGCCTCGATCACAGCGGCAGTCGCTGATGATGAGAGTTGCAGGCTGTTGAGTCCCAGGCCAGCTACCGGAGAGCCAATAAGAACCACTGTCAGGATGAAGAACACCTGTTTGCTCACCGCGATCCTGGCTGCCCTATATGCGCCAGCAGCAACGACGACTACTGCTGCGATATAGAACCCGTCATGGCCCCCTAGTAGGTTCTTAACTGACGCTCCAGTAGAAACTATGAGCCAACCGAACCCTACAGCTATCATCGCTCGCGTTCCGTGGAGTCCTGCCTTGTCGAGCAACCTCACCAAGAGCAAGAGTGATGCGACAATTACAAGGATGTATACGCCTAGTCGATAGCCACGGTTGAGCGCACCCACGTTCTCGGCGTAAACGAGACCAGGAACATATGCGGCTGTGCCGACGACAAACCATATGCTCTGATCAGTCTTGAGATATCTCCAAGCGCCGTCGCGTGCCGCGCGGAACAGAGAGCCGATGCGGCGTAGCGAGGTCACCTCGTGGGTCAACCAAGCATCTCTCGAAGGAACTTCCCGGTGTAAGACTCCCCTACTTCGGCCACCTGTTCGGGTGTGCCCGTCGCCACCACCCTTCCCCCGCCGCTTCCACCCTCCGGGCCCAGGTCGATGACGTGGTCGGCCGACTTGATCACATCCAGGTTGTGCTCGATGACCACAACGGTGTTGCCGGAGTCGACCAGCCGCTGGAGGACCTGGAGGAGGCGGCGGATGTCCTCGAAGTGGAGGCCGGTGGTGGGCTCGTCGAGGATGTAGAAGGTGGTGCCGGTGGAGCGGCGTCCCAGCTCCGACGCCAGCTTGATGCGTTGCGCCTCACCGCCCGACAGGGTGGTGGCCGGCTGACCGAGGCGGATGTAGGTGAGACCCACGTCGTGGAGGGTCTGGAGGATGCGCACGATCTTGGGCTGGTTCTCGAAGAACGTCAGCGCCTCGTCCACCGACATCTCCAACACGTCGGAGATGGTGAGGCCCCGCCAGGTGACCTCCAGGGTTTCCCGGTTGTAGCGGCGCCCTCCGCACACCTCGCACGGCACGTACACGTCAGGCAGGAAATGCATCTCGATCTTGAGGGTGCCGTCGCCCGAGCACGCCTCGCACCGCCCTCCCTTGACGTTGAAGGAGAACCGCCCCGGCTTGTAGCCCCGCGCCCGGGCCTCGGGGGTGGCGGCGAACAGGGCGCGGATGTGGTCGAACACACCGGTGTAGGTGGCGGCGTTGGAGCGGGGGGTGCGCCCGATGGGCGACTGGTCGATGTCGATGACCTTGTCGATCGCCTCGGATCCCTCCAGCTTGCGGTGCCGCCCCGGGACGGTGCGGGCCCGGTTGACCTTTCCGGCGAGGGACTTCCACAGGATCTCCTCCACCAGGGTCGACTTGCCGGAGCCCGACACCCCCGTGACGCATGTGAACGTGCCCAGGGGGAAGGCGACGTCGATACCGGCGAGGTTGTGCTCGGCGGCTCCTTTCACCTCGATGGAAGAGCCGGTGCCGATGCGTCTCACGCCCGGGACGGGGATCTCCCGCCGTCCCGCCAGGTAGTCGCCGGTGACGGACTCGGAGGCGGAGGTGATCACGTCGAGGGAGCCGGCGGCCACGATGCGGCCGCCGTGCTCTCCGGCGCCGGGGCCGATGTCGACGATGTGGTCGGCCACCCGGATCGTGTCCTCGTCGTGCTCCACCACGATGAGGGTGTTACCCAGGTCCCGGAGACGGATCAGGGTCTCGATGAGACGCTGGTTGTCCCGCTGGTGGAGACCGATGGAGGGCTCGTCGAGGATGTAGAGCACCCCCACCAACCCCGATCCGATCTGGGTGGCGAGCCGTATCCGCTGTGCCTCGCCTCCCGCCAGGGTGGCGGCGGAGCGGGACAGGGTGAGGTAGTCGAGACCCACGTCGAGGAGGAATCGCAGACGGGCCCTCACCTCCTTGAGGACCCGCTCGGCGATGGCGGCGTCCCGCTCGGACATCTCCAGGTTCTCGAAGAAGGCGTAGGACTCCCCCAGGGCAAGGTCGGCCACCTCGTGGATGGCCTTGTCGGCCACCGTCACCGCCCGGGAGATCTGGTTGAGGCGGGCACCTCCGCAGTCGTCACAGGGCACCTCCGCCATGTACTCCTGGTAGTACTCGCGGGCCCCGTCCGACTCGGCGCTCTCGTGACGGCGATTGAGGAAGGGGATCGCCCCCTCGTAGGTGGTGTCCCAGCGGCGCTGCCGACCGAAGCGGTTCTGGTAGGAGACGGTGATCTTCTCGTCTTCGGTTCCCCACAGGATCCGCTCCCGGATCTTCTTGGGCAGGTCCTTCCAGGGGGTGGCGAGGTCGAAGCCGAGGTGGTCGGCCACAGCCTTCAGCAGCCGGTGGTAGTAGCGCATCCGGTTGGACGCCCACATGGGGATGGCCCCCTCCCCCAACGGCAGGTCGGGGTCGGGCACCACCCGGGCGGGATCGACCTGGAAGCGGGTGCCGATGCCCGAGCAGGTCTGACACGCCCCATATGGGCTATTGAACGAGAAGTTGCGGGGCTGGAGTTCGTCGAAGGAGAAGTCCCCCTCCGGGCAGGCGAGGGCCTGGGAGAAGGTGAGGTTAGGTCCGTCGGAGACGTCGATGTCGACCACTCCCTCCGCCAGGGTGAGGGCCGTCTCCAACGACTGGGTGAGACGCTGCTCCATGCCGTCTTTGCGCACCAAACGGTCGACCACCACCTCGATGGAGTGCTGGTAGTAGCGGTCCAGGCGGATCTCCTCTGTCAGGTCGCGCACGTCGCCGTCGATGCGGGCCCGGGCGAAGCCCTGCGACGCCAGGTCCTTCAACAGACTCTCGTACTCGCCCTTCCTTCCCCGCACCACCGGGGCCAGCACCTGGAAGCGGGTGCCTTCGGGCAACTCCAGGATCTGGTCGACGATCTGCTGAGGAGTCTGACGACGCACCTCCAGGCCGTGGACGGGGCAGTGCGGCACCCCGATGCGGGCGTACAGGAGCCGCAGGTAGTCCCAGATCTCGGTGACCGTCCCCACCGTGGAGCGGGGGTTCCGAGATGCCGTCTTCTGGTCGATGGAGATCGCCGGCGACAGGCCCTCGATGAAATCCACGTCGGGCTTGTCCATCTGGCCGAGGAACTGGCGGGCGTACGCCGACAGCGACTCCACGTAACGGCGCTGGCCCTCGGCGTAGATGGTGTCGAACGCCAACGACGACTTGCCCGAGCCGGAGATCCCGGTGAAGACGATCAGCTTCTCCCGAGGCAGCTCCAGGGTGAGGTCCTTGAGGTTGTGCTCCCGGGCCCCCCGGATGAGGATCGTTTCGGTCGCCACCGTGACTCCACCTCGACTACAGAACGACGTGAGTGTAGTTCAGATCCTCGGCGAACGCATGTTCGAATCCGGTCATCGGGCGAAACCGTACGACACCGCGGCCGAGGTGGCCGTGATGTCGGTGGGTCGTCGCGTCAGCGTGTACTCCAGGAAGGGATAGGGTCCCTCGAGGATGCGACCATCGGCTTCCACTCCCAGGCTCTCCAGTGTCTCGTCGCTGCCGGCGACGACCACCAGTCGTCGTCCCTCCCCCGCCCAGTCACCGGCCAAGGACGCCACCTCGGAGCTGTCGATGGCGGTGATGGAGGTGCCGGCCGCCGGTACCCCGCAGTAGGAGCGAAAGCTCTGCAGCAGCTGCGACGAGGGGGCAACCGTGTCTGAGTCGACCACCAGGACCGCGGCGTCGGAACCCAGGGTCTCACAGGCCACCTCGAAGTCCTCGTTCAACCCTTCCAGCTCGTGGAGGTCCCACACGTCGGCATAGCCCATGGCCACGCCTCCCACCGCCACTGCTGCTAATGCGCCGGCCAGGTAAGTGCGCCACAGACTCCCCTTCGCCAGGGTGTGGAGGGCGACGGCTGCCGCCACTGCCAGTCCGGGGATCACGACGGGCAGGAACCGGCGCATCGCCCAGATGTGGTCGGGGTTGATCGACGGCCGCCACAGATAGGCGCCCGACACCATCACCGTGATCCCGACCCACAGCATCACGGGCGGGTGTAGCCGTCCGGTGATCGCCCTCCAAGACAGGATGCCCAAACCGACCAGACCCAGGATCAGGGCCGTCGGACCCAGGTACCAGTTGAGCCAGTGGAGTGAGAACTCGGCGTAGGTGCGGTCGGGCTCCACGGCCAGGCCTTCGGCCGCCTGGATGGGAGCGAGGTCATAGGTCACTCCCGTGACGGCACCGAGCAGCGGTCGTACGGCGTAGCCGAACACCAGAGCTGCCGCACCGACGCCGAGGAGAACGGCACCGACTGCTGCTCGGTTGTCCCGAAACCAGCCCTGGAAACGGGTCCGAAGATGTGCGGGGATCAGGCGGTAGGCGAGTAACACGGCGACGGCCACGCCGATGAGCAGGAACTGGGAGTCGAACTTCCCCAGGTACCAAGGTGCCACCACCAGCACCTCGACGATCCCGAACGCCGCCATCCATAGGAAGCCACGAAGGACCGGTGCCGCCCAACGCCCCAACGAGCCACCCGCAACGACGAGAGCGACGAGGGGGATCACCAGCAGCAGCCCATCCACCCGGGCCAGTACCGACGCTCCCAGCACCATCCCTCCCAACAACCGGGCCGTGGTGTCGTCGTCGGCAGCGGCGATCAGCATCCACGAGCCGGCCGCCACGAACAGCAGCGCCAGAGGCTCCGAGAACGGAGCCCGGCTGAAGTAGACGAACACCTGGTTGAGCCCCACCAGCAGCACTGCCACGATTGCCCACCACTGACCGGCCAAACGGAAGGCCAGGGCGAACACCGCCACCAACGCGAGCCCCCCAATCACGGCATTGAGACCCAGCATCGCCGGCAAACCCCCGATCTGCTGTACCACTGCGATCAGTGCGGGGAAGGCATGGAAGAACTCGGGCGACAGCCGTCCGTCGGGTCGCTCGTCATAGAAGCCCGGCACTGCGAACTCCAGCTCCTCGTCCGAAAACGGCCCGACCCGGGCGTCCACCTGGAAACGGCCCGTTTCAGCTAGCCAACCTGCGGTGGCCGAATAGGTAGCCGGGTCCCGGCCGGTGAGCAGGTGCTCCCCCGGTTGCAGCAGAGACAACCCAACAGAGAAGCCGACGACGAGTGTAAGGAGCGCGACGGGAACTGGCCCGACTGAAACGCCCCGCACCGGTACTCTCGTCGTGACGAATCCCGTCACGACGAGTGCAGTCGGTACGACCCACGCCCAGTGGAGAATTCCGACGACACCTGACACGACACCTACGACGGCGTTGGTGAGGAGGAACACGGCGCCCCGATAGAGAGTGCCCTCTAGCCAGGGCCCTCTCTCTCGTGGAGCCTTCATCGAGTTCGCCACGTGGGCAGGGGGTGCCACAGCTTCGGTCTCTCTTGCCGCTCAGAAGAAACGGACCTGTCACCGACTACTAGGGCCCCGCCGGCCAGGGAGCCACATCCTATCCTTCGATGACTTATTGCTTGACACGATTGTCGTCACGTAGGGTCCAGTCCTTAATGAACCGCAGGTGCACCCGTACTGGCATCTCCGTTGCTGGACGCACTCAGGTCACTGCGTTGATCATCCGAGCGCAACGAGTCAACGCAGGAGCGAAAGGATCTGCTCGTGAAGGTTGACCCCCGGGACATCGGTCGCCGAGTGTGGGCGCTTCTGGCCTTCCTGGGCTTCTCAGTCATGGTGACGATCGACCAGGCACAGGCTCTCACGGGGTTGATCGTGGCCACGATCGGCCTGATTCTGGTGATCTCGCGTCGACCGTTGAACTACTCCTGGCTCCCACGGCTGATCGCAGGCGGCATCCCCATTCTGTTCGGCCTGCTCTGGCTGGCGGGTGACCTGACACCGTACGGAACCGAACCCGGATGGCTCCATTGGCTGGGAGGCGTCATTTGGTGCGTTGCGGGACTACCGGTCCTGCTTCGAGGCGATCGAATCACGCGCACCGAGGCGATGGTCCTCGTGCTCACCGCTGGTGTGATGTCACTGGGACTCGGGATCGTGGTCTATGTGACATCCCTGGACTTCGGCATCGACGTCACGTTCCTTCATGTCTCGGCTGCCGATGCTCTCCTGTCTGGCTCGAGCCCATACGGAGACGCGGTCACGGTCTTCGATGGTTCTCCTGACGCCCCGCCAGGAACGCAGATCGTCGGTTATCCGTATCCACCCGCGACCCTCTTTCCGTTCGCAGCAGGGACCCTCCTTGCTGATCCCCGGCTGATCTCACTGGCCTGCTGGCTGCTCCTCCTTGTGGTCGTGGGCTTCGCCACGTTACGGACATCTACGCCGCTTATTCCACTCGGTGCTTTCCTGGGCTTGGCCGCGCTGCCGGGCTGGCCGCTGGTTCTCGTGTCATCCTGGACCGAGCCGCTCTCCATCGCCATCCTCGCCATCACCCTGGCTACTTGGAATAGAAAGGTTCTGTCGAGCTTGATGCTTGGATTCGCCCTGGCGACCAAGCAGTATTTCGTCGCGCTGGCACCGCTGTTTCTGGGATGGCACGTCGATAGTCGCCTTCGGAGACTGACCCTCACGGCGATCGGGGCTACAGCGCTCCTTTCTCCGGTCTTTTTCTGGGACAACCTCGACGACACCTTCCGATCCTTGGTCACCTTTCTCCTCCAAGCGAGCCCACGTGTAGATGGGAGCAGCTTGGTAGGGATCGGCAGCTTCTTCGGGCTTCGATTGAATCCACCTCTCTGGCTCACAGTCCTGGCACCGCTCGCGGTGGCTGCAGGCCTGGGACCGTTCATCAGACGGCGAACTGATCTGGCTGTCGCCATGAGTGCCGCCCTGGGAGTCGCCTTTCTCCTGGGCAGTCAGGCTTTCGCCAACTATTGGCTGCTGCCCGCCTCACTGATGGCATTGGCAGCATCCCTCGACCCTGAACCGGGTCAACGTTTGCTCGGCAGGCGTTCAGGTGGAACGTTCGAGGACACAACACTGATCCGTCACGACCAGCAGCAGAGGCGGTGAGGTCGGCCTACGCGGACGTGATCGTGTACACCCCTTCGCTACTCGTCCAAGGTGCCCGACCCGCCCCCGGCCCGCCCGACCACCAGGAACTGGCCACCAAGGAGTCGCCAGGCCGGGCGGAGTCTCAGATAGGCACGAACGAGAAATGGCGGAGGCGGTGGTTTGCCTGCCATCGTGAACGGGAGGAACCGAGCGATCGAGGTCTCGATCTCGAACCCCGCCAGCTCCGCGGCTTCGGCCATCGAACGCTCGGTCAAAGGGACGACGTGGTCGAAGAAATCCCAATAGGCTCCGCCGACAGCTCGAATGTTCGGCCCCATGCAGATGAGCCTTCCGGCGGGGCGAAGACATCGCTGCGCCTCGGCGAGCGTCCTTTCGATCGCCGACGAACCCGAGAGATGCTCGAGGAGGTTGCTGGTGAAGACGAGATCGAGAGATCCCTCATCGAAGGGCCAGCGTTGATCCGCTGCCTGCGTGTGCAGATGAACACCGGTGTCGAGGTGTCGACTCACCGCAGGGTTCAGGTCGATGGCATGCCGCTCAGGCACGTCGATCTGATTGACGAAGTATCCCCATCCACATCCCAGATCCAGCACCGACTTCGCTCCGTCGAGATACCGAGCGAAATACGACTCGATGAGCACCTTCCAGACCCGTCGGCGGGCTTCATCCTCTGCTTCAAAGCGGCGGCGATACTGTTCGGAGAGCCGAGGCCCCCACTCGTCCCCGTAGCTCATTTCACCGGCTCCCCGACAGGCCATAGCCTCGGTTCATGCAGGCATCCATCCGCTCATCGAGGCCTGCTGTGGCCACCAGTGCCAAGCTCAGCCAACCTAGCTCGATCGACGATTGCTGCGCCACGATCCCGGTGTCGACTCGGTAGGAGGGCATCGTCGATCGACCAAGATCGGTTCGGGGGAGCTTGGATTCTCTCATGCGAACAGAACCTCGCATTCGATAGTCGGTGGATGCCGTCGCCCACAATATCCTGCGTTGCAGCCGCAGCCGCTGCACCGACCCATTTGCCCACGAACCCCCTTCAGGCTCGACCCCAGTCGACCGATTGCATCATCTCATGTCCGTAGACATCTCCAGACACGCCGTCCGTGATCCGCGTCTGCGGCTCGTCTGCCTGAGCTTCTTGATGTTGTTCGTCGAGTTGGCGTTGATCCGGTGGCTGGGAGAGAACGTCGTCTACCTCTCCTACTTCACCAACTTCGTCTTGTTGGGGAGCTTCCTTGGCATCGGACTCGGATTCCTGCTCCCTCACAAGCCGGGCGGACTCCGCTGGTTCCCCGCAGCGTTGTTCGCCCTGGTCGCGCTGATCCTGGTCTTCCCGGTGGAAATCGACCGGTCCGGATCCGACGTGATCTTCTTCGGGCGTCTCGATCTCTCCGGACTGCCGATCTGGGTCATGCTGCCGCTGGTGTTCGCAGCCGTCGTCATCGTCCTGTTCCTGATCGGTCAAGCTGTCGCCCGAGAGTTCGCCAAGTTCCGCCCCCTCATCGCCTATCGCCTCGACATCACCGGTTCTGTTCTCGGGGTCGTCGGCTTCGCCGGTCTCGCCTGGTTGAAGACACCTCCGGTGGTCTGGGCCATGGCGGTGCTGATCCTCTTCGTGCTGCTATCAGGCGATGAGATGCACCCCCGCGGAATGGCTCTCATGGTGGGCGTGGTGATCGTCCTCGGAGCGCAGAGCTTTCTCCCTGGTCACCTCTGGTCTCCGTACTACAAGGTTCAGACTGTTCCGGTAGCGAGCGGTGAGTCCCTCGCCGTCACCGTCAACGGAATACCGCATCAGACGATCACGACGGTCGCCCGTCGTGAGGCTGTCGAGCCGGTCTATTTTCTTCCCTACCAATTGGCGAGTGTTGACTTCGATCGTGTCATGATCATCGGAGCGGGGACGGGCACAGACGTAGCCATCGCCCTCCACCACGGCGTCGAGCACGTGGACGCGGTCGAGATCGATCCCACTCTTTATGACATCGGTGTGGACCGGCACCCGAACTCTCCCTACAGCGACCCTCGAGTCACGGTCATCATCGACGACGGGCGCGCCTGGATGGAACGAAGCCCCGGCGATTATGACCTCATCCTTTTCGCGCTTCCCGATTCGCTCACACTTGTATCGAGCCAGTCGAATCTGCGCCTGGAGAGCTTCCTGTTCACTCACGAGGCGATCGACAAGGCCAGGGAGTTGCTGTCTCCGACCGGAGTGTTCGCGATGTACAACTACTACCGGGAAGACTGGCTGATCGATCGGTTGGCCGCCACCATCGACGCCAGCTTCGGAAGCGACCGCTGCGTCGTCACCCCCGAAAGCGAAGGCCGGTTGGCACTGCTCGCAGGAGGTCCCGGAGTTGCAGCAAGCTGCCCGGCAGGGGAGCGAGACGTGAGTTCGGCCCCTCCACCCGTGACCGACGACTACCCATTCCTCTACGTCCGAACGAAGGGAATACCCGCCTTCTACCTGGCAGCGATGGCGTCGGTGCTGATCGTCTCTATGGCGGCGATAAGGATCGCCGGAACCCGCCTGCGGTCGATCGGACCGAACCTGGACCTTTTCCTGATGGGGGCGGCATTTCTCCTGCTCGAAACCAAGAGCGTCGTCCAGTTCGCGCTTTGGTTCGGCACCACCTGGCGAGTCAACGCCCTGGTCTTCGTCGGGGTGCTGTTGTCGGTCCTGGCTGCCATCGAAGTGGCCCGACTCGGTCGCCTACCACGCCCGGCCGTCCTCTACGGAGTCCTCGTCGCGGCGATCATCGCAGCATGGGCCGTTCCCAGCAATGCGCTGCTCGACTTCTCGGCTCCGACCCGGTTCGTGGTCGCCGTCCTCCTCACATTCACGCCGATATTCATCGCCAACCTGGTCTTCGCTCAGAGGTTCGCCAACGTCGAGGACTCGACGACAGCCTTCGGCATCAATCTGTTGGGAGCAATGGTCGGTGGTGTCCTCGAGTACACCTCTCTGCTGGTCGGGTACAGGGCCCTGGCAGTGCTCGTCGGCGTGATCTACGTGGGGGCATATCTCGCCTGGCGGGCCAGCACCTCCGGTCCCATGACAGAAGGTCGCGCTCTCACCCGTTTCGGCGCTGCCAGGACTCGGGAGGTTTCTCCCACTGCAGCCGACTAGCCCTGCCCCTCACCGACTGCCTGACGCGACCTCCCGGAACTGATTCTCGAAGCGGGCGGCGACATAGGCGGTTTCGGGCATATACGCGACATCCCCGCCGAGACATCGAACCAGATAGACGCTGATGTTGGTGTTGACACGGGGGAACGGTTCAGCGCACGCGTCGGTGCCGCGAACAGCACCCAGAGTATGCATTCGCTCTTCCACCATCCCCTGCGTCCACGTTTCCGACGGAATACCCATCTGACCTGTCACGTCCGATCCGTGGTCGCCAACCAAGACGACGATCGAGGACGCCGCCTCAGCCACGATGGTCTCCACCACAGCGAGGGTGCACTCCAACTGCTCCTCGAATGCATCCTCCAGTTGTGCACGGCTGGCGTTGCAGGTGCGATCGAACACGTAGGGTGGATGAGGAAGGATGAGATGGAGGAAGACGAAGTCCATTGTTTCGTTGTTCGCCAGGTCGACGAGCTCGCTATCGATCCATTGCATGGAGTGCTGAATTCCTAGATGCCAGTCGTGCAACACGAAGTGATCCAGAACCGGCCGCAACACTGAGCCACGAAGAACGTTGTATGTGCCGTCATCTATCCACGGCCTCGAGATGCACGTGTCCCGTGAGTCGACGCATCTCAGAGCCGCCCAACCAGACTCGACCAGAGTCACGTGATAGCCGGCTCGCCTGAACGTCTCAAACAACCTGCCACCTCCGCCCTGAATCCACGACAGATGTCGCCTCGAAGCTTGGGTCTGGACGTCCGTTTCGTCCATAACCAGGGACATCGACACGATCGACGGAACGGCGGCATGAGTCAGGGAGTACGAGGCTCTCATGTCGATGTCCACCTGAAAGCCGTGCTGCTCGAGACGTTCGCCGACAGCAATACCTGCTTTGCCCAAGTCACGCAGGGCACCGGACGATGGAAACCCGTCGAGTACCACGAACACAACATCTCGCGTCGGCTGGTCGAGCACGGCCGGTGCGTGGTCGGCCGCACCGGGCTCGTGGTCGCTCCAGGCCAATGCGACCTGGGCAGACGCCGCCAGCAATGACAAACTGAGGAACAGGGCAGCCCAGCTGATCACGTGACTCACCAGACCCATGTGCCTGAGTCGCCAAACGACCCCGGCTGCAACCGCCATCAGAACCAGCATCCCCACAGGGGAGGCGAATGCGGATAGCTCTCCACCCCAGGAGAGCATGCAGACAGCGAGGAAAGTAAGCGGCGTCGCTACCACCCGGTAGCGTGTCCGATCTAGAAGGCTGGCCGTGAGCATCCCCACAGCGAGGAACCCGATGCCGATCACAACCAACCGGTAGTGCCGGGTGACGTAACCGAAGTTCCACACCATCGTCACGAGGGGCGGATAGAACGCCGGTGGAGCCAATAGCAGCATCCGCCAACCCAACGATGCATCCTTTGGGATCTCGGAAGGAGAGTGGGCCTTCTGGTTTGCAGCTGGCGGGACGACTCGACCAGCCCGGGGCTCTATCCGGCCTCGGCCGTCTCCCTCAGTTCCCGCTTCAGCTCGTTGATCTCGTCCCGCAACCGGGCGGCGTACTCGAATCTCAGCTCCTTGGCCGCTTCGTGCATCTCGTCCTCCAGGGACATCAACAGGCGGTGGAGATCCTCGCCCTCCAGGTCCACGGGGCGACGACGATCCACCTCCCGACGTCTCCTATCGGCCGCCGGGACCTCCGACTGCACCAGTTCCAGGATGTCCGACACCTGCTTGCGGATCGTCTGGGGATCGATGCCCCGCTCGGTGTTGTACTCCAACTGTAGGTGCCGGCGGCGGTTGGTCTCGTTGATCGCCCGTTGCATCGACTCGGTCGCCTCGTCGGCGTACATCACCACCTGCCCGTCCACGTTGCGGGCGGCCCGGCCGATGATCTGGATCAAAGACGTCTCCGAGCGCAGGAACCCCTCCTTGTCGGCGTCGAGGATCGCCACCAGCGACACCTCCGGCAGGT
>CAZTXD010000046.1:0-24013 GCA_964617995.1 uncultured Acidimicrobiaceae bacterium
TATCCGTTCTTGGACAACCAAAGAAGGAAATCCCCGAATCGACCGCACGATGAAGACTTGTTCACTATATTGAACGGGGATGAAGGCCACCCCGGAAGAGGCGGCGACACGGCTGGGTGAGATGATCCGGCGGGAGCGGACTGGGCATTTCACCGTCCAGCAGCTTGCGGCGAAGGCCGGCATCGCCGCCGGGTCCCTGTCTCAGATCGAGCGGGGCAAGGGCAACCCCTCGTTTCGGACGCTCCAGAAGATCGCCGACGCCCTGGGTCTGAGGATCGGGGACCTGGTGGAGGCAACCACCGCCGTCTCACCCGGGCCGATGGTGGTGCGCCGTCACGAGCGGGCCCGTCTCCAGCTCGGCTTCGACGGGCTGGTGTACGAGCTGCTGACCCCCAACCTGCGGGGATCACTCGAGATGCTGCAGACCACGATCCCGCCCGGCTTCTCCAACCGCGCCAACCCGTTCGGTCATCAGGGGGAAGAGTGCGTGTTGGTGCTGGAAGGCGACCTCAGGGTCGGAGTCGGCGACGACGTTCACCGGCTCTCGTCGGGGGACGCCATCACCTACGACCCGAGCCTTCCCCACTGGTGGGAGAACGAAGCAGACAGCGAAGCAACCGTGGTGGGGGCAGTGACCCCACCCAGCTTCTGAAACGAAGGAAGGACCAACTATGACCAAGACAGGACTTTGGAGAGCGATGGCCCTGCTGGGGGTGCTGGCTCTGCTGCTGGCGGCCTGCGGCCCCGGTGAGAGCGTCGACGTCGGAGACGACGACGAGACAACGGCAACCACCGCTGCTCCCGGGGACGACGACGACGGCGTCGACGAACCCACCGAAACCACAGAGGCTCCGGCCATTCCCGAGGACGGGGGGACGTTGATCGCGGCGCAGGGCGCCGAGCCTGACAGGCTCGACCCCCACCTGACGTCGGCGTTCGCCAGCTTCCAGATCCTCGAGAACGTCTACGACACGCTCGTACAGCCGGGTGACGACCTCACCATGGAGCCGGCCCTGGCAGAGAGCTGGGAGATATCCGACGATCAGCTCACCTGGACGTTCGCTCTCCGGTCGGGCGTGACCTTCCACAACGGGCGTGACCTGGTAGCCGACGACGTCGTCTACTCATACGAGCGGATCATGGACCCCGACACCGGAGCGGCCAACGCCTTCCGGTTCGCATCGGTCGAGTCGGTGTCCGCCCCCGACGACTCCACCGTCGAGATCAACCTCACCCGTCCCACTCCCAACCTGCTGGTCAACATCGGCGCCTTCAAGGGCATGGCGATCGTCCCTCGGGAGATCGTCGAGGACGGCTCCATCGACTCGACACCGGTGGGCACCGGCCCCTTCCAGTTCGTGTCCGCCAGCCCGGACCAGGGCATCCTGCTGGAACGCAACGAGATCTACTGGCAGGACGGCCTGCCGATCCTCGACGGGATCCGTTTCGTTCAGATACCCGACGGGACGGTGAAACTCACCAACCTCCAGACCGGCCAGGTCGACTGGATCGACTCGGTGCCGCCCCAGGAGCTGGATGCTCTCGCCGGCGACGACTCGGTGGTCCTCGAGCGAGTTCCCGGAGGCGACTACCACTACTTCGCCCTCAACCACGATCGGGTGCCCTTCGACAACGTCGACGTGCGGCGGGCCCTCGCCATGGCCATCGACAGGGGAGTGATCGCCGAGGCGGCCCAGTTCGGCGCCGCCACCCCCAATCAGAGCGCCATCCCGGAAGGCAACTTCTGGCACCACGACTACGCCCCCTTCGGGGTGGCCGATACCGACGGTGCCCAGGCCCTCCTGGAGGGTGCCGGCGTGAGCGATCTCACGATCGAGTTCATGGTGAGTTCGGACTTTCCCGAGACCGTCACGCAGGCTCAAGTGATCGCCAGCCAGCTCGAGGCCATCGGCGTCACCGTGGAGATCGCCGACGTCGACTTCGGAACCTGGCTCGATCGTCAGGGAGAAGGCGACTTCGACGCCTTCATGCTGAGCTGGATCGGGAACATCGACCCTGACGACTTCTACTACGCCCAGCATCACAGCGAGGGAGGCTTCAACTTCCAGGGCTACTCCAACCCCGACGTCGACGCCCTGCTGGACCAAGCCCGGGTGGAGACCGACCCCGACGCCCGCAAGGCGATATACGACCAGGCGGCCGAGATGATCGTGGACGACGCCTCCTACATCTACCTCTACAACCCCGAGAACATCGGGGCCTGGGCAACCCATGTGGACGGATACGGCGTCCGCGGCGACAACGCGGTGCGCTTCGTCGAGGCGGAGCTGAACCGGTGACACTCCACAGGCGCCCGGTCACCGGACTCTGATCCGGTGACCGGGTTCATCGCCAGGCGAGTCGGGCAGATGGTCCTCGCCCTCCTGGGGGTGAGTGTCATCGTGTTCGCCCTGATCCACCTCGTGCCCGGCGACCCGGTGCGCATCGCCCTCGGCACCCGCTTCGACCAGGACGTCTACGACGCCCTGGTTCGCCGTTCGGGCCTGGACCGGCCCTTGGTCGTCCAGTACTTCTCGTGGCTGGGCTCGGCCCTGCAGGGGGATCTGGGGGTCAGCTTCCGTAGCGGCCAGCCCGTCACCCAGATGGTTCTGCAGCGTCTCCCCGCCACCCTCACCCTCGCCGGTGCCGCCCTGGCGGTGGCGGTGGGGGTGGGCGTTCCCCTGGGTGTGATCTCGGCGGTCCGTTCGGGCTCGAAGCTCGACTACACAGCCACGGCCGCCAGCCAGGTGGGCGTGTCGGTGCCCGACTTCTGGGCGGGGATCATGTACATCCTCCTGTTCTCGCTGACCTTGGGATGGCTGCCTCCCTCGGGCTACGTGTCCCCCTTCGACGACTTCCTCGGGTGGCTATCACATCTGGTCCTGCCGGCACTGAGCGTCGGCCTCGTCTCCGCCTCCATAATCTTCCGCTTCGTACGGTCTTCGGTGCTCGAAGCTCTGAACCAGGACTTCACGCGCACTGCCCGGGCCAAGGGCCTCAGCCGACGGGCGGTGCTCTGGGACCACGTCCTCCCCAACGCCTGGATCCCCATCGTCACTGTGGTGGGGCTCCAGCTCGGGTTCCTGCTCGGCGGGGTCGTCGTCATCGAGATCCTCTTCGCCTGGCCGGGTATCGGTCGCCTCGCATTCCTGGCGGTGGGGGACAGGGACTTCACGGTGCTCCAGGGGACGGTCCTCTACATCGCCTTCATGTTCCTGCTCATCAACCTGCTGGTCGACATCCTCTACGGCTGGCTCGACCCGAGGATCCGCTATGACTGATGTCGCCCGGGAGCCCGACGAACCGCGGGTTGCCCACCGTTCCCGGCTGCGGACCACCGTCGAGACCGTGCTGCGCAACCGACTGGCGGTCACCGGACTGGTCATCCTGGGCGCCCTGGTGATAGTGGCTTTGCTCGCCCCGGTGATCGCCCCCTACGGGATCAACGAGCTCGACTTCGAGAACCGTCTCACCGGGCCCTCGGCCGAGCACTGGTTCGGAGTCGACGACATCGGCCGGGACGTGTTCAGTCGGGTCGTCGTGGCCTCGCGGGTGTCGCTCCAGGTAGGAGCGATATCTGTGGGCATAGCCCTCCTCGCCGGTGTGCCGATCGGCCTGTTCGCCGGCTTCTACGGAGGGAGGGTCGACGCGGTGCTCATGCGCCTCATGGACATCCTGTTCTCGATACCCGCCATCGTCCTCGCCATCGCCATCCTGGCGGCGCTGGGCCCGAACATCGTCAACGCCATGATCGCCATCGGCATCGTCTACACGCCCATCTTCGCCCGGATCACTCGGGGGTCGGTACTGTCGTTGCGTGATGCCGTCTTCGTGCGGGCCGCGCGGTCGATCGGCGCCACCGACGGCCGCATCATCATGAGCCACATCCTCCCCAACGTCGTGGCACCCATCATCGTCCAGACCTCGCTCAGCCTCGCCTTCGCCATCCTCGCCGAGGCGGCCCTGTCCTTCCTGGGTCTGGGCGTGCAGCCGCCCAACCCGGCGTGGGGACGGATGCTCTCCGAAGGCAGGGGCTTCTTCCAGCAGGCTCCCTGGATGGCGATCTTCCCCGGTGTGGCGATATTCGTGACCGTGTTCGCCTTCAACGCCGTCGGCGACGGACTCCGTGACGCCCTCGACCCCCAGCAGAGGTCGATCATCGAATCGAGGGGGGTGGGCGAATGACTCCGGACCCGGTCCTGTCGGTGCAGGATCTGTCGGTGTCCTTCGGGACCAGGGAGGGTCGCGCCAGCGTCGTCAACGGCCTGTCCTACGAGGTCGGGAAGGGAGAGACCCTGGCGATCGTCGGCGAGTCGGGCTCAGGCAAGTCCGTGTCGTCGATGGCGCTGATGCAGCTTCTCCCCATCCCGCCTGCCCGGGTGGAGGGAGAGGCGATCTTCGAGGGGAGGGACCTGCTCGGTCTCGACGAGCCCGAGATCCGCAAGGTGCGCGGCAACAAGATCGCCATGATCTTCCAGGACCCGATGACGTCCCTCAACCCGGTGCGGACCATCGGACGCCAGCTCATCGAGCCCATCGAGCTGCACCTGGGTCTCAAGGGAACTGCCGCCCGGGAGCGAGCCGCCGACCTCTTGGACGCCGTCGGGATCCCCTCCCCGGCTCAGCGGCTCGACGACTATCCCCATCAGTTCTCGGGGGGGATGCGCCAGCGGGCGTGCATCGCCATGGGCATCTCGTGTGAGCCTGACATACTCATCGCCGACGAGGCCACCACCGCTCTCGACGTGACCACCCAGGCCAAGATCATCGACGAGATCCACGACCTCCAGGGCCGCCTGGGAATGGCCCTGATCTGGATAACCCACGATCTCGGTGTCGTCGCCGGCATCGCCGATCGGGTCATCGTGCTCTACGGAGGCCGGATCATGGAAGAGGCGGTCGTCGACGAGCTCTACCACCAGAGACGCCACCCCTACACACGGGGCCTCCTGGCCAGCCTGCCGGTGCCGGGCCGGGACCGTCCCGACAAGCTGAACGCCATCGCCGGGCTGCCTCCCGACCCTCTGGACATGCCCCCCGGATGCCCTTTCGCTCCTCGGTGCCCCCACGCAGTGGAGCGGTGCACGGCAGAACGGCCCGAGCTGCGTCAGCCGCTGGCCGGCCATGCCGTCTCCTGCCACTTCGAGCCCGAGGAGCTGTATGACTGAGGAACTGGTCACCGTCGGTGACCTGAAGGTCCATTTCCCGGTTTACGGCACCGGGGTGCTGCGCCGCCAGACGGGGGCGGTGAAGGCAGTGGACGGCGTCGACCTGGTCGTTCGCAGGGGTGAGACCCTCGGCCTGGTGGGGGAGTCGGGTTGTGGCAAGTCCACGACAGGCCTGGCGATCCTGCGTCTGATCGAAGCCACCGCCGGGACGGTCGTCTTCGACGGCATCGACGTGCGGGCCCTGGCGAAGAAGGACCTTCGGTCCCTGCGCCGGCGCATGGCGATGATCTTCCAGGATCCGATGGCGTCGCTCGACCCCCGGATGTCCATCGCCGACATCGTGGGCGAGCCCCTCCTCATCCACGACGTGGGTGACGGCAAGGCGGCGCGACGGAGCCGGGTGGGGGAGATCATGGAGCTGGTGGGCCTCAACCCCGATCATCGGAACCGCTATCCCCACGAGTTCTCCGGCGGTCAGCGACAGCGGGTGGGAATCGCCCGGGCGCTGGCCACGGAGCCGGATTTCATCGTGTGCGACGAGCCGATAGCCGCTCTCGACGTCTCCATCCAGGCTCAGGTAATGAACCTGCTCGAGGACCTCCAGGATCAGCTGGGACTGACCTACCTGTTCATCGCCCACGACCTGGCCGCCGTCCAGCACTTCTCGGATCGGATCGCGGTGATGTATCTGGGGCGGGTGGTCGAGACTGCCGACCGCAACGATCTCTACGAGCAGCCCAAGCATCCCTACACCCAGGCTCTCCTGTCCGCCGTCCCGGTGCCGGACCCGAAGGTCGAACGGACCCGCACCCGCATCCTGCTGGAAGGCGACGTTCCTTCACCCCTCGAACCTCCGTCCGGGTGTAGCTTCCGGACTCGCTGCCCCCACGCCTTCGAGCCGTGTCCGGTGGAGGTGCCGCCCCTGGAAGGCTCCGACGAACACGTGGTTGCCTGTTATCTCTACGATCCGGCCGGTGAGCGCATCCACGCCTGAGCTCCGTTGACCTATTCGATCGTCGCCCACGACCCCGAGTCGGGGGCCTACGGAGTGGCGGTGCAGTCGCATTGGTTCAACGTCGCCCGCACGGCACCGTGGGTCCGCTTCGGGGTGGGAGCTGTGGTCACCCAGGCCCTCACCGACCCCTCATACGGATGGAGGGGCCTGGACGCGATGGGAGAGGGCATCGACGTTCGAACGGCCCTGCACCGACTCCTGAGGGACGACGCGGCGGCAGAGCACCGGCAGGTCGCCTTCCTCGGTGCCGAGGGTTCGGTGGCGGTTCACACCGGCGAAAGGTGTATCCGCTACGCCGGCCACGTCGTGGGAGAGGGCTGGGCCGCCCTCGGCAACCTCCTCGCCAACGAGACGGTGGTGCCGGCCATGGCCGAGGTCTACGAGAGGTCGAGGGGGACGCTTCCCGAAAGGATGGTGGCGGCACTGGAGGCCGCCCAGGAACAGGGCGGTGACCTACGGGGAGTGCAGTCGGCAGCCATCCGGGTGGTGCCCGGCAGCAGGGAACTGGACCGGGGAGTGGAGGCCGGCGTCGAGATCAGCGTCGCCGATCACCATGACCCCGTCGGTGAGCTGCGGCGTCTCGTAGAGGTGGACAGGGCCTACCGGGAGCTGCGCCGGGCAGAGACCGCGGTGGGCGACGGCAACGAGGCGGCGGCGATCCATCATCTCGGTCTGGCGGAGAGGCTTCGCCACGGCGTCGAAGTGGACTTCTGGAGGGCGATGGCGTTCGCCCGTCTCGGGCGTGTGGAGGACGCCCGGAGCATCCTGGGAGAGGTGTTCGTTCGAGCTCCCCAGTTCGAGGAGGTGCTGAGACGACTGGCCGAGGTCGATCCGGTGGCGGCCGAGTTGCAGCCCTAGATTCTCGCCGCCAGGCGCGATTTCTGGCGGGCGGCGGTGTTGGGCTTGATGATGCCCTTGGCGACGGCCTTGTCGATCCTCTTCTGAGCTACGCGGTACAGCTCGTCGGCCGGCTCTCCGGCGTCGACGGCGGCGATCGTCCTCTTGACGGCCGTCTTGAGCTCGCTGCGAACCGCCTTGTTGCGCACCCGACGCACCTCGTTCTGGCGGTTGCGCTTCTCTTGTGACTTGATGTTGGCCAAGACGAAATCCTTCTGAGGAGGGGGAGAAGCCTCAAAGATAGCAGCGGTCGGGCAACCGGTACAATGTGCCGTCCCCTCCCCGAAGAGCCCGTGACACCTCAAGCGCGCATCCGCAACTTCTCGATCATCGCCCACATCGACCATGGCAAGTCGACCCTGGCCGATCGCCTCCTCGAGCGTACCGGGGCGATAACCGCCCGGGAGATGCGAGAGCAGGTACTCGACTCCATGGACCTCGAGCGAGAGCGCGGCATAACCATCAAGGCCCAAACGGTCCGTCTCGCCTACCGGGCGGCGGACGGGGAGGAATACGTGCTCAACCTCATCGACACCCCCGGCCATGTCGACTTCTCCTATGAGGTCTCGCGATCACTCGCCGCCTGCGAGGGCGCCCTGCTCCTCGTCGACTCCGCCCAGGGTATCCAGGCTCAGACCCTGGCCAACGCCTACCTGGCCGTGGATGCAGGGCTCGAGATCATCCCGGCTCTGAACAAGATCGACCTCCCGGCCGCCGACCCCGACCGTGTGGCGGAGGAGGTCGCCGCTGTGATCGGCACCGACCCGGAGGCCGTTTCCCTGGTCTCGGCCAAGACCGGCCGGGGGGTGGATGAGCTGCTGGAGCGGCTGGTGGCAGAGGTCCCCCCACCCTCGGGAGATCCCGATGCCCCTCTGCGGGCGCTCGTGTTCGACTCGTACTACGACCCCTATCGGGGAGTGGTTTGCCACGTGCGGGTGGTGGACGGCCATCTGGACGCCGGCGACCGGGTCGAGTTCATGGCCACCGGTGACGTCCACGGTGTGAACGAGATCGGTTACCTCACTCCCAAACCCGTGGAGGCCGCCGGGCTCGGTCCCGGGGAGGTGGGGTTCTTGATCACCGGAGAGAAGGAGATCGACCGGATCAAGGTGGGCGACACCGTCACCACCGCCCGCGAGGGGGCGTCGCAGGCTCTGCCGGGCTACGCCGAGCCCAAGCCGATGGTGTTCTCGGGCATCTTCCCCACCGACGGCGACGAGTTCGAGGATCTTCGCGAGGCGCTGGAGAAGCTGTCGCTGAACGACGCCTCGCTGGTTTGGGAGCCCGAGACCTCCAGGGCCCTCGGTTTCGGGTTTCGCTGCGGGTTCCTGGGTCTCCTCCACATGGAGATCGTGCGGGCTCGCCTCGAGCGCGAGTACGACCTCGACCTGGTGGCCACGGCGCCGTCGGTGGCGTATCGGGTCTCTACGGCCGACGGAGAGGAGGTAGAGGTGCGCTCTCCCCAGGATCTCCCCGAACCCGCCACCATCGTGGAGATATCGGAGCCGTACGTCCGGGCCATGATCCTCACGCCCTCCAACCATGTGGGCACGGTGATGGAGCTGGTTCAGGCCCGGCGGGGGGAGATGGGGACTATGAGCTACGTGGGCACCGAACGCGTGGAGCTCGACTATCAGGTGCCGTTGGCCGAGATCGTCTTCGACTTCTTCGACCAGCTCAAGTCGAGGACCAAGGGCTATGCCACCCTCGACTATGAACCCTCCGCCTACCGGCCGGCCGATCTGGTGAAAGTGGACGTGCTCCTCAACGGCCAGCCCGTCGACGCCTTCTCTGCCGTCGTCCATCGCGACCGGGGGTACGAATACGGCAAGAAGATGGTTGAGCGGCTGCGTGACCTCATTCCCCGCCAGCTCTTCGATGTTCCGATCCAGGCGGCGATCGGGGGCCGCATCATCGCCCGCGAGACCGTCAGGGCCAAGCGCAAGGACGTGTTGGCCAAGTGCTACGGAGGCGACGTGACCCGCAAGAAGAAGCTGCTGGCCCGTCAGAAGGAGGGCAAGAAGCGCATGAAGATGGTGGGCTCCGTCGAGGTGCCCCAGGAGGCCTTCGTCGAGGCCCTTCGTGTCGAGAGCTGAGACGCTCGCACCCGACTCCCCTGTGCTGGCCGACCGGGCGGCCAACTGGGCGTCCGCCTACGTCCATGTTCCGTTCTGCGCCCGGGTGTGCCCCTACTGTGACTTCGCCGTGGTGGAAGGGCGCGACGATCTCGCTGACCGCTACGCGGCTGCCCTGGAGTCGGAGATCTCCTCGTCGGCGGGCTGGAAGCGTCTGGATGCGGTCTTCGTCGGAGGCGGCACCCCCAGTCGGTTCGGATCGTCCCGTCTGGCACGGGTCCTGGCGGCACTGAAGGGAAGCTTCGGGCTATCCGGTGACGTCGAGGTGACCCTAGAGGCCAACCCCGAGGACTGGGACGACTCCCTTTCCGACACGCTATGTGACGCAGGTTACGACCGGGTCTCGTTCGGCGCTCAGTCCTTCGATCCCGTCGTGTTGTCGTCGCTGGGTCGCCGCCATGGCTCCGCCCAGATCGCCTCGGCAGTGGCCGCGGCCCGCCGGTCGGGCTTCCGCTCCATCAGCGTCGATCTCATCTTCGGCACTCCCGGCGAGACGCTCGACACCTGGCGGGAGACGGTGGAACGAGCCCTGGAACTGGGCACGGATCATGTGTCGTGCTATGCCCTCACGGTCGAGGGGGGCACGCCCCTGGGCAGGGCGGTCGCCGCCGGAGCCCCGGCTCCCGACCCGGACTTGCAGGCGGATCAATATGAGCTCGCCGATGCCCTCCTGACCGGGGCCGGTCTGGTGCGATACGAGGTGTCGAATTGGGCCCATCCCGGCCATGCCTGCCGCTACAACCTGTCGGTGTGGGCGCAGGGCGAGTACGAGGCGTTCGGCAACGGCGCCCACGGCTTCCGAAACGGTGAGCGCTTTCGCAACGTTCGTCGCCTCGACGCCTACCTGGAACGGATAGAAACCGGAGCGTCGCCGCGATCGGGAGTGGAGTCGATCACAGGCTGGGACGCCGAACTGGATCGACTCTTCGTGGGCCTTCGCCGGGTTGCCGGAGTCCCTGACGGGCCCGGTGTCGATGCGCTGCTGGCCAGCCCGGACGGCCGGCGGTTGCTGGAGGCCGGCATCCTCGAACACAGCGACGACCGTCTCCGTGTGAAGGTCTCCCTCCTCACCGACGAAGCCGAACGCGCGGTTCTCGATCTCCAACCGGGTGCTGCCGACCTCGTGCCCCCTACGCGGTGGCGGCCCTCCACCTCCTGACTTCCGACTTCCGACTCCGCAGAGCCACTACCCTTTGCCCATGTTGGAGGAACGACGCAGAGAGATCCTCCGAACGCTCGTGGAGGAGTACATCCGATCGGGCGAACCCGTCAGCTCGGGAACCATCGCCGAGCTGAGCGACCTCGGGGTGTCCACGGCGACGATCCGCAGTGAGCTCGTCTCCCTGGAGCGCGACGGCTTCGTCATCCAGCCCCACACCTCCGCCGGTCGGGTGCCGACCGCGGCCGCCTATCGCTACTACGTCGACCATCTCGGGCCCTCCCGTTTGCGGGCCGCCACTCAGGCCAGGATCGCCGGCTTCTTCGGTTCGGTCCACATGGAGCTCTCCAACCTACTCAAGGCGACCAGCCGTCTCCTGGCGGACGTCACTCAGCTTCCGTCGGTCGTGGTGGCTCCGGGGGTGGCCGGCGAGGAGGTTCGAGACGTGCATCTGGTGCATCTGACACCGGATGTCGTTCTCTCGATGATCGTCACCGAGAACGGCCGCGTGCTCCAGGACCGAATCCGCATGGATCGGCCGATCTCACCCGAGGAGCTGGGAGAGACCGAGCACGCCATAAAGGCGGCCACGGTGGGCGCTCGGGTAGGCGGTCCGGTCGAGCTGGGTGAGGATCAGAGGCGAGCTCTGGGAGAGACGATCTGGAGCATCGCCTCGTCGGTCGTGGGAATGATCGAGCGGGCCGCGGCGGCCGATTCGGATGTGTTCGTAGGGGGCACCCGCCAGATGGCGGCGGTGTGGGAAGACCTGTCGGAGGTCCAGCGCGTGTTGGAGGTGGTCGAGCGTGAGGCCATGATCCTCAACATCCTCGCCAGGGCGCCCGGAACCTCGGTGCTGATCGGGTCCGAGCTGCCGATGTCGGATGTGGACATGGCCGTGGTGTCGAAGACCTACGACTCGGGGTCGGCATCGGGAACCGTGGGCGTCATCGGCCCGATGCGGATGAACTACCGGCGTGTCATCTCGGCGGTAGAGGAGGTCTCACGCGAGCTGGAGGATCGGATCCAGGGATGAGTCGGTTCCACACGATTCCCGTCAGCTCTTAACCTTTCCAGCTGTGGCCGTCGATTACTACCAGGTGCTGGGAGTGGAACGCGACGCCTCTCCTGAGGAGATCAAGCGGGCGTTCCGGGTCCTGGCGCGCCAGTCCCATCCCGACTCGAACCCCGATGACCCCTCCGCCGAGGCCAGGTTCCGGCAGATCGCCCAGGCCTACGAGGTCCTGAGCGATCCCGAGAAGCGCCGCCGCTACGACCGGGGCGACACCATCGATCTTGGTGACCTCTTCGGCGGTGATTTCGGCGGTCTCGACGACATCCTGCGGTCCGTTTTCGGTGAGGGCGGGTTCGGCGACGCCTTCGCCGGCGGCCCTTTCGGGGGTCGAACCCGTCCCCGCGGACGGGACATACTCACCCGGGTGCCGATCTCACTGGCGGACGCCGCCTTCGGCACCGAGACGTCGGTGTCGTTTCGCGCGGATCGGGGCTGTCCCACCTGTGACGGCGACGGATCGGCTCCCGGTTCGTCCCGAATCACCTGCGACACCTGCGGTGGCGCCGGTCAGGTGCGCATGGCCCGTCGGTCTTTTCTCGGCACCATGATGACGGTGAGCGAGTGCCCGGACTGTGGCGGTATCGGCACACAGGTCGACGACCCCTGCCTTGAGTGCCGGGGGAGCGGGGTCGTCGCTGCCGACCAGGAGGTGAAAGTCGAGGTGCCCGCCGGTGTCAGCACGGGCACGCGGCTGCGTCTCACCGGTCGGGGCGAGGTTGCGGGACCCGGGGCCGCTGCCGGTGATCTATTCGTCGAGGTCATAGTCGGTGACGACGATCGCTTCCAGCGGGACGGCGACGACCTCGTCCATCACGTGACGATCGGGTTGGCGGAGGCGGCGCTGGGCACGACCGTGGAGGTGCCGCTCATCGGCGGAGGAGGCGAGACCGTCGACATCCCG
This sequence comes from uncultured Acidimicrobiaceae bacterium, assembly GCA_964617995.1. Lineage (GTDB taxonomy): Bacteria > Actinomycetota > Acidimicrobiia > Spongiisociales > ZC4RG35 > CAZTXD01. The sequence continues at coordinate 12,348 of CAZTXD010000046.1, forward strand.
GCCGGCACCCAGTCGGGGTGGGCGACCCGCATTCGGGGGGAGGGGATGGGCCGTCTCGGACGGCGGGGTCGAGGCGACCTGGTGGTGGTCGCCGACGTGGTCGTTCCCGTGGACGTGACCGACGAGGAAGAGGAGCTGCTCCGTCGCTATGCCCAGCTGCGGGGAGAGAGACCCAGCGAGCCCAGTCGATGGCGGCGCGCCCGGCGCTGATGGCCCATGTCCCTCACCTGTATCTGCCCGGACCGTGGACGGCGTCCGACCTGACTCTCACTGACAACCAACGACACCATCTCTTCAAGGTGCTGCGGATGGCCGTCGGCGACCCCGTTTCCTACGCCGACGGGTCCGGAACCACCGGTCGGGGGAGCCTGGGAGATGGTCACGTCCTCCGGGGGGAGGAGCAGTCGGTCGACCGGCCGTCGTCGGTCACCGTGGCGGTGTCCCCGCCCGCCTCCCGGCACCGATGCCGCTACCTGGTGGAGAAGCTGGCAGAGCTGGCCGTGGAGAGGCTCGTCTGGATCGACACCCGCCACACGGAAGGACGGCCACCTCCCGGCAGCAAGGTGGCGGCGTGGATCGAAGCAGCGCTGGAGCAGAGCCGCGGCGCCTGGATCATGGGAGTCGACCGCGGCCGCATCGAAGACCTCGATCCCGAACGGCTCGTCGTGGCCGATCCGTCGGGTGATCCCCCCGAGTCGGTCCCGATCCCATCAGCGAGGGCGATCCTCCTCGTGGGGCCGGAGGGCGGGCTCGACGCGGATGAGATTCCGGCGCAGGCCTGGAGAATGTCGCTGGGGCCCACCGTCCTACGGGTGGAGACGGCGGCGGTCGTGGGTGCTGTCTTCCTGGCACCGCCGCACGGCCCCTCCGGCGGCCACTAGGATCTGAGAACGCAGGGAGGCTGGTGAACGTGGAAGAAGGCTTCAACCTCGCCCTGGGCGGGCGCCTCAGGGCGGCGCGCAAGCACAGGGGTCTGTCCTTGACCGAGGTCGAGGAGATGAGCCATCACGAGTTCAAGGCGTCGGTGCTCGGGGCCTACGAGCGCGGAGAGAGGGCACTCTCGGTCCAGCGCCTGGTTCGGCTGGCGGCTCTCTACGAGATGCCCGTCAAGCAGCTCCTGCCTTCCGGCGCCGCCGTGGCAGCCGACGAGACTGCGGCGGACATCGATCTCGACAGCATCGCCGACGACGAGGAAGCGGCCATCGTAGATCGTTTTCTCTCGTCGATCCACCTCATGCGCCGCCCCGAGGCGGGGGGTATGGCGGTGCGGCGCTCCGACCTGGCGATCCTGGCGTCGATGCTCCAGTCCCTGCCCGACCGGGACCTTCGCGCACACTGAGGCGGGGTCGGGATCTTCCCTCTTGGAGGAACCCCGGCTTACAATTGAGCGTTCCCCCGCCGATTGGCCCTTTGCGTGACCGACGACACCACTGAATCGCGTGTTCGCGTTCCCAGCAATCATCTGATGTTCGATTTGCTGGGAGAGAACGACACCCATCTCAGGCAGCTCGAGAAGACTTTTCCCGAGGTGCGGATAGTGGCGCGCGGCAACGAGGTGGCCTTGAGCGGAGAGCCGGCCCAAGTCGAGGATGCCACCACCGTCATCAAAGAGCTGCTGATCCTGGTGCAGGAGGGCCAGCGTCTCGACGCCGAACGGGTGGAGCGGGTCGTGAGCATGGTACGGGATCAGGTGCCGAGCCCCTCGGGTGTGCTCACCGACGGGCTGGTGGTGGGCCGGGGGAAGATGGTCCGCCCCAAGACGCGGGGCCAGCACTCCTACATGGAGGCGATCCGCGAGAACACCGTCACCTTCAGCATCGGCCCGGCCGGAACCGGCAAGACCTACCTGGCCATGGCCGCCGCCGTGGAGGGCCTCGTCTCGGGTGCGATCCGGCGGATCGTGCTCACACGGCCGGCCGTGGAGGCCGGGGAGCGCCTGGGCTTTCTGCCCGGGGATCTGGCCGCCAAGGTCGATCCCTACCTGCGCCCCCTCTACGACGCCTTGTGGGACATGCTGGGACCCGACGAGACCGGGCGCCTGATCGAACGGGGAACCATCGAGATCGCTCCGCTCGCTTATATGCGAGGACGGACCCTCAACGACTCCTTCGTGATCCTCGATGAAGCTCAGAACACTACGCCCGAGCAGATGAAGATGTTCCTCACCCGGCTCGGATTCAACTCCAAGATGGTCGTTACCGGTGACGCCACCCAGACCGACCTTCCCTCCCAGAAGCAGTCGGGTCTGAGCGTGGTTCGGGGGATCCTCACCGACATCGACGGGGTCTCCTTCGTCGAGTTGACGAGCCGGGACGTGGTGCGACACCGGATCGTCGCCTCCATCGTCGAGGCGTACCAGCGCTTCGAGAACGCCGAGGGCGGGATCTGATGCGACGTCCGACGGTCATAAGACTGACGGTCTTCGCAGCCACCACGATGGCGGCATGGGGAATCCTCACCTATGGGCTCGCGCAGGAGGATGTCCGCTCACTGGAGGTCAACGACATCGCCCTCCGCGATTACGAGGTGGTGGATCCCGGCCCGGTGCTGCACTCGGAGAACTACGCCGCCGCTCAGCAGGCGGCGCGGGATTCGGTCGAGGCCGTGACGGTTCCCCGCCCTGAGATCGAGGACCAGGTGATCGACGGGATCGAACGCTTTTTCGCCGACATCGTCTCCGCCGTCACCCGCCAATTCGACACCCAGGAACCGGAACCGTCCGCCACCACCACGACGGAGAGCCCGACCGACACCACCGTTCCCGAGGAGGAGACCACCCCCACCACCGAAGCCGAAGAGGAGGAGACCACCCCCACGACCGTCCCAACGACCACGATCCCACCGGGTGAGGTGCTCGTGCAGGGGTTCCTCTTCATAGATGCCGACGGAGACGGCGAGTTCGATTCGGAGCTACCGGAGGATGCCCTCGCGGGCGAGGTAGCCGATGTTCCCCTGCCCTCGCTGGCGGTGGCGATAGAGTCGTCGGTGAGGTCGGCTCGCACCGAGACCCAATCCGACGGGACGTTCACTGCCACCGTCACCGAAGGAGAGGTGACGGTCACCGTCGACGAGAACGACCCCGATTTCCCCGGTTTCGAGATCTCGACGGGGGAGCTCAGCCAGACCATGGAATGCGCTGCCGGAGCGACCTGTCAGGCTGACCCGGTCGGTTTCGATCCCGACATGCTCTCGGTTCAGGGAGTCGTGGAACTGATCGGACCCCGTACGCCCATCTCCGACGAGCACATTGCCGCCCTCGCCGCCCTCGCCCGCCAGGATGTGGTCCACACAGCCGCCGGCCGGCCATCTCGCATGGTGGTAGTGCAGCAGGCCGCCATCCAGACGGCTCAGAACCTGTTCGGCCAGCGCATCTACGAGACCGGTGTGGAACAGGGCATCACCCTGGAGGAGGCCAGGATCCGGGCTACCGACAACCCGCCGCTGGTTTTCTACAACGACACCGGTGAGCGCGATGAAGCCGCCGGACGAGCGGCGGGAGCGGTGGTAGCCAACTTCCTCCTCGCCAACTGGACGTTCGACGACGAGGCCACCGCCGCCCTGGCGAACGAGCGCGCCGAGGCGGTCGACCCGGATGACTTCATGGTCGACTTCGGAGAGGGCGAGCTGATCGCCAGCGAGGGGCAGCGACTCACACAGCTCCAGATCGACGCCATCAGCGAGACGGGAGGAGTGCGTGACCGGGTTCAGCAGGAAGGCGGCCTGCTGGCGGTTCTCTCGATCCTCTCGGGGGTGCTGGCCCTCTACCTGAACCGCTTCCGTCCCGAGTTCTGGGCCCGCCCCCGCATGGTGGCGCTCCTCGGGATCCTCATCGTGATGGCGGCTGGCGCGGTCAGGGGTACGGTGCTGCTGGCCGATTCCTCGAGCTGGTACGTCTTGCCGGCGGTCGCCTTCGGCCTCATGACGACGGTGCTGTTCGATTCCCGCATCGGGGTCCTCATGGCTCTGTCGATGGCCATCCTCACCGCCGTCGGAACCCGCGATCCGGGGATCACCGTGTATGCGCTGTTGGCGACGATGGCTCCGATCGGGTTCGTGTCCTCGGTCTCGACCCGCCGGGCCTTCCGCAACGCCGCCGTGTTCGCTGCTCTGGCGGCGGGCACCATAGCCGCCGCCACCTCGTGGTTCTTCCACACGGGTCCCCAGGACGACATCCTCCTCACGGTCGGCCAATCGGTGATGTGGGCGTTCGGTGTCTCCCTGGCGGCGGCGTTGGTGGGCCTGGCCCTACTCCAGTTCTTCGAGTCGGCGTTCGACATCACCACCACGCTGGCTCTCCTCGATCTCACCGATCGGAACCACGCTGCCCTCCAGCTACTACAGGAAAAGGCCTTCGGCACCTTCAACCACTCCCTGATGGTGGGCACCCTGGCCGATGCCGCTGCCCGCGCCGTCGGCGCCGACCCGCTCCTCGCCAGGGCCTCCGCCTACTACCACGACATCGGCAAGACCGAGAACCCCTTCATGTTCATCGAGAACCAGTTCGGGATCGCCAACCCCCACGACGACCTGGATCCCGTCGAGAGCGCCGAGATCATCCGTCGCCACGTGACAGAGGGTGTGCGGCTTGCGAAGAAGTTCGACATCCCCTCGGAGGTTGCCGAAGCGATCGTCAGCCATCACGGGGACGGGATCATGAGGTTCTTCTACGAGGACGCTCGCAAGACCGATCCCGACATCGACCCCAACCTGTTCCGTCATGTCGGGCACAAGCCCCGCACGATGGAGACCGCCATCGTCATGCTGGCCGACTCCCTGGAGGCGTCGTGCCGGGCGGTCTTCCAGCAGGAGGAACCCACCCCCGACGCCATCGAGAAGGTCATGAACCGGGTGGTCGACGAGAAGGTCAACGATGGACAGCTTTCGGAGTCCCCGCTCACCCTCGCCCAGCTCACTCTGATGAGAAAGGCCTTCCTCAGCTCCCTGGTGGGGCACTACCATCAACGCATCGTCTATCCGAACTTCCCAGGTAGCTGACCCCAAACATGGACGATCCTCCGAGTCGAAGACCGCGGGCCGGAACACCTTCCGGCATCCCCGCCGCGACCCAACCTGTCCGGCTGTGAACGTGTTCGTGGCCGACGAGCAGACCGAGGAAGTCGACGTGGCCGATCTTCGTCGTTTGACACGGCTCACCCTGGAGATGGAAGGGTGCCCCGCCGACTCGGAAGTGTCGGTGATCCTGGTCGGGGACGTGGACATGACCGGCTACAACCAGCGCTTCTTGGAGCGGGCGGGGCCTACCGACGTGATCTCCCTGCCGATCGAGGACCTGTCCCCGGGTCGGCCGCCGGGGATGCTCCCCGACGGGCCGCCGCCGATGCTGGGCGATGTGATCCTCGATCCGGCTCATATCCGCCGTCAGGCGACGGCCCTTGCTCGCGACTTCGACGAGGAGATGGCGATGTTTGTGGTTCACGGCCTCCTCCACCTGCTCGGCTACGACCATGAAGACGATGCCGACGCGGGGAGGATGGAAGAGAGGGAAGCGCGGATACTCGAGGCGGCTGGTCGGTCACCACGATGAGCATGCTTCTAGCCGTCCTGGCGCTGGTGGCCCTCGGTCTGGGTGGTTGGCTGCGGGCCGCCGGGGCGGCCATCTCCCAGATTCCCCGGGCGGACGCCCACCACGACGCCGCCGATGGCATGGCCGGCGCCCGGGCAGTAGCGCTGCTCCTCGACGATCGGCCTCGTATATACCCGGCGGTGGGGATGGTGGGCAGCGCCCTGCTGGTGGTTGCGGTTGCCCTGGCGGCGCTCGCCGCCGAGAGGAGATGGCCGGTGTGGGGGGTGGCGGTCGTGGTGCTCGTGGTGATCGGGTTGGGGGACGTCCTGCCCCGACTGGCAGGGCGATGGCGGCCCCGTTCGGTGGCGTATCGCTCGGCGCCTCTCCTGGTGGCATCTGTCCGCCTGGGAGGTTGGGCCGCCGAGCCGGCCCTGGATGAGAACGGGAACGGGAACGGGGAAGAGGGCGAGAGCGAAGACGACGAGGACGAGCTGGCCCTCATCACATCGGTGCTCCGGTTCTCCGAGACCATCGTCCGGGAGGTCATGGCCCCACGCCTGGACATGGTCACCGTCGACGCCGATGCCAATCCCCATGAGGTGGCGGCTGCGTCGGTCGAGCACGGATATTCCCGGTTTCCCGTGACCGAGGGCGAGGACATCATCGGATTGCTGCTCGTCAAGGATCTCTTGCCCGGACTCACCGGTGACGGTGAGGCGACCACGGCCCGTTCGGTGATGCGACCGGCCGTCTTCGTCCCCGAGGTGAAACAGATACACGACCTGCTGACCGAGATGCGGGCCAACAAGACACATATGGCGATAGTCGTGGACGAGTTCGGGGAGATCGCCGGCCTGGTCACCATCGAGGACATACTCGAAGAGCTGGTGGGGGAGATCGCCGACGAGACCGACGACGACGAGATCCTCGTGGAGGCGGTGGGCGACGGTGTCTGGAAGGTCGATGCCCGGCTGTCGGTCGAGGGCCTGGGGCAGCTGCTTGGGGCGGAGCTGCCCGACGGTGACTGGGACACCGTGGCGGGTCTCGTCCTGGGACTGGCCGAGCGTGTCCCCGAGGAGGAAGAGAGCTTCGACATCGACTCGGCTTCCTTGTCGGTAGCCCGCATGCAGGGCCGCCGTGTAGCGGAGGTGATCGTCACAGCCGGCCGAGGCTTACAGGGATGAGATCCGGTTTCGTGGCCGTGGTAGGCCGACCCAACGTCGGGAAGTCGACGCTGGTCAACCGGCTGGTCGGTCACAAGGTGTCGATAACCTCGTCACGACCCCAGACCACCAGGTCGACCATCCGGGGGGTCCTCACCAGGATCGTCGAAGGGGATCCGGAATGGCAGATGGTGCTGGTGGACACACCCGGCCTGCATCGCCCGCGCACCGAGCTCGGGTCCCGGCTCAACCGGCGTGTTCTCTCCTCGCTGGAGGAGGCGGACGCGGTCCTCATGGTGATCGACGCCACCGGCCCGATAGGTCCCGGCGACCGCCTGGTAGCCGAGAGGGCCGGGCAGTCGGGATCCCCGGTGGTGGTGGGGGTCAACAAGGTGGATGCCGCCGGCAGGGGAGAGGTCGTCAGCCAGCTCGCCGTCGCCGGTGAGTGGGGCTTCGGAGCCTATGTGCCGGTGTCGGCGCAGGAGGGAGACGGAATCGACGACCTGGTGGGGGAGCTCTCGCTCCTGCTTCCCGAGGGCCCGCTCTACTTTCCTCCCGACCAGTGGAGCGACCAGCCGGAGTCCCTCGTCATCGCCGAGTTGATCCGTGAGAAGTTCCTCGAGCGCCTCCGCGACGAGCTGCCTCACTCGCTGATGGTTCGGGTGGAGGACATCGACGAGCGGGAGGACGGGTTGGTCACGATCGAGGCCGAGGTGATCGTCGAGCGAAAGAGCCAGCGGGGAATCGTGATAGGCAAGGGCGGGTCTCTCCTGAAGGTGGCGGGATCGGAAGCGCGGGCCGAGCTGGAGGCGCTGCTCGGAGCGCCCGTGAACCTCCAGCTGCAGGTCGAGGTGGAGAAGGACTGGCAGCGCAGGCCGGTGCTGCTCGACCGTCTGGGCTTCCAGGAAACCTGAGGTCGCCTAGTCTGAGCGACGTGAGCACGGTCGCTGCCGCCGTCCGGATCGCCGATCTCGCAGCCGCCGACAGGCTGGCCGAGGCAAACCTGGCCCTGGCCGGTTTCGTTCGCCCCGAGGTAGACACGGTCTCGGTGATGGATCGCATCGACGACCTGGCGGCTCGTGTCGAGGGTTCCACCCATCTCGCTCTGAGGCGGGTCATCTCCATCGCCGAGGGCATCGGCGGCAACGTCGACGATTATCACGCCCCTGCCAATCACTATCTGGATACGGTGCTCGCCACCCGGCGCGGTATCCCCCTGTCACTCTCGGTGCTCTGGATCGAGGTCGGGAGGAGAGCCGGGATCGAGATGGACGGCGTGGGGATGCCCGGCCACTTCCTCGTCTACGCCGGCGGTCAACTCGTCGACCCGTTCCATTACGGAGAAGCGATCGGATTCGACGAGGCCGCCGGTCTCGTGGCCGAGGCCCTGGGCGGCAAGCCCCGCGCCGACAGGAGCTGGTTCCGGCCGGTGGGCTCGGTGCAGATCGTCCGCCGGATGCTCCTCAATCTGGAGCGCCTTTACGTCGACCGGGCCGAGTCGCACAACCTGGAATGGGTGGCGGCGTGCCTCGAGGTGCTGCCGTCGTAGCGGGCCCCGAGGTGTTGGAACAGACCAGCCCGGGCTGAGCGCTAGCCGAGAAGGCCGTCGACCTGTGCGGCCAGTTCGGTGTCCTTGGCCGTGAGCCCGCCCTCGGAGTGGGTGGAGAGCCGCAGCCTGACCTCGTTCCAGCGTATGTCGATGTCGGGGTGGTGAAATGCTTTCTCGGCCAGCAATCCCACCGAGGTGACGAATCCCATCGCCTCCACGAAGTCGTCGAAGGCGAACGTGCGCACGATGGCATCGCCCTCCTGTACCCATTCGGGGTTCTGGTTCAGGAAGGTATGCAACTGATCGTCATCAAGCAGAGCCATGGCCCCATACTGGCACGATGCCGGAGGCAAAGCCCCAGGATCCCGCCCAGGACACACCCGAGAGGGAGATGCTGCTCGACTTCCTCGACTTCTATCGATCGGTGATGATCCGCAAGGTGGAGGGGGTGGATGACGTCGGCCTGCGGATGTCACCGGTAGGGTCGGGAACCAGCCTGGGAGGCCTGATCAAGCACCTCGCCCACGTGGAGAGGTGGTGGTTCCAGGCGTTCTTCGATTCCCGGGAGGTGGAGTTCCCCTGGAGCGACAACGATCCGGACGCCGACTTCATGGTGGAAGACGACGACACGGCCGATAGCCTCATCGGCCTATACCGGCGCGCATGCGAGGAGTCCCGACGGATAGCCGCCGACTCCGAACTCAACCGGAAGGTGCCGGGGAGGCGAGGAGACGTGAGCCTGCGCTGGATCCTCGTTCACATGATCGAGGAGACGGCCCGCCATGCTGGACACGCCGACATCATCCGGGAGATGATCGACGGCTCTGTGGGTGACTGAGGATATCGAACGGCTGCTGGTGGGAGGAGTCTCGTTTCAGGGTGGGGCGTTGGGGAGGGTGGTGTGGTCGGGTCGGGTGTAGGTGGGTTGGTGGGCGGTGCCGGTGAGTTTCCATGCTGTTCGGTGTATGAGGGTGTGGTGATGACGACACAGGAGTGAACTTCCCCCGGTTTCCCGGACTGTTTGGACGTGTGTTCGCTCATACCCGTGAACGTACAAGACCCCTATGACACTGTCGAGAGGGTCGACTCACCCCTCGACCTCGGTGGCGGAGCCACCGCCAGTTCAGGTGCGGGCCCAGTAATCCTCCGACGCCTTGGTGGCCGCCAGCGCTTCAGCCGTCTCGAAGCCTGGTGCCATGGAGGCGTCGGTGTCGGACATGACCTCGTGATGCTCGATGTTCAGCAGCCGCAGCCAGCTCTGCTGGCCCATGGTGAGGCCGATGAAGCAACCCAGCTCCACCAGCTCAGGCTCGCTGAAGTGCCGGTGGAGGCGCTCCCAGAAGGCGTCGTCGGTGTCGAGATGCCAGGCTATCGCCTCGGCGTAGGCCAGAGCCGCCTTCTGGCGGTCGTCGTAGCGGTCGGAGCTCTCGAAGTTCATCAGCTCGTCGTACTGGCCCTCCTGCAAGCCCATGCTCCGGCCCTTCTCGGAGCGCTGGTTGCCGCAATACTCGCATTTCACCGAACGGGAGACGTAGACCCGGCAGAGCTCTTTGATCTGGTGGTCGACGATTCCCTCGCGGAACAGATCCTTCCAGGCGTTGGCGAAGAACCAGAAGGCGGCGGGCACGTGGGCCCGGATGGCCGAGCTCTCGGGTCGGGGGGTGCCTTCTCGGGCACAGCGTTCCATCTCCTCACGCATTTCAGGGGTCATCCGCTCGAGGGGTGCGTAGCTGATCCGCTGCTTGTCGCCCATTGCTCTCCTCACCGTCGGTCCCTACCCATACTAATGAGCAAACGATTGCGAGTAGGAGGGGTGCAGAGATGGCTGTTCGGAGGTGCCGTGAGAGCGGGTGCCTCTCCTCTACTCTGAGCCGCTCATGGCGATCCGCAACGACCAGGGAATCGTGCTGCGCGGCTACCCCTTCGGCGATGCCGACCGGGTGGTGGTGCTGCTCAGCCCCAACCACGGCAAGCTGCGGACGGTGGCCAAGGGGATACGGAAGACGACGAGCCGCTTCGGGGGGCGCCTCGAACCGTTCAACCACGTAGACCTCGTCCTCTACGAAGGACGCAATCTCGACACGATCACCCAGGTCTCCATCATCGAGGGATTCCCCCGGCTCCGCTCCGACCTCCAGCTGGTCGTGGCTGCCGGGATCATGGTCGAGGCGGCCGACGCCGTGGCCCAGGAGGACGAGTCGTCGCTCCGCCTCTTCCTCCTGCTCCAGCGCGGTCTCCGCGCCCTCGAGGCAGGAGTCGAGGGCCGTGACCTGATCACTTCGTTCCTGTTGAAGCTGGCGACCGTGGTCGGGGTGGCCCCGGCGCTCGATGCCTGTGCGGCCTGCGGGCGTACCGACGATCTCGACCGCTTCTCCTTCGCCGGCGGTGGGGTGATGTGCCGGCGCTGCGACGGGGAAGGGGGCGTGAGGCTCAAGACGGGCCTCACCTCCTACCTGGCTGGTCTGGAGCGCGCCGAGTTCGGAGCCCTCCCGTCGGCCGATCCCGCCCTGGCGCCCGATGCCATCGGGGTCGCCCGGCGGTTCGTCGAGTACCACCTCGACCGCTCCCTCGCCTCCCTGGCGGTGCTGGGGTGAGCCTGGACCTGGCGGGGGTCGATCTCGATCGGGTGCCTCGACATGTGGGCCTCATCCTCGACGGCAACGGACGCTGGGCCAACGCCCGCGGCCTTCCACGCACCGCCGGCCACCTGGCCGGTGAGGAGGCCCTGTTCGACACCGTGGAGGGGGCGCTGGAGCTGGGGATCGAGTGGGTTACGGCCTTCACATTCTCGACCGAGAACTGGTCGCGTTCGGTCGAGGAAGTGGAGTTCCTGATGTGGTTCAACGAGGATCTGCTGTTGCGGCGGCGCGACGACCTCGATGCCCAGGGTGTCCGGATGTTGTTCGCCGGCGACATGGACGATCCCCGCATCCCCGATCGCAACCGGGCCCACATGGCCGAGGCGTCCGCCCGGACCGCCTCCAATGACCGGCTCAACCTGGTGTTCGCCTTCAACTACGGAAGCCGCCGCGAGATAGCCCGGGCGGTGGCGGCCATCGCCGCCGCTGTGGAGGAGGGCACCATCGCCTCCGGCGACGTGGACGAGGCCGTGGTGAGCGCCCATCTGTGGGTTCCCGACATGCCCGACGTCGACCTGGTCATCAGGTCGTCGGGGGAGCATCGCCTCTCCAACTTCCTGTTGTGGCAGTCGGCGTACGCCGAGCTGTACTTCCCGGGGATCCTCTGGCCCGATTTCAACCGCCACCATTTGGTGGACGCCGTCCGTGAGTACCAGGCCCGCGAGAGGCGATTCGGTGCCGCCCAAGACGCCGTGGAGGACTGACCCGTTTTCGCGCATCGAATGCGCGCGATAGCGCGCCTTCGATGCGCGACAAAGGGGGGGGGGGGGTGGGGGTCACCCCCCGACATG
>CAZTXD010000047.1:0-5980 GCA_964617995.1 uncultured Acidimicrobiaceae bacterium
ATACCGTTCGTCAGGGTCCAGAGAAGCCGCGGGCCGTTCCTTTAGGTCCCAATAAGGCAGCGAAAGCCGCCTGGTCATGTCAACGGGAACGGAGACTGGACCCACCAGGGAAGGTCGGACGGGGTGATCGACATCACCCATTTCACCCACCAGAAGCCCCGCCGGTCGGGAGCGACGACACGGGCCGGATACCCGTGTCCGGCGCTGAGGGGCTCCCCACCGGCATGGGTGACCAGCCAGGTCCTGTGCAGATCACGGCTCGGAAAACGACGGGCGTATCCCGTGACGGATCGGATCTCCACCGATCGGCACGTGGCCGGGTCGACGAGATGGTCGAGACGCACGCCAGACCAGACCTGCTCGGAGTACCAACCGCCGGTGCAGTCGAGAATGGCCTTGGTGTCCTCATGTGGCAGGGAGGTCAACTCGTCATACTCCAGCCGCCGGCTACCGACCTGCAGTGTCCAGGCTCCCGCCTCGATGTGCTGCACCCGGTCGTCCAGCCACGACGTGACCGGCAACCGCTCCGGATGGAACGAACCTCTCTCGTGTGAGCCGGTGAAGCGCCGCCCGCCACCGGCCAGACCGGTGGCGTCGAGGGTCGCCTCCCAGGCTACCAGCAGCACCGACGCCGCTCCCGCCAGCCCCGCCGTGCGCAGCAGCATCCGCCGTGACACGTCCTGGCGGCGGGGTCGCACCGGATGCGACTTGTAGTGGACGACGACCAGGACGAGAGCGATCAGGCCCGCGCCAACATGTACCTGCATCACCTTCAACGGCCCGATGCCGTCCTGGTAGCCAACAGCGTGGAGGATCCCCGTGCCCAGGGTGGTCAGGATCACCAACAGCAGACCCAGCGATGCCCACCGTGCCGACGGATGCCGACCCAGCCCCCGGCGTACCACCACCGACTTCCAGGGAGACAGCAAGGCGATGGCCGCCGCCACCGCCCCGTGCACCGCCGCCGGATGGATCAGCCAGTCCGTACCGGTGGCGTTGGCCCACAGCCCGGTGAGGACACCCAGCGGAACGAGGACCAGCAAACCGAGGTTGGCGGGCCGACCTCCCCGGCGTCGCCAGGCTCCCCCGGTCACGACCGATCCTCGACGGCCGCCCGGGGGAACGGCCCCAGATAGCGGGGTGCTCTCCGGCGGTATTCGGCGTAATCGTCACCGAAGAGGTCGATCAGCTCGTCCTCCTCGTCCAGGATCTGGCCGTGGACGAAGACGGCGGTGGCCGGCCACGTCCCCACTACCCACGGCGACCCGAGCACCAGTCCCGCCCCCAGGTGGATGGCGCTCCATCCCAGGTACATGGGGTTGCGGGTCCGGGCGTGCAGTCCGGTGGTAGTGAGACTCCGGGGACGATCGATGTCGAGGTCCCCGCGCTCGCTCACCGCCCAGCCGTTGACCGCCGCGCCCGCCGCCAGCAGGACCCAACCCAGCGGCTCCAGCCACCTCGGCGAGCGGACAGGCACCAGACGCTGGAGAGCGAGGCCGAGTCCGATGCCGAGGACGTGCTGTTCCGGCAGCGGTATCCGGCCGGCTATCCGCTGCGGATTCCACCATGACGCAGTCACGGAGAGGTGGGGGTTCTTTGGACGACGGGGAACGGTTTCAGCGTACCTTGGACGTGGGCGAACAGAATCCGTTCGCCCACGTCAAAAGAAGCGGTGGGGGTCACCCGGTGGGGCTGTCGTCGAGGCCGGCTACCAGGGTCTCCACGGTCACCAGCCAGTGGTCGAGCTCGGGAGCCGTGGGTGAAAGCTCGTAGACGTGGTGGTGGCAAGCCCGGCTGAGCGCCGCCCAGGCCACCCGCACTCCCCGCACCAGATCGTCGTCGCGGAGATACTGGTCGAGGCAGGCGAGTTGAGTGGCGCGGCTGGCCGAGGCCATAGTGGGGAGGCTCCGCTTCCAGAAGTCGTCGATGCCCTCCTCCAGGGCCTGCCGGCCGAGCAGGGCGGCCGCCCGCGGCCACGCCCCCACCACCCCCAGCTCGGGATGGGTGAGCACCGCCCGGGACCACTCCACCAGTCTCGCGGGAAGGCTCATGGGCTCGCCCGCAGCCCGGTGGCCAGCTTTTGAGCGGCGGCGATCAGTCCCCCCAGGCTCCCGCCGAAGCCCTTGTGGGCGCCCTCGTTCACATCCCGATAGGCGTCACCCGCCTCCCGTCCCCAGCGACGGTTGATCTCGCCCAGGACCCGTCCGCCCTCGGCGGCGTCGTCGAAGAGGGCGAGGGCGACCAGCTCGGTGGTGCGCTGGGCAGACGACAGCTCCCGCTCCACCGCCAGGTGGGAATCGCCCCGGCCGATCCGGCGTCTCCGCACCGTCTCCATGCAGGCGGCCTCGATCCCCGAACGGCAGAACCCCGGCACCACCCGGGAGGCGACGGCGTCCGGCAGCTTGTCGTCCTTCTCCACCGCCCGGGCGTCGAAGAAGTACTGGTTGACGGGGTCGATCATCTTCCGCACCTCTACCAGCGACCCGGGACGCCGGGTGACCTCGAGGGTGGTGTGGGCGAGACCGAGCCGCTGCAGGGAGGCGGGGAGGCGGTCGTCGTGGGTGAACACGACGAGCTGGCGACTCTCGGCCACACGGACGAACACCCGGGCGAGACCGTCGACCCGGGCCGGATCCATCGCCTGGACGGGGTCGTCGATGACGATGAACCGGAATGGGCTCTCGGGGAGCATCACCCGGGGGAAGAACAACGAAAGGGCCAGGCAGTTGACCTCACCCTGACTGACCACACCGAGGGCGGCGCTCTCAGTCCCGTCGACGTTCACCGACAGGTCGACCCGGCGCCGGGTCCCCTTTCCCGACAGCTCCACGCCCGTCAGCTCGACGTTGGACTGGAGCCGCAGCGACTCCCACAGGTCGATGGCGGCATCGCTGATGGGCTGGAAGCGGCGGGTGCGGATCTCGATCGTGGCTTCACCGAGAGCGTCCTCGGCGACCTTGAGGGTCTTCGCCCGGGCGTCGGCCTGCTGCGCCTCCCCGGCTTCCTCCACCCAGGCGGCGAGCCGGGTCGCCAGGGGCCGCCATGCGTCCTCCAACTCGGAGCGCCGGGCGGAGGCGGCGGCGGCCGCGTCTTTCACGGACGTCGAGAGGTCGCCGTGAGCGTCCCGCAGATGTGCGGCCAGGTCGGCCGGCTCGGAGGGGAGGTCCGCCCATCTCCCCCACGCCTCCCGGGCGGCGGATGTGTCCAGGCCCTCCGGGGGGTCGGAGAGGACGGCGGGGACGCTTCTCACCAGCTCCCGGCCGGCGCGGGTCGCTGCCTCCAGCTCCCCGACGGCAGCGTCGTAGTCGGCGGCTGCTCTCCGCAGCTGGGCGACCTGGGCCTCGGCGTCGGTGCGCCACCCGGCGTCGAGTGCCCCCACCCCGCACACCGGGCAGGCCTGGTCACCGTGGTCGGCGTGCTCGGCCAGGGCCGCTTCCAGGAGGTCGATGCTGCGCCGGGACCTCCCACTCTCCGACCATTCCTGTTCCTTCAGCGCCGACAGCGCCGTCTCCAGCCGTGTCGCCGCCCCGACGACGATGTCGTGGTCGGGAACGGTGAGCCGGCTGAGCAGGTCGAGGGAGGCGAGGCTGTCGGTGCCCTGCTCGAGACCGGCGGCGATGACGGAGGCCCCCTCCAGGTCCCAGCTGCGGCCCGAGATCGCTGCGGTTGCGGCTGCGGCCCGCTCGTCTTCGCTTTCGGCCAATGCGGGAAGAAAGTCGTCCTTCAGCTTCTTGCGGGCCTCCTTCAGGGGTTTCTCGGCATCGAGACGGGTCCGTCGGATCAGGTCGGCGGCTGCAGCCAGGTCGTCGAGGCCCAGCACGGAGGAGAGAGCGTCGAAGAGGGAGGAGGGGTTCTCCGCCACCACCCCCAACTCGGGGTGCGACAGCAACGGCCGGTGCAGGTCGATGGCCTCGGCCCATCCGTACCCGCCCAGGTCGGTGGGTTCGGCATCATGCGGCGCAACGACGGTCTCGCCGTCGGCGGCGTCACGGGCATCGTCGTCCCAGGTGCGTGTCGCCACTGTGGGCCCGGCCGCTCCTTCCACCGCCAGTTGCGCCGACACCGAGCTATCTCTCGGGTGGTGCAGGTTACGCCAGCCCTGCTTCCATTCGGCTGGCTTGTTCTTCCAGCGGTAGGAGTCGCCGGTGAGCAGCACCTCCAGCGCCTCGGCGAACGACGACTTGCCCGATCCGTTGCGACCCACCACCAGGGTCAGGCCCGGTCCCGGTTCGAGTTCGAGCCGGGCGGTGGGCCCTATCCCCCGGAAGCCCGTCGCCTCGATGGAGGCGAGGTAGGCGCCCGCCGCCTCCTCCCCCACGGCCTCGCGTGAGGTGCCGGGGCGCGGTACCGTCTCCCCCTGCATCGCCGCCCCCAGCGCCTCCGGGCCGGCCATGGACGCCAGCACCAGGTCGACGGACCGCTCGTCGGTGTTCGCCGCGGTCAGGATCTCCAGCACGTCGTCGATCAGACTCACTCCGACCTCCAATCCTGACAGGCGAGCCTACGGCACCGGGCGGCGATGAACACGAAATCGGCGACCGCAACCCGCCCCCGGGAGGGCGTCCGCGGGGTGCTCAGGGAAGGGGCAGTGTCTGGACCTGCTCACCACGGCGTATCACCACCCGACTACCCACCGCCGCCAGTGGAATCACCAACGACGCCACTGCCTCCCACAGGGCATCGGGGTCTTCGCCTTCGAGGAACAGCTCCCAGACATGACCGTCCGTGCCGGCTGTGTCGACGTAACCCAGCTCAGGGGCTTCCTGCAACCGCCGGGAGACTCGCTGCTCCAGCTCGGAGTAGGGGGCGAGGGAACCTTCGACCACCAGCCGGGCTACCACCGCGTAGGGACGCTGCTCGGCCGCCAGCTCCTCCAGGTGCTCCCTGCCCCAGTCCTCGAGGGGGGACTCCGCGTTCCTGGCGGCGGGCGGTCCCGAAACCGACTCGGCCCGTATCGTCCGGCCCATTGCCGGGTAACTGCGTGCCTGTGCCTCGGCGGCCGCCTCGGCGTAGAGAGCGCGGGCGGTGTCCTGGTCCCCTCCGATCCACGCGTGGCGGGCCGCTTCGCACTTGACCTGGATACCGAACTCGGGAGATGCCGACGTGTCGATCGCCTCCAGCAGGCCGAGTGCGGTGTCCGTGTCCCCCACGAGACGTGCAGCCGAGGCCTCCACCAGAGCCAGCCCCGAGTCGAGAACCGGATCGTGGACCGCGGCAGTGTCGATGCGGGTGCGGGCCATCCCCGTCAGGCGAGACGCCTCGTTGCCGTATCCCAGCTCGGCCAGCACCTCGCCGCACCACATGAGGGCGATAGCGCCGTTCATCAGGTTCCCCACGTCTGCGTCCTGGTCGTCGGAGAGGAACCCAACGGCCATGCTGACGAGGGCCTCGGCCGATCGATGATCGCCTCGCAGCCACAACAACCGGGCCCGGAGGGCGCTCTGCTGGGCGTTCCCCACCCCGGTCCCGGGCAACGGCATCAGATGCCCGGCGGCGGTCTCGAGATCGTCCTGCTCTATCGCCACCTGGGCCAGGGCACGGGACACGGAGAACCACCACCCGTCCGAATCGGGACCGGGGCTGGCGGCCAGGGCTGCCTGCAGGCTCGCCACAGCACCGGTGAGGTCGCGGATCTGCCAGCGGGCCACACCCTGGCGGTATAGCGTCTCGGTTTGGGCCTTGGCGCGGCGGAACACGAAGACGGTATCGACCCACCGACGACAACGCTTGAGGCGCCGCCGGTCAGGATGGGCCGTCGAGGCTGGGAGAGGAGTCGCTTCGGGGCGACGGCGCGGTTGGCGTCGTCGACCACCTCGGCAACGACGTCCCAGTCCACCCGCACGTCCAGGCAGACGCCCAGCCAGCGGGATCTATCGATACGCCGAGCGGAACCCAGGGTTCCAGCCCACCGAGAACGGGGGCCACGACCCAAACTTCACCGCCGACGACACGGCAAGGCAACCCAGGGTTCCAGCCCACC